>JABGPV010000123.1 GCA_018644785.1 Deltaproteobacteria bacterium | reverse complement strand
TTGCTGCCCTGGAACCTCAGTCCGGAGCAATTGGAAATCCCGAAGGCACTGAAGTGTGCTTGAGTTGGCGCTTACGAAACAATTAGACAGGTCTGGATTCTTTGATCATCGATATGCAGGCTGTCAATGAAATTACTTATGGCCTCCATACGCATCCGGGGCACGGCAAAGGTGACATTCACATCGAGGACAATCCCGAAGGTCCCGAGACAGGCTGTGAGCAGGATGTTTCCCACCTCGTTCAGGGCCTCGCGATCCAATTCGTACAGTCTTTCTTTCTTTTCTGCCCTACCGGTCAGAAGGTTGGTCAGTTCCACGGCCCCCTCCTGATTCAGTATGAGGCACGCGTCGCCTGCCACCTCTCCGCCGAAGACCTGATGGACCGTAGCCACCTCCCCCTTCATTAACCCACCCAGGGCCGATTGAAGGTCCTTGATGGGCTGAATATTGATCCGGGGGGCATCCAGGAGCACCCGAGTTCCTGTTAACTCAGAGAGTGAGGCCGCAGCACGGGAAAAGGCGATATTGATCACCTCTTTGAGTGCATCCTCCTGCTTTTCGCTTACATTCGTCATCACTGGACCCCCTTGAGTACCTTGTCAACGGTTTGAAGCACATCATCGGCCACAAGCGGTTTGTTTATGAATCCTTTTCCGCCGGTAGCCGCTACCATGTCACGGAATGGTTGCTGTTGGAGAAGAACCTTATTTTCTAACTTCCAAAATACTTCACCTTGAAACTGAAGCCAACCATGAGCCTGTTTCAAACTTTCCCGTATGATTGAAAAATCCGGAGATTTTCTAAACGATACCATGTTTTTTTGGTTATAGGGTTGCAGCCCAAAACGAGCATGGTAGTTCTTCGTTGAAAGGTTACAAATAAGAATTGGGAAACGAGAGAGAGCAAATTTCGGGCCGTTTTGGTGCAGGGCATATGCAGTTCTGGCTGCATTTCCATGTAGGACCTCCTTGATAGAGGTTGAATGATTGGTCGGAGTACCTAACTACCATCTATATGATAGAAAACATTTTCTGTCAAAAAGAAAAGGCCTTCAGGAACTTCATTGCCGTGAATGATCCTGAATGTGAGAAATAAAACAATATGGTCAAGTTTCTCTGGTATCTGACAGTACGCTTGGGAAAGGACTACGTGCAAATAACGCAACATATCAGCAGGTCAAAAAACCCGTGATATCTTTAAGGCGGGGATATTGGGTAAAACTGAGATATTGTTTTCGTATCTCACTCCTACAACCACTTCAGCAACAGCATCTGCCCCGAATGCGCGAAAAAGCTGTATCCTGAAACCTTCCTGAACGATTTTTCCGACGAGCGACATTATTGACAAGCGGAGCGCTCAAAAAGTAATTGTCAAAAAAGATATATGCCAATATTGACATGCTCTATTATATGCTTATCTTCATCTATAATGTTTGACTTTATGAATGCGGAAAGAGCAGGGCTGTTTGAGCATATCAATCCATAAGGAGGAAATGGGAATGAGCAAAGTAATCGGAATCGATCTGGGGACCACCAACTCTTGCGTATCTATTATGGAGGGGGGAGACCCTGTAGTTTTAAATAATGCAGAAGGCGGGCGTACCACGCCTTCCATCGTGGCTGTAACGGAAAAGGGTGAGCGGCTTGTGGGCCAGACGGCCAAACGTCAGGCCGTCACCAACCCTGAGGATACGGTCTTCGGTGTCAAACGACTGATCGGGCGGAAATACGATTCGAAGGAAGTTCAAAATGATGTTAAAATTCTGCCATACAAGATTGAAAAAGCACGAAACGGGGATGTTCGAATTAAGATCCGTGGAAAAAATCACAGCCCCGCCGAAATATCGTCCTTTATTCTGTCCAACCTCAAAAGTTCGGCGGAGGAGTACCTGGGTGAAAAGGTAACCGATGCCGTCATTACCGTGCCGGCTTATTTTAACGACAGCCAGCGGCAGGCCACCAAGGATGCCGGTAAAGTTGCCGGGTTAAATGTACTCAGAATCATCAATGAGCCCACCGCCGCATCACTTGCCTATGGCCTGGACAAAAAGGGAGACGAGAAAGTGGCTGTCTTCGATCTGGGGGGCGGAACATTTGACCTGTCTATCCTTGAACTGGGGGACGGGGTTTTTGAGGTGAAGGCCACCAATGGCGACACCCATCTGGGAGGGGAGGACTTTGACCTTCGGATGGTGGATTATCTGGCGGATGAATTTAAGAAAGACCAGGGAATCGATCTTCGAAACGACAAGATGGCGTTGCAGCGGCTGAAAGAAGCAGCCGAGAAAGCCAAAATGGAACTCTCGGGATCCCTTGAGACCAACGTGAACCTGCCCTTTATTACGGCAGATGCCGGCGGGCCCAAACACCTGGACATTAAAATTACAAGGGCCAAGCTGGAAGCCATGGTGAGTGAATTGCTGGACCGCCTGGAAGGGCCCTGCAGGACCGCTCTAAAGGATGCGGGACTGGGCCGGGGGGATATTGACGAAGTGATCCTGGTGGGCGGCATGACCCGTATGCCGGCGGTTCAGGAGCGTGCCAAGGCCGTTTTCGGAAAAGAGCCCAACAAGGGCGTTAATCCCGATGAAGTGGTTGCCTTAGGTGCTGCCATTCAGGGCGGGGTCTTGAAAGGGGAGGTTAAAGACGTTCTGTTGCTGGATGTGACGCCGCTTTCCCTGGGAATTGAAACCTTAGGCGGTGTGATGACACGCCTCATCGACAAGAACACCACCATTCCCACCAAAAAAAGCCAGGTGTTTTCCACGGCAGAGGATAATCAGCCGGCCGTTTCCGTCCATGTGCTTCAGGGGGAGAGGGAGATGTCGACCCACAACAAGACACTGGGCCGGTTTGAACTGGTGGGCATTGCGCCCGCGCCTCGGGGCATGCCTCAGGTGGAGGTGACCTTTGATATCGATGCCAACGGTATTGTGGAGGTTTCCGCAAAAGACCAGGCCACGGGAAAACAGCAGTCCATTCGCATCACGGCCGCTTCCGGATTGAGCAAGGAGGAGATTGACAAACTGGTGCGTGAGGCGGAATTGCATGGAGATGAGGACAGGCGGCAGAAAGCCCTGGTGGAAGCCCGAAATGGAGCTGATGCCCTGATTTACCAGACGGAAAATTCTCTTGGGGAATTGGGTGAGCAGGTGCCGCAGGATGTCAGAGGTGAGATCGAGGGCGCGGTGTCGCAACTGAAGGGCGCGCTCAAGGGAGATAACACGGATGAGATCAACCGTTCGGCCGAGGCGTTAAACCAGGCGGCCCAGAAAATGTCGGCCAATATGTACCAGCAGCAGGCGCAGCAGGAGCCGGGTGGTTGCGGGGGAGGCTGCGGTTCCCAGGAACCTTGCGGTGACGCCTGCGGTCAGGACGACGATGTGGTTGACGCGGAATTTCGGAATGTGGCATAACGCCTAAAAAAGAGGGGCGGACACATAGGTCCGCCCCTACGGTGTGCGCATTATTGGTAGGGGCAGACCTGTGTGTCTGCCCTTTTTTTGTGCCATTGATCCCTATTCAATCACATCACCTTTGAAAAACCTCTGGATCTGCGCATCTGAATATCCGAGGTCCAATAAAATCTCTTCAGTGTTGGCACCCCTCGGTCCTTTGGCTTCATGGGCTTTTCCCGGGGTTCGGGATAGTTTGGGCGCAGGGGCCGGCTGGGGTATGCCGTCGATGTCCACTATGACGCCCCGTTCTTTGTTATGGGGATGTCCCGATACCTCGTCCAGGTTCAAAACCGGTGCCACGCAAGCGTCTTTCCCTTCAAATATAGCGGTCCACTGATCCCTGGTTCTGGTTCTAAAGACTTCCGCAAAACGTTCTATCATCTCCGGCCATTTTGTCATATCAAACTGGTGGGGCAGGGTTTTGGAGTCCACCTCCAGGCCTTTGAGCAGCTCCGCATAAAACCGCTGTTCGATGGCCCCTACGGACATGAATTCTCCGTCTCGGGTTTCATAGGTTTGGTAAAAGGGTGCACCGCCATCCAGTGGATTGGTGCCGACATCAAGGTTCATGAGATTGTGGGCCAGCAGGCCGTGAAACATGACGGACAGGTTAGTGGCACCGTCCAGCATGGCCGAATCGATCACCTGTCCTTTCCCCGAACGGGTGCGCTCAAAAAGGGCCAGAAGAATGCCCATGGCGCAAAGCATGCCGCCGCCGGCAAAGTCCCCCAGCAGATTGGCCGGGGGCAGGGGGCGTTCCCCCTTTCTTTTGAAAAGGGAGAGGGCGCCTGAAAGGGCGATATAGTTGATGTCGTGACCGGCCATTGAAGCGAAATCCCCCGTCTGGCCCCAGCCGGTGAGGCGGGCAAAGACCAGTTTTGGATTGAGTTTTAGGGCATCATCAGGTCCCAGGCCGAGGGATTCCATCACGCCGGGCCGGTAGGGCTCAACCAGAACGTCCGCTTTTTCCATCATCCGTTTTACAATTTTAATGCCGTCGTCCGATTTGAGGTTCACCCGCATGGATTTCTTGCCCCGGTCAAAGGGACTTTTCTTCATGATGTAAGGGATTTCAGGGGCCCCTTGGGTCAACCGGTCCACGATGATCACATCCGCTCCGAAATCGCTCAGGAGCATGCCGCAGTAGGGGGAGGGGGCCAGCCCCGCCATTTCAATAACGTTGATGCCGTCTAAGGGTCTCATATTCTTTCCTCGAAAAAACAGGGTTCACAAATCGTGTTCGGTGGGAAGGGAAATCATACGGCAGATATGGGAATACTGTCAAGGAAACCCCTCATTGCCCATAATGATTGGACACTCGCCAACGGATGGACTAAAGTTGACAGAGGGTGGGAGGGTTGTTCGTAAAAAACATGACGGCCAGGGTTGCAATAGGGAAAAACTGAATTAGCTTACCCCCTTGCTCCGCCGAACTGCGGTGGGGCGTTTTTCCATAATCGCACAATGTCCTAAGAAAACTCAGGAGGCAGAAAGATGACAGACATTTCAGAAATCACGCTGTACAGCGGCGGCCACAAGGGGACTGAGGCTGAATTCGGTAAACTTGCCGAGGCCTGGCACATGAAAGAGGTGAATATATCATTTGAAGGACACAATTCCGAGCGCACCCGGGGCGTCCGGGTACTGAACCGGGAAGAGCTGGAAAAGGGTGATATCAGCATGGAAATTGTGTCCAAGTTGATGAAACGCACTTACTCCCGGACGGATAAAATTCGAAAAATCATCCAGTCCATCTTTCACATGGTCAATAACGGCTACCATGTCGTTGCGGTTGGGTGGATACAGGCGGACGACACCGTCAAGGGAGGAACCGGATGGGGGGTGGAGTTGGCAAAACTTTTCAATCGTCCGCTCAGCGTCTATGATCAGGACCGGAAGGGGTGGTTTTCATGGGAAAACAGCCAATGGGTTGAGAACACACCGGTGATTACTTCAGATACGTTTGCCGGCACCGGAACCCGCAACCTCTCAGATGACGGCCGGCAGGCCCTCCGCGAGCTATTTACCCGTTCTTTCGGTCCTGCGGACCAATAGTAAGGAACAATCGAATAACCATCATGGAAGACTACAAAAAGGCAGCTGTACTGGAAAACCAATTCGAGGCCCAACTGCTGGCATCCATCCTCTCGGAAAGGGGAATTCCCCATCGCCTCCAAACTTATCACGACACCGCATTTGATGGGTTGTTTCAGACACAGAAAGGGTGGGGATATGTGGGCGCCCCCGAAAAAAACCATTCAGAAATCAAAGAGATTCTTGATGATTTAAGGCGGAACAGTCCAGGCGAATTGGTGGACAACCCTGAGCCCCCCTAAACATTACCGGGGTCTGCTGGATTCATAAAAACGTTTATTTGCATGGATTGGGCGGAGATGACTAAAATGCGAAAACGTTCATGGCGTTTCTTATTTGTGTTCATGATGATCTGTGCGGCAGCCATTCCACCCGCATCCTACGGATTCGACGACAGGGAGAAGATTGACCCGTTTGCGCACCAATTGATCGAGGACCAAATCGTGGTTGGTTTGGTGATCGGAATGGTTAAAGATGGGAAAAGCCGGATCATTACCTACGGAGAGACCATCAAAGGTTCCGGCATCGGTCCCAACGGGAATACCTTGTACGAGATCGGATCCGTCACCAAGGTGTTTACCGGTGATCTGCTTTCATCCATGGTGCAGAACAAAGAAGTGAATCTAAGGGATCCACTCCGGAAGTATTTACCGCCTTCGGTAAAGGTCCCGGTGGCAGACGGAAAACCCATCACCCTTGAACATCTGGCCACCCACACCTCTGGTCTGCCGCGCATGCCGGACAACTTCAAACCTGCCGATCCACTCAATCCATATGCGGATTACAGCGTCGAACAGATGTATGTGTTTCTTAACGGGCACGAGCTCCGCAGGCCCCCGGGTCAATATGAGTATTCCAATTACGCCATGGGGCTCCTGGGCCAATTGCTGGCGCATCACAAGGGTATGACATATGAGCAATTCCTTCGGGATCGTATTTGTGAACCGCTGGATATGAACGACACAGGGATAACGCTGAATGAAGACCAGCGAAAGCGGCTGGCGCCCCCGTATAACGCCGCTTTGAAACCTGCCAAAAACTGGGATATCCCCGCTTTAGCGGGTGCCGGCGCCATTCGTTCCTCGGGCAACGACATGATAAAATTTATCATGGCGAACTTGAAAAAGGACCATGAACCGCTATCACAGGCGTTGCGCCTTGCACAGACGAAGCGGCACAGCATGGAAGATGGGCTTTCCATGGGTCTGGGGTGGCACCTGGGCCGTGATGGGGCCATCCTGTGGCACAATGGCGGGACCGGCGGCTACCGTGCATGGCTGGCCATTTCGCCGGATCGTGGGATAGGCGTTGTGGTGTTGACCAACTCCGCCAATATGCGACTTGATGAATTCGGTGAACAGGTGACCCGCATCGCCCTTGGCCGGGAGGTCAAACCCCCAAACCCCCGAGAGACCATCAAAGTGGATCCCGCTCTCCTGAAATCATATACGGGATACTATGCCATAACGCCGGAGTTCGGTCTGAGGGTGACGGTGGAAACGGGCCGGTTGATGGTGAAGGCCACCGGCCAGGACAAATTCCCGGTGTTTCCCGAGTCAAAAGCCAGGTTTTTCTATAAGGTGGTGGATGCGGAAATTACCTTTGTGCCTGACGAAGAGGGCCAGATTAACAAGCTCATCCTCCGCCAGAATGGGCGCGATCTGGAGGCGTTTCGGAAGAACTAAGGCCTTAGGGCCGTCATCTCCCAATTTGATGCCCTGATTTCATCCCTTCTTTTGCGGGTTCCCCGAACCCAACCGGCTCAGGAAGGGTTCAATAAAGACCGATCCACAGATAACAACAATGGCCAGAATTTCCCAGGTGGTGATCGTTTGGTTGAGAATGAATACGGCCAGACATGCAGCGATGACCGGCTTCAGATAGAAAAGGTAACTTCCCCTGGTTTGATCCGGTACGGCCGCCAGCCCTCCGATCCAGAGAAACTGGGTGATGGTGGTATTCCAGATGCCGAGACTCAGCAAGGCGGTGATTTGCCCGGGAGGCCGCTGAAAGAGACTGAGCGGATTTACCCAGCGTCCAAAAAAGAGGCCGACACCCGCCCACAATCCCAGCGCGCCGATGGACAGGGTCAGGGTGGTAATCCGAAGGGCGCCGTGCCGTACGATAATGGGACGGACGACCACCAGATAGCCGGACATGGAGATGGTGCAGGCCAGGGCCATGCCCATGCCGGTCAGGTTGTTGGTGGACGTGGCCAACCGGGTCAGATAACCATCGGTGATCAGGAGAGCAACCCCCCCTAAAGCACAGAGACCCGTGAGAATCTTGGCCGGTGTAAAGGGTTGCCGGTTTAGCCAGAGGTTCAGTAGTCCCACAAAGATGGGAATGGTCGTCACGATGGTGGCCACCTGGGGTACGGTGGCGTAGTCCAGAGACCAGTGAAACATCAGGTAGCAGAAGCTGACGCCCCAGAAGGAAAGCAGGATGAGTTTGAACCCCTCCTGTCGCAGGGGTTCCAGGAGATTTCTGCTGGATGGCAGAAAGAGGGAGATGATCACGAGCCCGGCGCTCCCCAACAAGAACCGCCAGACCGAGAGTTCCGGCCCTTTCACCTGGCAAAGGACCGAAACGAATTCGCTGGATGCGTGACCGATCACGGCCACGAGAACGGCGGCATAAGACAGAAAGGCGTATCGGTGCCAGAGCCCCATCTCATACCTCCTGAGCGAAACCCATGAGCATATCAGCCAGTTCGGCCGGTCTCTCGGCCGGGATGAGATGGCCGGTACGAGGCATATCAATCCGCTTGACCTGGCTGATGCGGGCGCTCAGGGCAGCCACATCCGATTCATTGTAGAAAACATGATCTTGAAGACCCGTAATAACCCAGGTTGGCAGATCCAGCGTTTCCCATGGGATTGCCCATTCGGATAGACGGCCGGCCTCCGACAGGAGTTTGTAAGCGCCACTTTTCGGATTAAGCCCGGCATAGCCTTCTCCGGCCAGGAAGCTGTTCCGGTTTGCTTCCAGCCAGTCTTCGTTCATTAAAAGGGGCAGATAGAGGTCCCGAAGCAATTCCAATCCACCCACCTGTGCCATTCGGACCAGCGCGTCTCCAATCCATTTTAATCTGGGACCATCGCGACGCAGCGTGTTGATGAGGACCAGACCGGCCGCCTGAAACCCTTCCAGGACGACTCCGGCGGCAAAAAGACCGCCAATGGACAGCCCCACAAGAATAGCCCGGGGTGGTTGGATTTCTTTCAGCAAACGGAGGGTATCTGAAACAATCAGGGTATCGTCGAGCCTGGTTCCATCGGAAAAGGGGCTGTTCGTCTGGCCCCGATAATTGAAACAAAGGGTTCCGCAACCTGCTTTGCGGCACTCGGGGCTTATATGGGCTTCCCAGGCCTCATGATCCCCGGTCAAGGCATTGAAAAACACGAAACTGGGTACGTCTTTTTGGGTCGGAGGGTTCCATTGAAAATACAATCCATTCTTATGGCCAAAATCGATTCGTCCCATTTGATCCCCCTGGATGCCAGAGTATTGAAACCAATATTTGTTGATGGTCTGCCGGTTGTATATCAGAAGTTTTCTACAAAAGCCAAACTATTGAAGGCCTTCTTTGGTGTAACCTTTTTTACTCCGATGATGTCATACAGTAAGAAAGACACAAAATCGCAAAAATGAAGAGGAGAACGTCATAATGGGCAAACGTAAAATCGACAAGGACGAACTGACGGCGGTACTTGAGGACCACCTAAGGTGGTTGGAATCCAGCGGGAAGCAGGGGGAAAAGGCCAATTTCAGCCACTGCGATTTGTCCCGGCATAATCTCCAGCAGGCCAACTTTGAACATGCGAATCTGGAAGGGGTGGATCTGCACGGGGTAAACCTGCGAACCGCCAGTTTCAAAGGGGCGAATCTCAAAGCTGCCAACATGGTGAATGCGGATCTTCAATGGACCATTTTCCTGAACGCAGATCTCAGCCATATCAATCTTGAAGGGGCCAGCCTCCATTATGCAAACCTTTCCGGGTCCGACCTCAGCCGGGCACGAATGCAAAATGTCTTTCTCCACAACGCCTATTTTTTGGAAGCGACGCTTAAGTCGGCGGACCTTCGGGGGGCGAGTTTTCGCTTTACGGAAATGAATTCAGCAAATCTGAATGGGACGACCCTGTCGGGCGCTGTCATTGCGGCAACAAAAATGATCCGTGCCGATGTATCCGATTCGGATCTATCAAAAACCGAAATCACCATGTCCGACTTTGAAAATGCAACCTTTCGGAATTCAAAATTCAGCCACGCCCATCTGTTGAAAAGCAATTTTCAACGGGCGGACATGAGAGGGACGGATTTTAACGGCTCAAAAGTGGAATCCGTTGACTTTTCCGGGGCTCTGTTTTCAAATGAAGAGCGAAAAATTCAGGCCATATAATGAAGTATTGACATTTATTCACCTTATTTTTAAAACCGTTTAAAAGACTCAGGAGGATATTGAAATGAGTAAGGGTTATGAGGCATTGATTGACAAGTCCATTGAACTGGGTGCTCTCGAAGCGAGACTGCTGCCTGCAAAGGAGATCGTTTTTGATGACCGCTCTTTTCTGAAATGCCGATTCGGGTGCAACCGCTGGGGAAAATACTGGACCTGTCCCCCGAACCTTGAATTGACCCGGGAGCATTTTATGGATGCTTTTGAAAAATATGAACAATCCATTTTTATCAAGGTGCCGGATCCCAAGCTGGGCCAGAAAATTGCGGTCGCCATTGAAAAGGAAGCCATGCTTTCACACGGCAGCATGTTTTCTTTTGCCATGGCCATGTGTGTTCAGTGTGAAGAATGCGCTTTCCCGGATCCATGCCGCTACCCCCACCTGGCCAGACCTTCAATGGACGGTTATGGGGTCGATATTGGAAAGACGCTGGAGCCCCTTGAGTTCAAGGTGGAATTTGATAAAAAGGGTGAATTACTCCCGGTATGGTATGTGATGGTGTTGCTGGACTAGTGCATTATACCTTATTGCTGTCAACGGAGAAAAGAACTGGGAGGAATCTTCAATGGACGAACATACTGAAATTTTTATTGCTCTCGGGGCTGCCACGGCAGCGAACTGCGGCCCCTGTTTTGAGCACTATTTTTCGAAAGCTGAAAAAATGGGTATCGGTAAAGAGGATATCCGGAAAACCGTGGATATTGCGGTAAAAGTTCGCGGCGGGGCCCACATGGTCATGAATGGATCTATCCAGAAAACCATGAGGCGTAACGCTAAACCGGTCGAAAGCTCCTGCAATGGGAATTCCGCCCGCTGCGATTCGTGATATATGTCATCATTATTACCCCGAAGAGAGAAGATGCAGAAAATGGAAATGGTCCTGCTGGAAATATATGATCAATATTACGATCGGTTGAAAAAGTTTATCACAAGACTTGTTAAAGACGAATGGATTGCGGAGGACCTGATCCAGGAAACCTTCATCCGCGTCCAGAAAAATTTGGATAGGGTTCGGGATCCGTCAAAGGTTTCGTCCTGGATATTTCGGATTGCTTACAATCTGTGCCAGGATCATTTCAAATCCGCGAAAAAAAATGCCCCCGACAGGGCCCTTTTTGAGGA
Source organism: Deltaproteobacteria bacterium (assembly GCA_018644785.1). The sequence continues at coordinate 3,834 of JABGPV010000123.1, read as the reverse complement.
ACGTCTGCCGGACCCTTTTGTGGAAATTCAAGTACAGAAAGAACTCGAACAGTTTCAAATGGGGGCCTGCGTTCAGGAGCAGATGAACCTTCTCCCCGAACCACAGCGGATTGTGCTGATTCTTTATGACTTCATGGGTTTCACTCATGCAGAAATCGGTGAAATTCTCAATATTTCAAAGGAGAACGCCAAGGTTCGGCTCCACCGAGCAAGAAAAGGCCTTAAATCTATTTTAGAGGAAAAGTGTACGTTCCATCTGGACGAAAGAAACGTTTTTGTTTGTGAGCCTGTGGGGGAGAAATAGCGGGAATATTTTTTGGTTGTGCCGTTTGTTTCAAAATATGGCTTTCACAGGGCCGGGTATCCGGTGATGGCGCGAATTTCATTGTAGATGGGTTTCAAACGCCCATACATTTTTTGATACACCCTTTCAAAAAGCTCGCCGTACAAGTCCCTGTTTTTCGGGATCGGTTCAAAAACATCGGTGATCCGCACCATTTCCCGGACGGCGGCGGGGAAATCCGTATGCAGTTTCAAACCCACGGCCGCATCGATGGCCGCCCCCAGGGCGGATGTTTCATAGGTGTGGGGCCGCTGGGCGGGCAGATCAAATATATCCGCCGTAATCTGCATGGCCGCGTCACTCTGTGAACCGCCGCCGGACACCCTGAGACATTCAATTTTCACCCTGTTCTTTTTCTGAAGGGCCAGCATGCCGTCTTTTAGGGCAAACCCCAGGCCCTCAAGAATGGAACGGTAGATGTGGGCGCGGGTGTGTACGTCTCCGAATCCGATAATAGCCCCCTTGGCGTCCGCATCCGTGTTCATGCCGGGGGACCAGTATGGCTGGAGCATCAATCCCATGGAACCGGGGGGAATATTCTCAATCAGTTCATCGAACAACGTTTCAGGGGTCATATTCCGTTTTAAAGCCAACTGCTCCTCCCGCAACCCGAACTGCTTCTTAAACCAGCTGACCAGCCAGAAACCCCTGTAAACCATCACTTCCGTGTTATAGGCATCCGGGACGGCACTCGGGTAGGCGGGGGCGAAAGGTCGGATCTGGACATATTTCTCATTGGCCGTATTCACCGTGGCCGTGGTGCCGTAGCTGAGACACGCCACATCAGGGGACAGACAGGCGGCACCCAGCACTTCACAGGCCTTGTCCGTTCCGGCGGCAATCACGGGCAGCCCTTCCGGAACGCCCGTTTCCCGGGATGCTGCGGGCGTTATATGACCCAGAACAGACCCCGGTTTTATCAGTTCAGGGAGAACGGATGGGTCCATTTGAAAGAACTTCCATCTCATGTCACGGGGTTTGGACCAGGTCTGGTGCTTGAAATCAAATGGAATATATCCCACCATGTTGCCGCAGGAATCCCGGTATTCACCGGTGAGCCGATGGGTCAGGAACCCGGAGAGAAACAGGTATTTATCTGTTTTTTCCCATATCTCCGGTTCATGGTCCTGTATCCAGTTGCTTTTGCACTCACGAACCGCTTTTTCCACCAGGACATGTTGGCCTACGGCCTTAAGCCCCCACCGAATCAGGGGTGAGATCCTGTATGTGTCTTCAGCTTTCCGTTGATCGAGCCACAGGATGGCGGGCCTTAAAGGGTTTCCGTTTTTATCCAGGTTGATCATGGTTGTGCGCTGACATGTCAGGCTGACCCCTGCAATCCGTTCCACCTGAACGTCATCTGAGCCCAGGAGCTTTCGCGCCGTAACCGCCAGGTTTTTCCAATAATAACCCGGTTCCTGTTCCGCCCACCCCGGCTGAGGGGAAAAATAGGGATCGATGGGGGTTTTGATCAATTTGCAGATATTGCCCCTGAGATCAATCACGGCAGCGCGAACGGACTGGGTCCCCACATCAAATACCAGGAGCAGGTCCCGGTTTTCCGAAGATATGCTCATGGGCGCCTCACATGTGCTTTATACCGTGCCATCGTACCGCCATGATTAACCCATATCGATCCGTGCCACAAGCCAAAATTTATATTTCGATGTCTGAACCCGGCCCGGAATAGGAGCAGTCTGTATGGAATATTGATTGACACAAACGGTATCTTGATAAAGAATCCAGTTCCGTGATAAGGGTTTGGCCCTTTATTTGCTGAAGAAACCATAAACCATAACCCATAAGCCAAAAACTGTTACTATGCATTTTTCATCCATCGCAAGGGTTCTGGGAACACTTCTGCTGGTAACCGGCGGTTCCATGCTGTTGCCCTTGATATGCGCCCTCTATTACGACGAAGGGGACTTCAACGCCATTCTGGCTTCCGGCATTATTACCGCCGGATTGGGCCTGCCGCTCTGGTGGTTTTTCAGAAAAGAGTACGAGCTGGGCATCAAGGACGGTTTTGCGCTGGCCGTTTTCGGGTGGGTGCTGGTCTCCGCACTCTCCGCGCTGCCCTTCATGATTCACGGATCCATCCCGTCTTTTACGGACGCTTTTTTTGAAATGATGTCCGGTTACACCACCACCGGCGCCACCATCCTCACGGATATTGAAACGCTTCCCCACGGTCTTTTGTTCTGGCGAAGCGAAACCCACTTGCTGGGGGGTATGGGATTTCTGACCTTGACCCTCATTTTTCTGCCCCACGGCGTGGGGGGGCTGCGCATCTTTCGCGCCGAATCCTCGCCCGGTCAGATTATCACCAAAGAGCGGTTTAAAGCCCGAAACCGGGACACCATGATCTGGCTCTGGGGCATATACCTGGCCCTGAATGTGCTGGAGATTCTTCTACTCAGCCTGGCGGGCATGGGCTTTTTTGATTCCATGTGCACCGCCTTCGGCACGGTCTCCACGTCCGGCTATTCCGTTTGGAATGCGAGCATCGGGTATTACAGCAGTCCTTACATTGATTGGATCGTTATCGCCTTCATGTTCCTGGGAGGGGTCACCTTTGTACTGTTTTATCAGATATTGCACGGGGACTGGCGGGCGCTCAAAATCAACACGGAGTTCCGTTGGTATGTGGGGTTTCTGCTCTTTTTCTGCGGAATGGTCTCATGGATTCTCTGGAAGGAAAATACCTATCCTACCCTCATGGAATCCATACAGTTCGGAACCTTTCAGGTCACCTCTTTTTTGACCACTACGGGTTTTACCACCGCCGACTATGAACTATGGCCTCAGGCAGCCCAGATGTTCCTTTTCGTGGTCTGTTTTGTGGGAGCGTGCGCCGGGTCCACCACCAGCGGCATCAAGGTAGTCCATTATGTGGTCATCTTCAAATACATGTATGTGGCCATTCGAAAAATATTTATTCAGCCCATGTCGGTCATGAGCATCCGTCTGAACCAGCGACCCGTGGATAACACCATTATCGATCTTTCAGTCTGTTATTTCATCGTCAATATTTTCATGGTGCTCATGGGCGGGTGCGTCATGGTATTGTTGGACAACATGGATTACCTGACGGGCTTCAGTTCCGTCATCGCCTCTCTCATGAACATCGGTCCGGGGTTCGGGGCCATCGGCGCATCGGAAAATTACGCCCATATTTCCGATGGGGGAAAATGGTTTCTTGCCTGGAACATGATGGTGGGCCGGCTGGAAATGTTTTCGGCCCTGGTCATTTTCTTCCCGTCTTTCTGGAAAAGATAAGCGAGCCCTACGCATGAACCCCTTCGGCCTGCCCGTTGATGCGATCTTAGATGATTTGAGGCGGGCGCTTGCCGAAAACGCTAATGTGGTGCTTGAGGCCCTGCCGGGAGCGGGTAAGACCACGTGCATTCCCCTCGCATTGCGGAATGCGCCATGGCTGAGCGGTAAAAAAATATTAGTATTGGCCCCCCGGCGGCTGGCAGCGCGGGCCG
>JABGPV010000122.1 GCA_018644785.1 Deltaproteobacteria bacterium | reverse complement strand
ACGAATCATCCTTCTGTCGGCAGCCAGCACCGCGTCCTGCCCCCCCACGGCGGAGCTAAAGGTAACAGCCGTTCTGGGAGCCACTTCAGCGGTTATCTCCACGCCACTTTTCAAGAGGGCACGGTGTGTCACCAGCATGGCATGCTTAAAAATGGGAGAAGCCCATTGAGCCAGTTTCCTCGGTGACAGAAAGGGATACGGCGAAGCATCCCATTCGCCGACCTGCCCCGCGATACGGACCGGGAATTCATCTGTCAAGGGGAAACGCGTCAGCGGCCCGATCCCGCTTTTGCCCCCGGCAGCATTTTCCCATTGGGTCTCCATGTCCGTCCCCAGGGGGGACACCGCATCGTAACCCAGGATAACGGCACGTTTTACCATGGAATAAACTGGTAGAGTTTGGCAAACATCTCATACACCTCAATCCACCCCTTCAGGTCTTCTTCAGAACGGAGGTGGGCCCGCTTGTTGACCATAACCCAGCTCATATGGGCAGCCCCGTCTTTGCAGGTTGAACAGTCCCGGGTCTCGGAGGTGCAGCATCGATGCGTGGTTTTAAGATCCGACGCCCATCTGATAAAGCCGATGAGGCGCTTGGGGCCGGGATCTCTTTTGTCCAGGGGTTCGGTGACGGAAGGACACTCATCCCACCCGAATGAACGATCCAGCATTTTTCCGGTGGTGATAATACGATGGTAGTATTTTGATGAAATGACCGTGTCAGGATAATAATCCAGCATCTGGTCCATTTCGTCCCGGATATCTTTCAACTGTTCATCGCTCCAGAAGAACTGGTCCACCCCCTCATCGTTCGAAAGAAGCTGCATATGGACCTTCAGACCCGCATTCCTGATTTTTTTGACGAGCCGCTCTGTTTTCCCCATCTGTTTGGGCGTAAGGGTATAGAGGTAATAGGCATGTGAATCCCCCGCATAATGCTTGCTTGAGATGGAAAACGTGTCTTTTCCCCGAAGGGTTTTTTCATCCTCTTCATCGCCCCACAATGAAATGCCCACCATCATATGGGGAAATCGGTCTCGCGGCACTTTGATCAGGCCGTTTGTGGCACAGAAGGTGGGTAGCCGGCTGTAAAAGGCTTCCACCCGATCGAGACACAGGGTGGGCTCTCCACCGATCAATATGGCCAGGTTGACCCCCCTTGCCATTTCCCTGTCGATGAAGTCCTCCCATTTTCGAATATCCATCTCTTCGCGGGCCGCTTCATGCTCCCCGGAGGAGAAAAAAAAGCATCCCTTGCACCGAAGGTTGCATCGATTAGTGACATCGTAAATGGAACTTCTGATATTCAGTTTTGAAATTGTTTTGTACCGATTGTACCATTCTTCGTTTAACAGGGAACTGACGGTTTTCATCTAGAAACAACTCCTTTGATTGATAGGTATAAGGTACCCAGTCTAACACCTTAAACCTTACACCTTATACCTAAAAAAGATCATACCCGGGCGGAGGTACAAGCTGTGGGCACAGGTTTTCACCCTTCTCATACCCCATCACCCACACCGAAAGATAGGTATCCACATAATCGAGCCAGGCCCTGAACAAATTCGGATCAGTCCCATGCCGAAACAGTTTTGCCGTTACAATGGCACTCCCGGCGGCATAATGCCGGCAATCTTTGCAGTCCGTATCCGGAACGCAGCAGGCCGCCGACCGGTCCCACGTGAGATCCGTGCGATACTGCCGAAAAGACCGGCCCAGCCCCTGGGCTTTCGACGGGTTCATTCTGGGATAAGGGCAGGCGTAGAGGTCATGGAGACCATAAGGGTGGGTGTGGGCCACAACGTTATAGGGGGAAAAGAGGACGGTATCGGGATACCCGGAGAGAAGCGCCATCATGGTTTCCCGAACGAGTTTGAGCGATATTTCCGTATGGCGAAGGGGGCCTTCATAGCCAACGGGCGCGGAAAACATGTTGAAGGTGACCTTGCACCCCGCCTCCGCAAGCATCTCCAGCACGTCTTCGGCATCTGCGATGTTGTTCCGGGTGAAGGTATACACAAAGACCGCCCTATCGTCCCCCCGGTAGTTGGCGATCTGTTGTTGCAACATACCCTTCCGGTGCCGAATCCGGGCGCTGGTCTCATCATTCCCCCAGACGGAAATATGAATTTTATAGCCCACAGGCTCAGGAATTTCCCTTAAACCATTGGTTGCAATGGCACCCAGGGGGATCTCGCGGTAGCAAACATCACAAAGATCCGGCACAAGAGACGGTTCGGCGCCCGCCAGAACCACATAGGTGATACCCCTCTTTTTTTCCGCTTTCATGAGCTGCCGCCACTGCTCAGGATCCCGGTTATCGTGGGCAAACTGCTTATCCCCCTCATAGTAATAACAGCCGTCGCATTGGATGTTACAGCGATGGGTCATGTCATAGGTGGACTCCCGCAGGAAAAAATAGCGGCGCACCCTTTCCCAACGCCGGTCTGTTTCCGGATCGGCCAGAAGGTCTTTGAACCGATAAGTGGTTCTTTCCGTTTGATTGTGGATTGGATGTCCCCTCGTTTAATGGAAAAAGATAAAAAACATACCACTTCCCACCACAAAATAAAAGCGACATTTAAAAAGTCCTGCCCGAAGGAGAGGGCTTTATTTCAAGCTTGAATATTGACCTCACCACCCAAATGGATTATTCTCGTGGAAATACTTGCGGAGTATCATGTTTTACAAGCAATCTGAAAAGGTCAAGGTTAAAAAAGTCGGTGCCAATACGGCCCTGTATGTCAGTGACCAAAAGGGCATACATGTGCTCAACGAGACGGCCCTCTTCATCTGGGAGGCCCTTCGGGAGCCCTTTATATTCGATGAACTCCTCTATATGCTCAGCGAGGTTTTTGAAGGTGACAAAACCCAAATGAATGAAGACCTGCACGAGATACTGGATCTGTTTTTGCAATACCATTTGGTCGACACAGTAACATGAAAACCTTATTCCTCTCTTTCCCAAAGCTCAATATCTCCTTAACCGCCCCCGACGAGATTATTCCTGATTTTCAAGCCGCGTTTTTTCATTCAATACGTCCTGCGACGCATCTACCACCCCGCCATGAATATGCGATCGAATCCGCTCCCAACGGGTTTCTCCTCCTCAAAGACGGTCAGCTCACGGGGAATTTTGGGTCGTGTTTTGATCTCATTTGCCGTCTGGAAGAGGATATTGAAAATACCCTCATCCGATCCATCGGGGACTGGGTGGGGTTTCATGCGGGGGCTGTGATGATCGGAGACGCTGCCTGCGTCATCCCGGGAAATCCGGACACCGGAAAGACCACCACCACTTTCAACCTGGTGGAGATGGGGCATATCTTTTTATGCGAGGAGGTTTCGCCGGTGGACCCTGAAACCCTCCTGGTTTATCCCTACCCCCAGGTGCTGACCCTTGATGGAACGTATGCGGAAAAACATCGATCCCTATACCCGGTTCAAAATGGGGAACTCAAGATTCTGGATTCCCGGATGGCCCGCTACCATCCTGATGCCGCCGGATCAGATCCGGTCCCCTTAAAGACCATCCTGATGCCCGCATACGGTCCTTCCCAAACACCGGGAATTGAGGAACTCACACCGGGTGAGGTGTTCACTGAACTCCTGGGATATTGTTTCCCTCCCAACAGGGATGATGAACATCTCTTTGATTCTGTTATCAGGATCTGTGAAGCAGCCGAGATCTTCAGACTTCGCACAAACAGCATACAATCCATGCGAGAACTGCTAAAGGAACTGGTTGGACCAAATCCTGAACTTTGAACTGGGAACTCGAAACCTTGAACCCCTTAAACATCCGCCTCCAAGCCCTCGATTGGCTATTTGCCGCAACCAGGCCCTGGCTCTTTCAAAACCGAAATTCAAAGCAACAACTCCCCCATGGCGATGATGTGAACTGGAAGGCCATAGCTAACCTGGCCTATTTTCATAACGTCGAACCCCTTCTCTACTGGATGGTCTCAAACACCGAGATCCCAATAAAGATTCCTGAATGGCTGAAACAGAAATGGGAGCAGGCCTATTTCGGGAATTTCCTCAGAAACGAGGCATATTTTGAACTATTGAAAAGACTCCTTTCAAGATGCGAAAAAGAGGGGATACCCATTATCGTCTTGAAAGGCCCTGCCCTGATCGGCCGCATCTACAAAGACCCGGCGCTGCGCACCCTCTCCGATCTGGATATTCTCTGCTCCCCAATCGACTTACAGCGAATTGTAACCATAGCCCGCCAGTTGGGTTACACCATGATGGACGTGGGAGACGACCCCGCATCCCCCCATCACGTGGCCATGGTCCAGGCCGCAGGGGGCGCTATCTTAGAATTCCATTTCATGCCATACGAGATCATTCAAGACCACGAAAGGTTTATGCAGCTGGCCTGGGATCGTCAGGAAGGGATAGATGTCGGGGGGATTCATTGCCCCGTCCTCTGTCTCGAAATGGAGTTGCTGTTCAACATCGCCCACCTGGTTCAGCATCAGTTCGATGTTTCTCTGAAACACTATTTAGATATTGCGGGACTGCTTGTTTTTTGCGAAGGGCAACTTAACCGGGATGCAATTGGAACCCTGTTTCGGGATTTTGGTCTTGAAAAGCTATTTGCCCTTACCAGGGGATTCCTTTCGACCATGATGCATCTTCCTCATGTGTCTCAGGCGCCCCGGCTTAACCATAAAGATGGCGCTCAGCGCGAATTTCACGCCTCACTTCGGAACCTGCTTGCCCTATTGGATAAGGAAAGATTACTGGATGTAAGGGGTGTTATCTGGCGTTTCCGAATTGCCATTGAAAACCGGGAGGGATTTAGAAATAAAATTGCTTATGTGATAAAGACGCTGTTTCCATTTTCTGGTAGCCTAACCGATCCTGAGACCCAATCATCAGGTGATGCTTTTCTCTATTTTTTGCGTCATCTCCGTTTCTACGCCACGCGTTTTTTTCTTACGCTCACGCACCTTCCCAAAGAACATCTCTCAAACAGACAACATTCCCTGGCGGTCGAAAGGGCCGGTGCAAAAAACAGAATCACCCTGCAACTTCTGAGGATGGCACGGCAACAGCCGGTCTTAGGGCTCAACAAGACTCACGGTCGGGACACCTAACGAGAAATAAAGGCTGGGAGCATTCCCTGCACTCTCCTTCAAATGAAGGGTCTTGCTTACGGTAAATCTCAAGGTCGGCTGATAATCCGTTCCCGGTCCGACGGTGACGGGGGTAATTGCGGAAATTTGTGTAACATTCGCGTTGAGTGCTCCCCACGTGGGTTCATAAAATGTGAATTCCACCATGTCCCCGGCTACGGTTGTCGGAGTACTGTCTAGGTTGATTTTCCCTTCAAACGTGGCGGCCGTTGTATAATAGGCGGTCCCGTCATGACTTAGCGTGCCTGTAACGGGGAATGCATTATTGAAAATAATCCTTATCCGGGAGTAGGCGCCTGCCGGCAGGCTTAGATCTCTAATCCCCGGAAATGTCCCTCCGGCCACCGTGTCAAGTTGTGCTGTCCCTGAAAAGAGGGTCACCCATGACGTTTGATTGTACATTTGAACCTTTGTCACGGTGACTTTGTAGGAAGAGGGCTTTCCGGAATCCACCCTCCCTGCAGATATAAAGAAGACCTGGTTGCCGTACGATGTTCCATACATATTGGTTGCATACGCTCTCACATAATAGTCAGTTCCCGGACGTAATCCCGTAATATTTGATGTGAATGCTCCGGTTGCCGCTACAGCACCGTCGGTGGTTTTGCTATCCGCTGTTGTTGGCGTCCCGGTGGTGTTCCAGCAGACGCCGTGCTGGGTGGGATTGGCAGCCCCGAGATCCGTGATATTTCCATTCCCGGTTGCCGTGGTTTTGGCGATGGCCCAGACGGCTTGGGTGGTCACTGTTGGGCCCTGCCCACCGGTGGCAAAAGAAACTTGATTGCCGTATATTGTCCCCGCCGTATCCGTTGCATAGGCCCTGACATAGTAGGTGGTGTTGCGGGAAAGCACTGTCATGCTGGAAGTGAAGGCCCCGGCCGCGCTGACCGGCCCCTGTGCTGTGTTGTTATCCGCTAATGTCGGCGTGCCTGAAGTGTTCCAGCAGACACCGTGTTCGGTGGGAGGGGGAGCCCCGAGATTCGTGATATTTCCGTTCCCGGTTGCCGTGGTTTCGCCGATAGCGGTCTCCGCCTGGGTGGTCACTATTGCAGCTTGCGCTCTTGTGGTAAAGGAAACCTGATTGCCGTATGCTGTCCCACCCGTATTCGTTGCATAGGCCCTCACATGGTAAGTGGTATCGGGGGAAAGACCTGTCATATTGGAAGTGAAGGCACCGGTCGCGCTGACCGGCCCTTGTGCCGTTTTGCTGTCCCCTATGGTTGGCGTGCCGGTGGTGTTCCAGCAAACACCGTGCTGGGTGGGATCGGGAGAACCGAGATCCGTGACATTTCCGTTCCCAATTGCGGTGTCTGTGCCGATGTTGTCCACCGCCTGGGTGGTCACCGTTGGCGCCTGCGTATGGGTGGTAAAAGAAACTTGGTTTCCGTATGATGTTCCAACCGCATCCGTTGCATAGGCCCTATCCTGGTACCCTGAGACATAACTGGTAAACCCGCTGTTTGTGGCTACATCCAGTCTGTAGCCCGTAGCCCCCGTCGCCGCATTCCAGTTGGCGGAAAAACCGGTTTGGGTGGTGGCGGTTGCGGCGGTTGCGGTCGGGGCACCCGGCGTGTTGGGAAGGGTGGTTTGGTTGTTGGGATTGCCCGTTGCCGTGTCGGTGTTATACCTTTCGTCGATCGTATCATTTAATTCATAAGCCCTGAAATGATAGGTAGTGGCCGCGGTCAGACCGGTCACGGTTACGCTGGTCCCGGTGCCTTTATACACCACGTAGTTACCCGTCCCGATCTGGCTTCCGCTGCCGAATGCTGCGTTGGCAGTGTAGCCGGTTCCATCCACCGGGTTGCTGTCCACTGCGCTTCCCTGATGGGCTACCACAAGGACCTTATCGCCGTTTCCCCGGGTCCAGCCCACCTGCATCTGCGTCTGGGCCACGCTGCTGAAGCTGATGTTGTTGGCCTGGGTGGTGGGGCTTGAGGCTTCCACACCGGTGAAATCTGAAAAACTGCTGATTGTCGCTTGAAACCTGTTGTTTGCCGCGTCCACCGCATTCAAGACGATCCAGGCACTGTCTTTATACTGGCCCCCAAAGATGTCGGCTTCCGTGCCAACCACATCATTCGATAGATAGTTAAAGATCATTTCACAGGAAAAACCGCTAATCCCGCTCTGGGTCACGGTCCAGTATCTGTTCAGGTAATCCGTGGGACTGGTGTTATTGGGCTGTTTCCCGTCCGTTACGCCCACCGCGGCCCAGGCGGAATTAAAGGCACCGGAGGTGAAATCCAGGGTGGCGGGCGAGTATTGGGGTGTTCCCCCGTTGTTCCCCACCGGAAAGGTAAAGGATCCGGTTGCGGAAAACACCTTTTTCAGAACGCCGTTTCCGTTGGTGACGATCATATTGGAGGCGGACGGTGTTCCGGTTACAGTGGCGTTTGCGCCCAAGGTCAGGTCGTTGTTGCCCAAGGTTACCAGTCCGTCGGTCAGGGTCAGAATGCCGTCAACGGTCACTCCACCGCCCGTCAAGGTCTTGATCCCGCCCCCGGAAACGGTCAGATCCTGAAATGCCACCATTGAGGGCAGATCCTGGTTCACACCGTTAAACAGAACGATTGAATCGGCTGCGCAGGTGATGGTGCTATTATTTATTAGCCCGCCTGTAACCGTTAAATCCGTTCCGTCTCCGTTTGCAACGGTCAGGGTTTTAGTGGCGGCAACCGTCAGGGTTTTGCCGGATGCCACCGCGGTCTGGTCGATGGTGACATCCGCATCCACATTCATATTGTGATTCACGGCAATGGATATGGAATTGTCCGCGGTGGGAGCGACCGTTGCAACGGGTGTGGTCACGCCGTTATACAAGTTCCAGTTGGCGGCCGTGTTCCAGGAGGTTCCATTGCCGTTGGTTACGTAGTCGGCGTAGAATTCATAAGCCCCGATGGTCTGTCCGGGATTATGGCGCGTTGCACCCCGCTGGTCCGTGGTGGTCACGGATGCATCGTAAAGTCCGTTGCCCACGGCAATGCTGGTCTGTGATGTAATGGCCAGGGTTCGGGTGAAGCCGCCGTTGTCGGCCAGCGCATTGGAGAGATCCAGTGCCGGCGTCCCTTCTAAATCAGTACCATCCCTGTTCCATGCCGCTTTGGCATTGCCTTCATCATCATAATTAAAAAGGATTGTTGTAGGGTTGTCAAATGCATTGGTAGATGTCCAACTTACAGCGTTAAAATTTTGATATTTAACGATATTGTATCCGTTATCCGTTAAGGTGGAGGCGCCTTGAAAACGGTAATCATCATCGCTGGCATTGTTTGCTAAAATTGAATTCTTTACTGTTAATGTGACATCGGCATGTTCACCATTAAATATCCCGGAACCTCCGTAATCTTGTCTTATTGAATTATTCCCGGAAACCGTTGAATTGATGATTGTTAAACTCGTATTGCAACATCCTGAATAGTTATGAATGCCTCCTCCATAGTATTCCGCGGTGTTTCCCTGGATGGTGGAATTTATAATCTCTATTGTTGCAGGGCCTGAGCCTCCAATGTTTGCTATTCCTCCTCCAGTATTATTTGAAGTATTTCCTGCAATAAGGCAATTATTAATGTAGTGAGTCGTATTCCATCCATATACGCCCCCACCATCTTCGGTGGCGACACATGATGAAACGGTGGAATTGTTTAGGGTGGTCGTAGCGTTCTCCGTATAAACGCCACCACCGTATTCTGCTTTTGAACCCGACACGGTAACCTCGTCTAGAATAAGCGTTCCCCTTCCGTTGAAAATACTGCCACCGTAACCGCCGATACCTAATTGGCCGCCTTTGATGGTCATTTTGCTGATGTTGACGGTTTTTCCGGTGGCGTTCATGTTGAAGACACGGAATAGGGATGTTTCCGGGGTTGTTACCTGAACGGTCACATTATTTCCGGTAGCGCTATTATTACCGTTAATGGTCAGGCCTTTTCCAGAAATGGAAAGCTCTGCTGCTATTGTCACAGTATCGCTTCCGGAAATATTGAAAGTAATTTCTTCACCTTCTCCCACATTGGCGATGGCATATCTTAGATCACCTTCGACACCACCACCACCATGGTTGGTATCGTCGTTTCTTGTAACTGTCTGATTTGCTAGGCCATATGTATACCTCTGGATGTTGAGCGCAGCGGTCTTTATGGTGCCCCGGGCGTATTCCAAGCCCCAATCTCCTCCCTGTCCGGTGAGGTTGGTGGAAGCAGCGACATGAGCCCCGGTCCACTCAGCAATAGCATGAATCAATCTTTTTCCCTGTTCGTCCGCCGCCAGGTTACAGGGATAGAGCAGGATGTCTCCGTTATGAGCCAGTGCCCGGCCCCAGGCACTGATCCGGCCCCCATGATTCCGCAGGAAATCTACATCAATTCGTTTCCCGTTCAGGACAAAATGTCCGGCGTTGCCGTGGGAGATGATGCGGATGGCGGAAAGATCCCTCTTTTTCGCAAGATGCGCGGAGATCTGCTCGACCCCGTCCATCCCCGGTGAAAACCGCACCACCTCGGCCCCTTTGGGCAGTTGCGACACGATAATTTCCGCGTCCCGGACCGACGGGTCGATAAAGACCACCTCGGAGGCCGGGCGGGCCTCACCCGAAGGTATATACCCGAACACCCCGATGTTCAAAGAGAAAACCGCTGCGAACAACGTCCCCGCCATGAAATTGATCATCGTTTTTTTATGCATTTTATCACCCGCTATGACACTTGAACGGTTACACACTATGCTTTGCCCTTTAGTTCTTTTTCGCTTACTCACCTCCCGCGGCCAACAGATTTACCGGTTCCGATAAAATCACTTCCACTTCTTGAAGCAACTTACTGGTTTCCAAAGGTTTTGCCAGATAGCCGTCGGCTCCGGCCTTCATGATCTGATCCCTGTTCTCCTCGGTGTCAAAACCCGTGATGGCTATCACCTTTATCTGTGAAATACTTGGATTCTCATTGATTCGTCTACAGACTTCAAAACCGTCCATCCCCGGCATAATCAGATCCAGAAAAACCAGGTCCGGATTGAACTGCACCAATTTGACCCCGGCCTCAAAACCGTCAGCCGCAACTTCTGTTTGAAAGCCATGATTCTGCAAGGCTCTGCTGAGCATCTCTCGAATGAAAGGATCATCGTCCACCACAAGAATTCTGACAGAGGTTTTCCAGGACCGATTCGCATGGGCTGTTTCGCCGGATTCAGGCAAGGGATGGGCTCCCAGCCGGGTAAGCAGGAATTGCAGATCGGACTTTGGAATACGGTGTCGACCACCCGGTGTTGTGGCGGCCTTCACTTTGCCTGACTTGACCCATCGCCACATGGTGGTACGGCCCACAGAACAAATTTTTGCGGCCTCAGGTATGGTGTAAAAATCTTTTTCCATAGAGAAATGGTCCTTGTTTTTTACCTGTTCACGGTTCACGGTTCACGGTTGAAAAACAACGAACCAGGAACTGATTTTCAAAATAGCACGAGATGGTAACATAAGAAACGTGTGAATCATGCGAAACAAGTGGAACATATGGAAAGTATAATAAAACAGGTGAGTTGTCAAGAAAAGAGTTTGATTTAAATTGATTTTCCGATAGGCATTGCATTTATGCATTCATAGAGAGAAACCGCCTTTTCTTAATGGGGGTATTTCATAGCGTGGCTGAAGCCACCGACTACACGACCTTTCCCCTCAGGGGGATACCTTTCCAGGGAATACGAAGCTTGATGTCGCGTTCCTATCCCAACTGAAGCCGCCTGTATTTCCACAAATTGACCATGACATCCGCTGCTCGCTCGGGCGTGTCATAATTGACCAGTGCCCCCGCTTTCTCAAGTTCCTCTATCTGATCATCCCAGATACCCGGCGGCGACAGGATACAGCTCACCACGGGCTTTTTCTGGGCCCATCGTGCGAGCAGACCACTGATGCCAGCCAAAGCCTCCACATTGGCGGAGGCAAACATCATTAAAAACAGGATGCCGTGGACGTTTTCATCCTCCATGACCGCCTGAACGATCCCCTGGATGGCCGTTGAATCGTACCAGGCCGGGCCCATGTCCACCGGGTTGGTTCGAAGGGCCAGGGGGGGCAGGAGTTCATTGATCCTATTTTGGGTTTTTTCAGAAAACCGAACAATCTCAAGCCCTCGGGACTCACACACATCGCAGGCGGCCATAGCCGGACCCGCCTGACCCGACAGGACCGCTACACCTGCTCCTGAGGGCATGGGACATGACCCCAAGGCCTTGGCCATATCCAATAAGGACTGGGTGCTGTCAACGGTCAGAATTCCCGCCTGCCTGAAGGCATCGGTGTAGATCTCGTGCCGGCCCGCCAGGGAGCCGGTATGGGACCGGGCCGCCGCATCGCCCACCGTGCCGCTGCCTGTTTTGTAGGCCACCACGGGCTTTTTCCCAGCATGGCGTTTTGCAGCGGCCAGCAGGTCTTTGGGGGCATCAATCCCCTCCACATAAAGGGCAATGACCCGGGTGTCCGTGTCTTCCATCAGGTAATCCACTATTTCTGAAAAATCCACATTCAGACGATTTCCCAGACCTACAATCTTGCTGAACCCCACACCATCACGCATGGCCAGAAACCCCAGCAGGTGAGAAATGCCGCCGCTCTGGCTCACAAGGGCCACGTTTCCCGTCTTCAGTTGGGAAAACTCGGGTGTAAAGGAAGCGTTGAGATGTGCACAAAGGTTCACCATGCCGAAGGTATTGGGACCGATGACAGGAATCCCCGCTGCATCAGAAATCTGTGCAATCTCCTCATGTAAAACAGCGCCTGCTGGATCATCGATCTCCTTGAACCCTGCGGTGATGAGCACAATTCCCTTGACGTTGTTGTCCGCGCATTCCCGGAACACGGCTGAAACCCGGTTTGCGGGCACCACCACAATGGCCAGGTCAATGGGGATTGAAGATGCCGATACTGAGGCGCAGGCCTTAAAACCGAAGATCATTTCCGCCCCCGGATTCACAGGCATTAAATCACCTTCGAATCCACCGTTTACCAGGCTCTTCATGACGTGAAACCCCAATTTTGAGGGGTTATCCGATGCACCGATAACCGCTACGGATTCGGGGTTGAAAAGAGAATTCATACCATCAGCTCCTTTATGAAAATCAACATGTCAAATTTCACCGTTTTCCCGGGGTTTCGGGAAACTCAAAACAAACGTGCTCCCCTGGCTTTCCCAGGCTTTTATCCGGATGCGACCGCCATGGTTTTTCACAATCTCCCGGCTGATGCACAGTCCCAGACCCGCCCCTTCTCCCGCCGCCTTACCGGTAAAAAAGGGCTCAAAGATGCGGTCCTGCAGGTCCGCTGGAATTCCGATGCCCGTGTCGGACACGGAAACCTTGACCCGGTTCTGGTCCGTGAAGGATCGGATGGCAATGAGACGTCCCTTGATTCCCGAGTCATGGTCATGGTCCTTAAGGGCCATAATGGCATCAGCGGCATTGGAAAGCAGGTTGTACATCACCTGTTCCAGGCGGTTGGCCTGTCCAAAGATCCGCGGCATGTCTTTCTGCAGATCCAGGGTGACCCGAATATCATCCAGCAATAGCTGCTGTTCAACGATGGCAAGGGTCTTTTGAATCACATCATTTAATTGGACCTTTTCTTTTTGAAATCCCCGTTTTTCCTCCAGCTCGGTGAGACGATTGATGATGACGGATGCCCGGTCCACCTGCCCGCTGATCTCCGTTGCCACCTGCAACATGCGATCGTCGGGGATTTTCTGCTTTTTCCGGGCCATCATCTTTAAAAACTCACTCCCCACCTTGATGGCATTCAGCGGCTGGTTCAGTTCGTGGGCCACCCCGGGGGAAATGCCTCCCATGGTGGGCATGAGCCGTAGCAGGTCCCACGCGGTCACCAGTTCCACATGAAGCATGACCGAGGGCAGAATGAGCAGAGCACCCGCCAGGGAGGCCACCATGGTGACCACCATGAGAAGGCCGAAGACCGCCGTGGGATTGAAGTGAGAAAAAATTAATACGGAAAACCCCAGACTGATGGCCAGTGTCGTAAAAATGATCGGTCTTCCCACCCCATAAATCGTCTCCCGCAGGGCCCGATCTTTGTCCAGGTCCTTCTTGAATTCATGGTTGTACCGCACCAGGTAATGGATGGTATCATCCACGGCCAGACCGATGGCGATACTGGCAATCAGGCTGGTGGCGACGGAAAGCTCGATTCCGAGCCAGCCCATGAGCCCGAAACTGATCACAATGGGAAAAAGATTGGGAATGATGGCCATAAAGCCCACCTTGGCGGAAAGAAACACCAGGCTCATGGCGGCAATAATCAGCACCAGGGTTAGCGTCAGGCTTTTCACCAACCCCTCTGTGAGCAGTTGACTGCTCTGGGAAATGACGATCCCGAACCCGGTCACATGGGCGTCAAAATGCACCCCGAAATTATCTTTCAAGAAATCGCTGACTTCCTGTTTCAAGGCCAGGAAATCCCGTGAACCGGAGATATGGGTTCGGAGCAGAATATTGGCCTGTTTCATCTCCGAGTCCATGAAACGGTTGAACATCTCCTGGCCCAGCATGGTCTTGTAACTGTTGATGAGCATGCGGACCTCGAAGGGTTCTTCCGGAAGGGCGTAGGCCTCTTTTTTGTATTGTGTTGTGGCATAGTTCACCAGTTTGAGGAAATCCACCAGGGAAACGGTTTTATCCACTCCCGCGAGTTTATTTAGAAAATCCTGGATTTTCGCGATCTGCTCCAGGTGGGCCGGGTCCTCAAAATACCCCTCGGTCCGGGCATTCAACACCACGTTGACCGGAAAACTGCCGGACGTCTGCTTTGAAATATCTTCGAAGTTACGGCTGATGGGGGTATTTTTTTTAAAAAACCCCACGGGGTTTGTTTCCACATGGATTCTGGTGATGCCGAAAAGGGCCATAACACTCACCATCAAAACCGCCGCCAACACCCATTTTCGATGCTTGATGTTGAGGTGAATGATCTTTTCCAAAAAGGCGTTGATGGGGCCACCCACATGCTGAGCTGCTTTTGCCCTTTTGGGCAGAGGCAGCACGGTCAGGGCGGCCGGAACCGCGTAGAGCATCATCACCAGCATGCTCAGAAGCCCCAGGCAGGAGAACGCGGCAAACGCCCGAATGCTGTGAATCTGGTTCAGCATGAGGGAGCCCAGGCCGATGATGGTGGTAATCACCGCCAGAACCGTGGGAAACCGCACATGGATAAAACACCCGTATACGGCTTCTTTGGAAGAATCCGAACTTTGAACTTCGGTTCGGTAAGCGGAGAGGATGTACATACAGTAGGCCGTACCCACGGCAATGAGAAAAATGGGCACGATCATGGTCAATAGCGACAGGGGGGTGCCGGTCCAGGCCATCAACCCGAATGTCCAGATCAGGGAAAACAGGACCGAACCGGTGGGGATGAGCACCGATCGCACGTCCCTGAAAAGGCAGAGCAATACCAGGGCCATGATCAAAAAAGTGAGGGGCGGCAGTTTCAGAAAATCACTTTGCGTATAGGCGGCAAGGGCCCGGGAAACCAGGGGCATGCCGATCTGATAAAGGGAAAGTGTTCTATTTTCTCCCTCCAAAATCTGCTCGATGGCCCGGATAACAGGTGTTTTATCCGGCACATCATCCAGGATGACGGACATTACACTGGTTTTCTGATCTTCGGAGAGAAAATTCCGCTTGAAAAGTTCAATGGGACCGATGATTTCCCTGAACTCATCAGGGGTCCAGCGAGAGGTGAGGTCCATATCCCGCTTGATGCCCGGCAGGCTTAACACCCGGCTTACCCCCGGGATCTTTGCAATGGCCTCCCCAATGGCACCCAGACGCTCAAATGTTTCCGGAGCAAAGACGTTGTCCGACTTTGCC
>JABGPV010000121.1 GCA_018644785.1 Deltaproteobacteria bacterium | reverse complement strand
TCAGCGTCATTGCGCCGGGAAAAGTATATCGGCGTGATTCGGATGTTTCCCACACCCCCATGTTCCATCAGGTCGAGGGGCTTCTGGTGGATCGGGATGTTTCTTTTGGTGAATTAAAGGGAACGCTCAGCAGTTTCATTCATCAGATGTTTGGCAGCGATACCCAGCTGCGCTTCAGACCCAGTTTCTTTCCTTTTACCGAGCCCAGTGCCGAGGTGGATATCAGGTGTGTTATCTGCGGGGGAAAAGGATGCCGAACATGTTCCCATACGGGATGGCTGGAAATACTGGGTTCCGGTATGGTGGACCCTGAAGTATACGGTTTTGTTGATTATGATCCTGATGTATACAGTGGCTTTGCCTTTGGCATGGGGATTGAGAGAATTGCCATGTTGAAATATGGGATCGATGACATTCAACTCTTCTTCAAGAATGATATGCGGTTTTTGAACCAATTCTAATAGCGTTCACAAAAGAGTAATCCATGAAGGTAAGTTTAAACTGGTTGAAAGAATACGTTGATATCGCGCTTTCTCCCGAGGAACTCGGCCATGTTCTTACCATGGCGGGTCTGGAAGTGGAAGGGATTGAGGTGGTGGGCCAAAATCTGGACCATATTCTGGTGGCCAGGATTCTGGAGGTAACGCCCCACCCTAACGCCGATCGCCTGTCCCTCTGCCGGGTCGATACGGGAACCGATGTGGTTCAGGTGGTTTGTGGTGCGCCCAATGCGGCTGAAGGGGTTCTGGCGCCCTTGATTCTGCCAGGCGGAAAACTTCCGGACGGTACGAAAATAAAGGAAGGCCGTATTCGGGGGGAGATTTCAAAAGGTATGCTCCTGGCAGAAGATGAAATGGGTCTGACGGATGATCATACCGGGATTATGATTCTACCTGAGAGTGTAGCCCCTGGAACGCCCCTCTCCTCCCTGTTGCCCTTTCCCGACTGGGTTTTTGATGTGAGTATTACCCCCAACAGGCCGGATTGCGCCAGTGTTCTGGGTATTGCCAGAGAGATTGCCGCCAACACGGGGAAACAGCTGAAAAGTTTTGAAAAAGGGGTGGATGCAAAGGGGCCGGCGGTGGATGGGTTGACGGACGTTTCCGTCCGTGATCCGGATGGGTGTCCCCGTTACGCGGCAGCGGTTGTGCAGGATGTTTGCCTCAAACCAACACCATTCTGGATGCGCTACCGGCTTTTTCAGTCCGGCGTTCGAAGTATCAGCAACCTGGTGGATGTGAGCAACTATGTCATGCTTGAAATGGGACAACCCCTTCATGCGTTTGATTATGACAAACTGAGTGAGAATCGAATCGAGGTTCGCAGGGCTCGAAAAGGAGAGGTTTTTACAACGCTGGACGGGGTGAAGCGGGACCTGGACCCGGAAACACTGCTCATTTGTGACGGCGAAAAACCCGTTGCGCTGGCCGGTGTTATGGGCGGTTTGAACTCTGAGATTCATGAAAAAACGAAAAATATTCTAGTGGAAAGTGCCTTTTTTGATCCCATTACCATTCGTCGAGGATCAAAACGGCTGGGGTTGTCCACGGAAGCTTCTTATCGGTTCGAAAGAGGCGCCGATATCGGGGGTGTGATCTCCGCCCTCAACCGGGCACTTTATTTTATTGATCTGTTGGCCGGTGGCGTGACGGCCAAGGGCATAATGGACAACTATTCCAAACCCTTTACGGCGCCCCGTATTTCTTTCCGACCGGAAAAAGCCAACGCCATATTGGGAACTTCCATTTCAAAAAGTGCCATGAAAGATTACTTTGGCGCCCTTGAGATGAAGGTTGTGGAGGATGGGAATCAAGACCCTCTATATGTTATACCGCCCACATTCAGGGTGGATATCAAACGGGAAGTGGATCTGGTGGAAGAGGTGGCAAGACTCCATGGATTCGACAATATCCCTGTGATTTCACCCAGGATCACGCCTTCCGAGGGATCGGAATCGCCTGACCTGTTACTGCGGGATAAGGTCAGGACAATGATGAAGGCTTTCGGTTTTTCTGAAATCATCACCTACAGTTTTGTTTCTCCTGATTCTGTAAATGCCCTTGTGGGGGAAACACCGGGGGCCTTGAATGCTTTTACCAGGATCATGAACCCGCTCACAGTGGATCAGTCTGTTTTGCGAACCTCTCTGATTCCCGGGCTCATGGAGACGGCCAGGTACAATGTCCTTCATGAAATGGGGGACCTTAAACTTTTTGAGTGGGGAAAGGTTTTCTTTGACAGGGAAAACGAATTGCAGCCCCTTGAAAAAATCTGCCTGGCTGGTATCATGGTGGGTGTGTATACTGAAGAATTCTGGTGCAATGAAGAAAGGCCCGTTGATTTTTATGACGTTAAAGGAACATTGGCGGTGCTGTTAAAAGAACTGGGACTTGAGAGTTTCCGGTTCAAACAGGAGAAAAACCTCCCAGGATATGATGTGGGCATTTCATCCGGGATTTATTGTGATGATACACGCATTGGCCAGGTTGGTTTTGCCTCTCCTGAGGTGATTGAGGTCTATGAGCTGAAGAAGAGCCATGTCTGCCTTTTTGAGCTTGATGTGGGAGCCCTGCTGCCGGCGCTACCTGAAAAAAAGACGTTTGTCCCTTTCGGTAAGTTTCCGGCTGTTCATAGAGATCTTTCACTGGTGCTGGATCGTCGGATTGAGTGTGGCGCCATCATGGATATTATCAAAGAAGAAGGGCGCGATCTGCTGGAGTCCGTACATGTTTTTGATCTCTACGAGGGAGAAAGGATCGATCAATCGAAAAAGGCCATTTCCTTTAAGATCTCTTTTCGATCCGATCGGGGTACCCTTGATGGGGAAGAGGTAAATGGTTTGTACGAAAAAATTGTGGGAAAAATCGGGCAGAAGACGGGAGGTAAATTGAGGGAGGGCTAATAAAAGATGGTCCAAATTACTGAGAACAGAAAATATTTCCGTATTGGAGAAGCGAGTCGTATTGTAGGGGTTGAGCCCTATGTTCTGAGATATTGGGAAAGCGAATTTTCCCAGATCAGACCGCAAAGGGCTGATTCCAACCAGAGAACCTATCAGAAACAAGACCTGGAAACTTTGATGGAAATAAAACGACTGCTTTACGAAGAAAAGATGACCATCGAAGGGGCCAGACTTCGATTCAAAGGAGAAAAGCCTGAAAAAACGGCCTTTTCAAGTTCAGTTATTGAAGAAGCAAAAGCGGAATTGCGTCAAATATTGAAGATTTTAGGGTAAAACACACCGTCCGGTTTTCCGGTATCCAACTCACGGGGTTGCGATCCTGCTCTCGTGCCCGATTCACCATAAGGCTTGGAAACACAGCGCCTGGAAACGCAGTAGAGCAGGGCCAGGGTTGAATCGACCCCTTCCGACAGATCTGCCGACACCGGCTAAACGCTAATTCGCATTAATTTTATCTCGAAGAACTCCCGACGTTTTGAATACCACAACCCTTCTCGCCCTCAGTTGCAGGTCTTCCGTGGTCTGTGGGTTTCTGCCGCGCCTTGACGCTTTTTCTTTCACCAGAAACTTTCCAAAACCGCTGATTAAAAGGTCTTCTCCACTTTCCAGGGTTTCCTTGATGATTTCAAGGAGCCCTTCCGCCGCTGCTCGCGATTGGCTTTTGCTGAGTCCGACCTGATGATAAATATTATCAATAATTTTTTCTTTGGTGAGAGCCACCATTAAACCTCCTGCAATGGTCTCGTAAAAGAGACTTCAGAAATTTATCGTTTTATTTTTCTATTCCCGTATCAAAATGAAATACTTCAAACAAAATGCTTCAAAACAAAATACTTGCTGATTGCCAATTTTATGAGCAATGAATATGGCTTATGCCGAAAAGAGTGTCAAGCATTATTTGTCTTTTTGAATTTTTCTTTCAGGTTTTGGTTGACGATCTCAGGAACCAGGCCGCTCACATCTCCTCCAAAGCTTGCGGCTTCCTTGATAATCGTTGAGCTGATATAAAACCATTTATAATCTGTCATTAGAAAAATGGATTGGACATCTCGATTGAGCTTTCGATTCATGAGAGCCATCTGAAATTCATATTCGAAATCCGAAAGTGCGCGTAATCCCCGAAGAACTACATTTGAATTCTTGTGGATCGCGTAGTCCACCAGAAGCCCATCAAAGGTATCCACTTCTATCCTTGAATTCTGATGGACCGCTTTTTCAATCATTTCGATTCGCTCTTCGATGGAAAACAGGGGGACCTTTTTGGGGTTGTTCAAAATGGCGATAATCAATTTATCGAATATCTCCAGCCCCCTCGAAACAATGCTGAGGTGACCATTGGTTATGGGATCAAAAAAGCCGGGATAAACCGCGATAGTTTTTTTCATGAAGGGTCCTTTTTCTTGTAAATACTGAGTTTGGTATCTCCATAAATCCGGGTTTCAATCAAAGGTAGAGACAAGGCATGGCTTGTCTCTACATGCCTGGTCTCTACGGTCTTGCCGGTTTCCAAAACGACGAGGGCCCCGGGCGCCAGCTGTTCAGAAACAGATAGCCCTTCGATTAACCCCGGTGCCAGATGGCTTCCATAGGGCGGATCGAGAAACACCAGATCATACGTTGCATCAAGGAAGGGACGGTTCTCCGGAAGGCCTTTTGAGAGGTCCCATTTGCATATTTGTCCTGAATGTTCGTATCCACACAGTGCAAGGTTCTTCTTAATGAGGGCAAGAGATTGTTTTGCATCATCGACAAAATCAGCAAGAGCAGCGCCTCGGCTCAATGCTTCTATCCCGAGAAGCCCCGTTCCGGAGAACATGTCCAGTACCCTTGAACCGGAGAGATCCTGTCCGATGATGTTGAAGATTGCTTCCCGGACCTTGCTGCTGCTGGGGCGAATTTCAAGATTTTTGGGTGTTGCTAAAACCCTTCCCCTTATTTGGCCACCGGTGATTTTCATCTCACCTTAGATACCCGATAACCGTCTCCCCGGCTTTGACCTTTTGTCGGACCTGAGCAATAATTTTGCTGTCTGCAGGAAGAAAAACTTCGAGTCTGGAACCAAAGCGGATAAGACCGAATCTCTGACCGGTTTTAACGGTGTCCCCTTTATTAATCCAGCAGGCAATGCGTCTTGCGACCAAACCGGCGATCTGGATGACCAGAATCTCTCTGGCATCAACTGTTTCCAGTGTGATTCGGTTGTTCTCATTCTGTTCGGATGCTTTATCCAGGTCCGCTGAAAGAAATTTTCCCGGATGGTAGGAAATTTGCTTAATGGTCCCCTCAATCGGTATACGGTTGACATGAACATTGAAGACATTCATGAAAATAGAGACTTTGATGGATGGTTGGCCCAAAGGGCTGTCCTTTTCATCCACATGCTTGACTTCCAGGATACGACCGTCCGCGGGCGTCAGTACCGCATTCTTTTCCTCCAAATGGTGTCGTTCCGGGTCTCTGAAAAAATAGACGACAAAAACCGTAATGATGCTTGTTATAATGGTAAACGTTATCCAACCCAAGAATGCAAAAATGACGGTAACCCCGATTCCAATGGATATAAACGGGAATCCCTCTCTTGCCAAGGGCAACTTGTTGTGGATGCGTGTTTCCCTGTTCATATGCGATAAACCTTATGGGACTAATGGCGTAGAAATTGTTGCTGTTATATTTATTTTGAGTGGGCTTGTCAACGGGGATTATCGGCTGTTGGGCAAACCTGGCTTGGATCGTATGTCCGGTGGCCTGTAATATCTGGGGATCAAGGTGACCGGATCGTCAATATCACCGGCATCCAAACGGGCCAGGGCCAGGGCGCCTACGGAAGAGGCGTTGAGTTGCCAGCATTGGGGCGGGGCGATTTTGGCATGGCTTCCGACCCATTCTTTCAGCAGATTTCCCTGATTTGAAAAGTCGTTTCCAATGAAAATAGTCGTTTCGGTAAAAAGAGACGGTAAGTGGTCGAGTTTAAAACAGTTGTCTTTTTCCTTTCGCTGAAGCTCATTTTCCCGGTTCCAGAAGAAAAGGGCTGTGAAGACTTCCCCCTTTCTTGAGGAGAGAAGCGGTGCAATGGGGTGAGGTGCAAAAGGCAGTTGAAAGGCCAACGCCCTCAGGCTGGATATGCCGATGACAGGGATATGAAGGGCCTGGCAGAACCCTTTCGCCAGGGAGAGACCCACCCGAAGACCTGTAAAACTGCCGGGCCCGGTGGCTACGGCAACGCATTTGATGTCTTTTGGTTTAACCCCGGAGCCGGTGAGCAGCAGGTCAACGGCCGGCATAAGGCCGCCGAAATGCCCTTTTCCTTCGCACATCAGGTTTTCAGCAACAACCGTGCGGTCCATACGCAACAGCGCGGTACTGCATTGCCGGGTAGAGGTATTGAGCGCAAGGATCATGTTATCATCGAAATCATCTATTGCAGAATTCTCGTGATGTCGTTGTAAATGACGACCACCATGAGCAATACGAGAAGCCCGATGCCCAGTTTTTGAGCAAATTCTCGCTTTCTGATATTCAGGGGGCGGCCCATGATCAGTTCAATCAGTAGAAAAATAATAAAACCACCGTCCAGAACCGGTATGGGTAAAAGGTTCAAAATGCCTAAGTTTATGCTGATAACGGCCGTAAAAGGAATGAGATAGGCCCAGCTTTGTTCGGCAAGCTGGCCGGTCATCTGGCCGATCAGAATAGGACCGCCAAGGGTTTTGATGGAAACGATCCCCTGGAAAAGCTTGACAACCGTCAGACAGGTCAGTTTTATGATTTCCCAGGTTTTAAGGCATCCCTCTTTCAGCGCCCCCAAAAGGCCCAGTTGAACCTCCCTGAAGGTCCCGGCTGAGACAACACCCAAAAGCGGTGTTTTGATTTCTTCACCAAAAATATTCTTGACCACACTCATTTCGGGAATAACCGTAACGGTTGATAATTGCCCATTTCTTAAAAGGGTTATTTTGATCGGTTCCCCCCGGTTGTCCTGAACCAGCTCCTTCAGCTGCGGCCAGGTATCCGTATCCATGCCGTCAACTGAAATAATCAGGTCTCCTTTCTTGAGGCCCGCGTTGTCGGCCGGAGATCCCTCACGCACCTGGCCAATTTCAGTGGTCAGGACCTGCATGCCGGTGAAGGCAAAAGAAGCACAGAAAATGAGCAGGGCCAGAAGAAGGTTGAACAGGGGGCCTGCTCCCACAACGGCGATTCTTTGAATGGTGGGTTTATGGCTGAAAGACTTTGCTTTATCTTCAGGGAGAATGGGGTCGTCTTCCTCGTCATCGCCTTCGCCGAGCATTTTCACATAGCCGCCCAAGGGAATTGCGGAAAGGAGATATTCGGTTTCTCCGATCTTTTTTCCCAGGACCTTCGGGCCGAAACCCAGTGAAAACTTCAGGACTTTTATGCCGAAGTGTTTGGCAACAAGGAAATGTCCCAGCTCATGAAAAAAGATCAGAACCCCCAGAACAACCAGCAGGGGGAGAACATAGTAAATAAAATAATGCATGGGTTTACCTAGGCATAGTACGCCATAAGATTGGCAATCGTTTTTTCACGTGCCCACCTGTCGGCATCCATGACCGAATCAATTCGGTCAATGGGATGCGTTTTGTGGGCTTCCATGGTTTGTTCGATCAGTTTGGGGATATCCAAAAATCCGATCTTTTCTTTTAAAAATGCATCCACTGCGATTTCATTGGCACCGTTTAGTACTGCGGGCATGCTCCCGCCGGCAGACGCCGCCCTCAAAGCCAAAGCGAGGCATTTAAATCGCTTAAGATCAGGCTTTTCGAAATTGAGGGGCCCCACTTTTTCCAGATCCAGGGGAGGGAGTCCGGTCTTGATGTGCCTGGGATAGCTGAGGGCATAGGCAATGGGGATCATCATGTCCGGGATGCCCATCTGACTGATGATGGAACCGTCCTTGTATTCCACCATGGAGTGAACAATGCTCTGGGGGTGTATGAGAACGTCAATTTCTTCTATCTGCACATCGAACAACCATTTTGCTTCAATGACCTCAAGCCCCTTGTTCATCATGGTGGCTGAATCGATGGTGATTTTCGGACCCATTTCCCAATTGGGGTGCTTCAGGGCCTGGGCGGCACTGACCCGGGCCATTTGCCTGAGCGTCAGGTTCCTGAAGGGGCCGCCCGAAGCCGTGAGTATAATGCGTTTCAGGTCTTCTTTTTGATGCCCCTGCAGGGATTGAAGGATCGCGCTGTGTTCACTGTCAATGGGCAGAATGGAAACACCCTGTTTTTCCGCTTCGCGCAAGACCAGAGGCCCTGCCATGACCATGGTTTCTTTGTTGGCCAGGGCAATTTCTTTCCCCGCCTTAATCCCTTCATAGGTGGGTATGAGGCCTGCGGCGCCGGTGATGGCGGAAATAATCGTATCCACCTCGTCCATGGTTGCCAGATGTTTGAACCCATCGGGACCGAAAAGGATTTCAGGAAGATCGCCTCCGCTCAGGGTTTTTTTGAGATCCATGGCGAGGGATTCATTCAAAACGGAAACAGCTTTCGGCTTGAATACCTCTATCTGGTTTCGCAGAAGGTCAATGTTTTTTCCCGCCGAAAGTGCACGTACGCGGTATCTTTTCGGATTGGCGCGAGCCACCTTCAGTGCATTCACACCGATTGAACCCGTAGAACCCAATATGCTTAAGTTTTTTACTTTATGTTCCGTTGTCGTCGTTTTCATGAAGTTGTTTTTACCCTGTATTTTTTCAAGGGTTATATGTTGAGATAGAAAAAAAGGACCGGTATGGCAAATAGAAGCCCGTCAATGCGGTCCAGTATGCCGCCATGGCCCGGAAGGATGTTCCCCGAATCTTTGACACCCCGGTTTCGTTTTAATACGGATTCAGCCAGATCCCCGATCTGGCTGGCGATGGCGAGTGTGATAACCAGTAGGATCAGAGACACATTAAATAGATGGATGTCTATGAACTTAACAAATAACATGGCGGCTAGCAGGCTGCAAAATACCCCGCCGGCAGCACCTTCCCAAGTCTTTCCGGGGCTTACGCGTTCGTGGAGTTTGTGCTTACCGAAAGACCTGCCAAAATAGAATGCACCGGTGTCACAGGCAAAAACCACGGTCAGCAGAAAAAAGATCCAGAGATGCCCCTGAGGGCGCATATCAATAAATATGAGCAGGGCCAGGGGGAGTGCGGTGTAGACCGGTCCCATTAGTGCCGTCATGCTGATCGTTGCCGTTTCTTTTTCGTTTTCGGCAGAAAAGGTAAACACTTCCAAGGCCATGGGGAAAAACGCCCAAAGTACTAAAATTCCTGGTAAAAGCAATGCTTGCCGCATGTAAGCGGCAACAAAGAGCGCAAGGACCAGAACGCTGTTGATCCATTTGATATAAGGTGAAAGTCCGGGGGCAGTGATCCTGAAATATTCCCAAAGGCCGACCAGAGCGGCAGCACAGAGCAGGATATAAAAGAGGTATCTGGGGCCGAAACCGATCAGGAAAATCAGGATCGGGACACAGATGATGCCCGTAAGCCACCGTTTCAGGTGCATTTTTCCCGTGGTTGCCATTATGGGCAGCTCCGGAAATTCTGGTTATGTTGGTGCGACAGTGCCAAATCTCCTGTCCCTTTTCTGGTATTCCGAAAGTGCTTTCAGTAATTCCGCTTCACCAAAGTCAGGCCACAGGGTCGGGGTGATGTAGATTTCACTGTAGGAAATCTGCCAGAGTAGAAAATTACTGATACGGTATTCGCCGCTGGTCCGGATAAGAAGATCCGGATCAGGCATCCCGCTGGTATAAAGGCTACCTGAAAATTGATCCTCCGAGATGTCTGAGGGATCCATGACGCCGTTTTGGACTTTCCGGGCAAGGCCGCGAACCGCATCCAGTATTTCCTGTCTGCCGCCATAACTGAGCGCAAGGGTCAAAACCATTTTGCTTCCATGGGATGTTTCTCGGATGGTATCTTGCAGTACCTTTCTGGTGGTGGCGGGAAGTTTTTCGGGTCGACCGATCACATTCAAGCGAATGCCATTTTCTTTCATTTCTTTCAATTCGCGTTTCAGAAAACTTCCAAGGAGCTTCATGAGTGCGTTTACTTCGTGGGGGGGCCTTTTCCAGTTTTCTTCCGAAAAAGCATAAAGGGTAAGGTACCCAATGCCCAGTTTACGACAGAGCGTGACGATTGTCCTGACGGATTCCGCTCCCTTTCGATGCCCTCTGACACGTGGGAAAGCGTGCTTTTCCGCCCATCGGCCGTTTCCGTCCATAATAACGGCGACATGTTTCGGCAGGCTTTCTTTGTTCATGATTGATGTCATGTATCAGAATTCAATAATCTCCTGTTCTTTTTGAGCGGTTGTTTCATCCACTTTTTTGATAAATTCATCGGTTATTTTCTGCACATCATCCTGGGATCGGTAAAGCTCATCCTCGCTGATTTCTTTTTCAGCCTTCAATTCCTTTAACATTTCGTTGGCTTCCCGCCTGAAATTCCGGATTGAAATCTTGTTCTCTTCCGCCATTTTTCTGGCCAGTTTGGCCAGTTCTTTTCGCCTCTCCTCGGTCAAGGGAGGGATGGATATGCGAATGATTTTGCCGTCGTTCATGGGTGTGAGCCCCAATTCCGATTTCAGGATGCTTTTTTCCACACTTCCCATGATCGTTTGATCCCAGGGCTGGATGGTGATAAGGCGGCTTTCAGGAGCAGAGATGGTGGCAACCTGGTCAATGGGCATTTGCGTGTCATAGCAATCAACTTTGATGCCGTCCAGCAGCGCCGTGGAGGCTCTGCCGGTCCTGATTTTAAGGAAGTCCTTCTTAATGGCATCGACGGCCTTGCTCATCTTCTGACGCAGCTCGGAAAGGATTTCTTCTTTCATGACGCTTCTCCTAGCAGTTGTTATTCTGAATCCCCCAACTGGAACCTTGAAAACCGTTTGATGACAATATTTTCACCGGTCTTAGCGATGAGCTCATTCATCAGGTCCTGGATGGTAATGTCCGAATTCTTGACAAAGGTCTGTTCCAAGAGGCAAGCTTCTGAAAAGAATTTCTTCATCTTCCCTTCGACGATCTTTTCAATGACCTTCTCAGGTTTCCCCGAAGCTTTGGCCTGGGTGGCATAGATGTCCTTTTCTTTTTCCAGGATATCCTGGGGTACGTTTTCCCGATCGATGGTAATGGGATTTGTCGCTGCAATCTGCATCGCAATATCTTTCACAAACGATGAGAAATCATCTGTCTTCCCGGTGAAATCCGTTTCACAGTTTGCTTCAACGAGGACGCCGATTTTCCCCCCGGCATGGATATAGGATTGAACCTGTCCCTGGGATGTTTCGCGCCCGCCTCGTTTTTTTGCGGTTGCGAT
This sequence comes from Deltaproteobacteria bacterium, assembly GCA_018644785.1. The sequence continues at coordinate 3,714 of JABGPV010000121.1, read as the reverse complement.
CCCTTTTTTTCTCAAGTGGTCCACTGCTTTATCAAGGTCGCCGTCGCATTCGGTCAACGCGGCTTTGCAGTCCATGATCCCCACGCCCGTCTTTTCTCTCAATTCTTTAATTAATGTCGCGGATATAGCCAATTCTTATCTCCCTTACTGATTACTGATATTTAATTGTCTTTTGGGTTGTCTTCAGCGGCAGCCGGTGCATCGGAATCTGCGGATGTATTTTCTGTTTTTGGCAGGATAATGACCTCGGGACCACCATCTTCACCCGCAGAAGCTTCAGCCTTTTCCTCCACGGCGGCCGCCTCCTGCTCCTTTTTCAGCGCATCCTCGGCTTTAAGGCGTTGTTCGGCAATGGCGTGCCCCTCGATGCAGGCATCGGCAATTTTTGATGTGATGAGCCTGATGGCGCGAATCGCATCGTCATTTCCGGGGATGATCAGGTCGATGTCATCGGGATCACAATTCGAATCGGCAATGGCAACCACGGGTATGCCGAGCTTTCGGGCTTCCTTGACGGCAATCTTTTCTCTCTTGGGATCAACCACAAAGACGGCCCCCGGAATTTCATCCATGTTTTTGATGCCACCGAGGTTTTTTTCCAGCTTGGTAAGTTCCTTTTCCATTTTAAGGACTTCTTTTTTGGTATACCGATTGATGGAACCGTCCTCTTTCATTTTTTCAAGGTCTTTCAACCGGTTGATGCTCTTTTTAATGGTTTGAAAATTGGTCAGCGTGCCGCCCAGCCAGCGGTTAACCATGAAGAACATCCCGCATCGTTCGCTTTCTTCAATAACAGCGTCATGCCCCTGCTTCTTGGTTCCCACAAAAAGAACCGGGTAGCCGTCGGCAACGGTTTTCACCACAAAATCATAGGCGGTTCTAAAAAGCCTGACGGTTTTTTGCAGATCGATGATGTGAATTCCGTTTCGCGCTCCAAAGATGTAGGGTTTCATTTTGGGGTTCCAACGCCTTGTTTGATGTCCGAAATGGACCCCTGCTTCCAGAAGCTGTTTCATGTTGATGTCTGACATTTTTTCTCCTTTTTCGAGATTCCTCTTTGGAATCTCTATGCCGGTTTTTCCTCGGCCCGGAATATTTTGCACCTGTTCTCGTGCGTTCACCTTTGTCAAAGTTGAACGTGATTCAAGAGGCACCTGGCAATAATCCGGGACTGTGTTTTTTGGGCAAATATGCCCTTGAGCTAATTTGGCTGTCTTGGTATGATCCACAAACAGCCTGTGGCAAATCTTCAAAATACGCCTGAGTAACACGGGTCAGCATGTGTATCCTACAGTTCGCCACGGGTGGGGCCCTAAATTTAATGAACTAAAATTTATACTACCGGCGGTTTTTTTTTGCAAGAAAAAAATCGACAAAGAAATCCCCGGGTTCAAAAGTGAGAGACCATGGATGAACATATGAAGAACAAGCTCAAGCGGTTTGCTAAAGGTGCGGAGATTGGCGCTGTTCGTTCCATATTAAAATGGAAATACAAAAAGGAAGGAAAAACCACTCCATCGGATGTTCAGTTGGACCACCAGTCCCGGGAGGCGGCATCTTTGGCCAATGACGTCATTTCAAAAACCGGTAAAACGGTTTGGCACGATCTGAAAGAAGTTTACGGGGAACATCGTGCCGGAAATGTTGGTGTCAAAAGGGGCGGCAGTAAGAAAGGGAGCACCAAAAAAGGGGGAGTGGGGGAGTGACGAACCAAAAACGGCTATTGGATATCAGACGGCAGCTGGACGAAAAAGAGCAGGAGATCCTTTCTCCATGGGCCTGTTTAAGCCGCAATGCTGTGAGGCGAAGGGAGGAAGAGCGGATTCTGTTGGGGCACAGGCAGAACTTCTCTCTTGATACGGACAGAATCCTTCATTCCATGGCCTATTCAAGATACATCGACAAGACACAGGTATTTTATCTTATCAAAAACGATCATATCACCCATCGTGTACTGCATGTGCAATTGGTCAGCAAGATTGCCAGGACCATTTCCCGTCTTCTCAGGCTCAATGAAGATCTGACAGAGGCCATTGCCTTGGGCCATGACATCGGCCATACGCCCTTTGGCCACGACGGGGAACGGTTTCTTTCCGAACTTTGTGAGTCCTATGGTGTGGGGCGTTTTCTCCACAACATCCAGAGCGTGCGATTTCTGGAGAATATTGAAAAGAAAGGGAGCGGCTGTAACCTTTCTTTGCAGGTGCTCGATGGTATTTTCTGTCATGATGGAGAACTTCATTCCCAGATTTTGGAGCCCAAAAAGGATAAAGATTTTGATGACCTGGTTCGAGAAATGGAAATTAAAGCAAACGATCCATTGGTCGATGTTGTTCCCACGACGCTGGAAGGGTGCGCGGTCAGAATGGCTGACACCATCAGCTATATCGGTCGCGATATTGAAGATGCCATTCGACTGGGCCTGATTCAAAGGGAAGACATCCCTGATGGTTGCCGATCTATTCTGGGGAACAGCAACGGCACCATCGTCTACAACCTGGTAGAGGACCTTGTGGCCAATAGTCTGGATCGATCTAGTTTAAATTTCAGCGCTCGCGTTGGAGACGCGTTGCAACAACTGAAACGGTTCAACCGGGAACACATTTATAAGAATACCCGGGTAAAAAAGCAGACACATAAGGTAAGGCTCATGTTTTCGCTTCTTTTCAAAAGGCTTTATGAGGATCTTGACAACCGGGGCGAGGCGTCAGTGATTTATAAAGAATTCTTAAAAGGAATGTCTGCGGACTATCAGGAAAAAACGCCGGCGGCGGGGATGGTCAGGGACTTTATCGCCGGCATGACCGATGAATTTTTCATGGATCAATGCCATAAGCACCTGATCCCTAAAACGACGCATTCTCTATTTTAGCCTGCATTTTCTTTTTCGGAAATTATGTGTGACTGAGAAATCAAAAATCCCCGTATTTTCTCTTAAAACGGGTTGACAAAAAAATGGCAACGGGGTAATGCTGTACCCACATTCAGGCTGCGGTGGCCTTTGTTTTTGCTTTCATAAGAGGGGTGACTGTGCCTTTTTCACGGTCCAAGCCGTTCAGTATCGTGGTCGGCAGGTTTCTGAGGACCACCAACCCCATATTCAGCATTCAAAAAAAATAAATAAGATATAAAGACCCTATCATTTTACGAAATGGAGGCCTGTTATTATGGTTCAGGGGGGGGAAATCAAGGAAGGCGACACCATTTTAAAGCTTGAAGACGTTCATATGTCTTTTGGCAAGGTGGCTGCACTGGCTGGTGTGAATCTGGAAGTAAGAAAGGGTGAGATTCATTCGATTATCGGTCCGAACGGCGCCGGCAAGACGGTCATGATGAACTGCATTAACGGCCTGTACAAACCCCAGAAAGGCAACATCTACTTGAAGGGGGAACGGGTCAATGATTTAAAGCCTTATAAGCGGGCGGAGCGAGGGCTCTCCCGGACCTTCCAGAAACTGGAACTCTTTGGTGGGATGACGGTCCTCGACAATATCCGTTTGGGAAGGCATATCTACCTCAAGAGCGGCATCGTGAGCGGGTCCATATACGTGGGTAAAACCAAACGGGAAGAGGTGTCGTCCAGGAAGTTTATTGAAGAGGAGATTATTGACCTTCTCGAGATTCAAAGCATTCGGGATAAATCTGCGCATATGCTTCCCTATGGACTTCAGAAGCGCGTTGAATTGGGAAGAGCACTGGCCCTGAATCCCGAAC
>JABGPV010000120.1 GCA_018644785.1 Deltaproteobacteria bacterium | reverse complement strand
ATCAGCACCAGTTTCGGGCGCTTAAAAAAGCGCTCCAGCAGGGGAATGGCGGTGATTCTGGGCATTGATGAAGGAAAAAGGTTCTTTTTACCGGCCAGCAGCAGCATGGCGGGCAGCACAACCATCATGGATACCAGGCAGAACAGCACGCCGGTACCGCCGATGAGCCCCAGTTGCGCCAGGCCGATGAAATCAGACCCCAGCACCGAATAGAAAGCGCAGACCGATGTAAAGGCGCCCAGAATCACGCCGGGACCGGTTCGAAACAAAGACGCCCGAACGGCATCCTCCACACCCAGTCCTTTGCTGTGCGCTTCCACATAGCGCATGACCACGTGAATTCCAAAATCCACACCGATACCCACCAGCACCAGGGCAAAAACCACTGACAGCAGATTCAATTCTCCCACCGTAACCGTGGCAAATCCGAAGCTCCACGCCCCGGCCATGGCCAGCGAAAGCAGCACCAGAAAGGGCCTTAGCCATCCATGGAGAACGATCATGAACAAGACTCCCACAAAGAGCACTGCAATAACGGCAGCCCGCGTCATGTCCCGGTCGGTGGTCTCCATTTCGTCTGCCTGAAGTGCAGGCCTTCCGGTGAGCCCCACCACCAGGTCCGGAAAATCCGCACAGGTGGTTTCAAGGGCCTCGCGCACCGCCGCAAGCGGCTTGCCGATCACATCCAGGTCACCGAAATCCTTGGCCGGCAGAATACGCATGACCAGCAGTCGGCCGGAAGCGGTAAAAAAATACTCGCCGCGGCCTTGGCCGAGATCAAACAACGAACCATCCGGCTTTTTACCCGACAACGTTTCATCCACGTTCCCCAGGAGACCCTCAAGGAACCCCAGCGCCTGCCCCAGCAACACCGGATCCATATCCGTCAGATGGGCAGGCACGAGACCTGCCCCTACCCCGTCTTCCGACCTCCGACCTCCGACCTCCGCCTTCTCTCCTCCGAGAAGTTCCGAAACCATGCTGAAGAAACCGGCCAGGGACCCGTCCCGAACCCACCGATCCACAAATGGCGCCAGAAAGGAAACCATGCGCGTGAGCTTTAGAGCTTCTTCAGGGGATGCGAAAAGCAGGGCGCCGTCCCCCAGATCTGCGGGTGAAATACGGTAATAGACGGCTTGAATGAGGTCGGGCTGTTTCTGCAGAAGGGTATTCAGGCGCTCGGCGAATTCGGCGGCCCGCTTTTTCCCTTCCTCGGTCCCACCGGTCTGAATGACCGCGAAGAGATATTCCTGGTCTCCAAAATTTTCAAGGTGTTCCAGATACCTTTTTTGAAAGGGAACTGACGGCGAGACCAGGGAGTCCTGATTGCTGTTCAGGTGCAGAAAAAAGATGGAAATCAGGGCCGAGATCAATGCCAGTCCCAGCCCTGAAACAATGATCAAGCCGGGATGATGGCGGACCAGGCGCCAGAGTAAGTTCAGGACAGGCGCCCTTTTTTTGGGGGGTTGTTTCATGCGGTCCTGGCCGTTCGCAGTCCCAGATTTTTGACCGTTGTCCATGCGGATCCGGGAAATTTGTGGGCATCCATCAAAACATCGTCCAGGGCTTCCAGGAAATAGTCGGCATCGGACGGGTCGATCACCAGGGGCGGAAGAATTTTAACCGTGTCCGACCCATGCCCGGCCACCTGGGTCAGGATCTGGTGTTTCTCCATGAGCGGCATGGTAATCATCTGGCAAAACAGATCCACGTTCATTTTGTGAAGCAGCTTCCATCCCGTTTTCAAAGAGAGAGAAGCCGGTTTGCCAAATTGAATGCCGATCATGAGCCCTTTTGCACGAATTTCAGTAATCAATTCATATTTTTCAGCCAGTTCTCGGAGCCCTTTTTCAAGATAGGCGCCCATGACAGCCGACTGTTGAACCAGGTTCTCCTGTTCAATCACGTGCAATGCCGCCAGGCCGGCCGCCATGGCCAGATCGTTCTGGCCGAACGTGTTGGAATGGGCAAAACACCGGTCCATGCTGTCAAAGACTTTTCCGTGGATACTACGCCTTGTGATGATGGCGCCTACGGGGACGTATCCGCCGGAAAGGGATTTGGAGATGACCAGCAGATCGGGAACCACATCCCAGTGGTTCACGGCGAACATACGGCCTGTTCGACCCAGGCCCGTCTGAACTTCGTCCGCGATGAGCAGTGCGCCATACCGGTCACACAGGTTTCGCGCGCCCGGAAGGTAGTCCGGATCCGGTATAAACACCCCTTTCCCCTGAACCGGCTCTACGATAAAAGCGGCCGTATCCCCTACTCTGAGGGCGGCCTCAAGAGCCTTGAGATCATTGAACGGAACGGGCACACAGTCGGGCAAAAGCGGTTCATTGCGCTCCCGGAATTCCTCATTTCCGTTCACGGAAAGGGCCCCCAGGGTCAGCCCGTGAAAGGCCCGATCACAATAGATGACTTTATTTTTCCCCTGGCCTGCCGAGCCATTTTGAGAGCCCCTTCCACCCCTTCGGTTCCCGAATTGGTGAAAAAGACCGCCTCCAGATCCCCCGGGGCCAGAGCAGCCAGTGCCTCTGCCAGGAGGCCGGCAGGAAGCCCCACACCCATCTGCACCATACTGGCCGGGGCCATATCGATCATGTCTTTTAAGACCTGAGCCACCAGGGGATGGTTTCGCCCGATGTTGAACACACCGAACCCGGCCAGAAAGTCGAGTACTTCCCGACCCTGTTCATCCACCAGCCGGGCCCCTCCGGCCCGGGTGAAATTTCGATTGTAGCCAATCACCTCCAGCACCCGCACCAACTGAGGATTTATGTGGCGACGGTGAAGTGCATAGGTTTCGTTGAGACGGTTATTTATAAGGGATGCAATATCCATTGAGTTAAAAGATGCAATCGGTTAAATCCAAAAGAAATCCTTGGCGAAATAAATCCGTTCTATTTTTTCTGGAAGTTTAAGAGAACCGGGTGTCTGTGTCAAGACGGTATTCTGCAAGCCGGCTCCGCAATCATAAATAGGTCCGTCCTTTCCATTTCGCCCCCTTTCCCTGCCAGGAACGGATGGCCGATGTCCAGGTCATGGCCAGAAACAATAATCCGATCAAGGGCATCAGAAAGGCCCACTTCCAGCTCAAGTGGTAGAATTTCAAAGTGGGGATGTAGCCCAGCATCATGGCCATAAAGGCACATAGAGATAAAATGCCGGCTGTGACCGACGGAAAAAGAAGCCCGGCAACAGGCAGGCCGAACATGAGGATCATGACAGCAGTCACCAGCAGCAGCAGGGTGATGGAGTAGTGCAGTTGATGAAAGGCGGTCCTGGCCACCATGTGCCAGATGATCCCGGGCCGGTCGTAAACGCGAAGGCTCAAAGCGGAGTGCGTAAGTCCGATCCAGGTGCGACCGCCCATGGCCCTAATCTTACGGGCCAGTGCGCAGTCATCGATCAACTGTCCCCGTATGGCAGCAAACCCGCCCATGGCCTTGAGCATGTCGGTTCGGAGCAGAATGCACCCCCCGGCGGCGGCCGCCACACGCCGATGAGCGGAATTGGAGAGGCGAAACGGGTAGAGAAGTTTAAAAAAGTAGATAAATGCCGGCATGAGCAGCTTTTCCCAGGGGGAAACCATGCGAAGATACGCCATCAGGGAAATCAAATGGATCTTTCTCTTCATCATTTCCCGGCGAAGCCTTGAAAGAATGCCCGGCATAAGCTCAATATCCGCATCCAGGAGCAGGACAAGGGGAGTTTTCACCTGCTGAAACCCTTGATGAAGCGCCCACAGCTTGCCGCTCCATCCGTCTGGAAGGGGCTGGCCTGAAATAATTTTGAGATCGGTTTCGAACATTTCCCCGGCGAGAGAGGTCGTTTTGTCCTCGGACTGATCATCCACCAGAACCACCTTGATATCTCTTCCCTGTGCCATGACCCCTGCCAGGGTGGCCTGGATGACCTCCGCTTCATTTCTCGCTGGAATGAGTACCGTAATATTGCTCAAATCTTCGTCAAAATCATCCGGTTCCCCGTCCAGGAATTCACGGGTTGACCACGGCCGCCAGGGCAGGAGAAGGATGATGAGCCATAGAGAGGCCCCGACAAATGTCAGCAAGGTCAGAAGCATGGTTTTTGATCCTGTGTGGTTTCAAAAGTGGACGGAAGTTCAAAGTAATGGGCCGCTTCCGCTTTTTTCCCCCTTTTGAGGCAGCCTGTGCCATAGATCTGACATTTTCTGGAAAGTTCCGTTAAAGCGTTCTTTTTCTGTGATTCACGGAGCGGGCTTTCCTGAAGCAGTTTCTCCAGTGCCTTGATCCTGAACCGGTCCATGCCTCTGAAGCGTGCGGATAACTGATCCGGGTGGCCGCCTTCTTTGATGATGAGGCTTTGCCGAATCAGAAAAACCGGGTAGCGACAACCAATCCGGAGCCACAGATCATAATCTTCACAGGCGGGTAACCCCTCATCGAAAACACCCACTTCATCGAGAAGTGTTCGCTTGAGCATGACCGCTGAGGGGCTCACCAGGCAGAGCACCAGCGAGGGCTCAAAGATATCGCCTGATGGCTTCAAATGCCGTTTTCCGGGATTGGCGCGCCTGCCGTTTCTGATCCACGTCTCTTCGGTCTGGCAGATCATGGCATGGGGGTTTTTGTTGAAAAATGCCGTTTGGACGCCCAGCTTGTCAGGGAGCCAGTAGTCATCGGAATCCAGAAAGGCGATCAGGGGTGCCGTAGAAACTTCAATGCCCGTGTTTCTTGCAGAGGAAACCCCTTGATTGGCCTTGTGGACCACATATCGGATGCGGTCCTTAAACGGGTACAGCGCCTTTTCAGTCTCATCTCCGGACCCGTCATCCACAACAATGATTTCATAGTCCTTAAAGCGCTGATAGAGGACCGACGAAATGGCCCGGGCCGTTTTTACGGCCCGGTTGAAGGTGGGAATGATAACGCTGACAGCAGCCATATGAAAATTCTCTATAATATAATAAGAAGCCCTGCCAGCAGGAAATTGCATTCTACAAGGCCTTCCAGGACGATCCCGGGAGAAAGCCATTGTTTTTCATAGGTATAAAGACAAAGGAGCAGGGTCAAAAGAGGGATAAGCATCAGATGAAAAATCGAACTGACCAGGCCGAACAGGGTACTGCACACCAACAGTAGTGCTGTACCCGCAAGTATCCGTTTGAAAAGGGCGAGCGTCCGTTTTTCACCCAATGTGATGGGCAGGGTTTCCGTACCCATCATCAGGTCGCCTTGAAGTTGAAACAGACTGAAAAGAACCGCTCTGGCATAACTGAATGAAAACACGACAATCGCTGTAACCACAACGCTCAAAACCGGATCCGATGAACCACTGAAAAGGGGCAGAAGCAACATGACGGCCACCCATGCGAGGGCTTCGGACAGACTTCTGGATCCGGGGATATCCTTTATTTTGACAAATCGGTGCCGATTCCCGGCACCTTCGGGAATCAGGGGGATGCTGTATACCACGCCTAAGAGGCTCAAGCCCACAAGCGTCATAAAAGTGCCGAACCCCGTTATGAAGCTCAAGATAAGGGAGATGCCCATGGCGAATGATCCCATGAAGATCAACAATCTCTTGTACTGCTTTTGAAAGGTTGCCCGATCCGGATCATGGTAGGAAGCAGCGCCTTTGTCCAGAAACCGGTTAAAAACATGCATGGCATAAATGTAAAGTGCGGCCATTAAGGGAAACACCAGGTTTGTCGTGCCACCTGCAAGACGCAGAACAGCATAAGCAAAACTGAATGCACCCATCGCTGCCGCCAGATTGCTGAGTACCAGGAACCGGTAAGCCCGCTTGACCCCATGAACAAAGGGCGTTTCCCTCCGGGCTTGAATGGCTTCAATTTCCTGCATCACATTCTTGATGAGCCAGTGAGGGGTGGAAGCGCCGGCCGCAAGACCGATCACCTTCATTTGGGAAAGGGCCTCACGGGGCAGTTCCTTTTCCGTTTCCACATGAAAGGTGGGAAGATGCTCCCCTTCTGATATCTTGACCAGCCGCTGGGTGTTGGCGCTGTGATGGCCGCCCACCACAACCACCCCTTCCACCCGTTCTTTGAAGGTCCGCACCTCCTCCTGGCGTTCGTGTGTGGCATCGCAGATGGTGTCAAATACCTGAATGTCCGGGAAACGTGCCTGCAGGGCCGAAACGATTTCCTTGAAATCTTCAACATCCTGGGTGGTTTGCGCCACCACAAAGGGGTTTTCCAGAGGCGGAAGGTTTGCCACATCCGCTTTTTTCTCGATAAGGTGGGCGGGTTCCTTGCTGTAGCCCATGAGGCCAATTACTTCCGCGTGGTCTTTGTCACCCACGATGATGGTAGGACGGTCCTTGTTGGACTGGTGCCGAATAATGGCCTGTACCCGGGTCACTTTAGGACAGGTGGCGTCAATGACTTTGAGCCCCGAATTCTGAAGCATCTCCCGTTTCCGGGGCGGGATACCGTGGGCACGGATCAGGATCCGCCCGGCGGTAAGTCCCTTGGTGTCGTCGGTGGCCTTCACGCCTCTGGCCTCAAGGAGGCCCAGGACCTGTTTGTTGTGAATGAGGGGGCCAAATGTAAAGAGAGGGCCTTCTTTTTTGTTGGATTCAGCCATGACCATTTCCATGGCGCGTCGCACGCCCATGCAGAAGCCGGCGGTTTTGGCTAAGATCACTTTCATTTGGGGTTATCTCCTGACGTTTTCCGGTTTTCCATGAGGGTGTCAAAGTATTGGTCCAGTGCGTCCACCATGGTCTGAAAATCCTTGATGCCGGTAAAAGAGCCGCGAAAACGACTGCTGTGGGGCAGACCTTTGGTATATCCCAGGAGCAATCCCCGCATCAGTTTAGAGGCTCTGTTTTCACCGATGATGCGGGACAATAATTCGAAATGTGTCGTGATGACGGCCCTTCTTTCGGACAAATCGGGCGGGCACGCCTCCAAGCCCTGCTCAAGATCCAGAATCTGCCTGAATATCCATGGGTTTCCCATGGCGCCCCGGCCGATCATGACACCATCACAACCGGTTTCCTCTCTCATTTTCAGGGCCAACGCCGGTTTAAATACATCACCGTTGCCGATGATGGGAATCCCCAGGTTTTTCTTGACCTCCCGGATAATACCCCAGTCCGCCTGCCCTGAAAACCCCTGTTTCACGAACCGGGGATGGACGGCGACGGCATCCGCGCCGCAATCTTCAATGATGCCGGCGATTTCTAGAAAATTGGCCTCCAGATGGGACCAGCCCGACCGGATTTTCACGGTCAGGGGAACGGTGCAGACCTTGCGGACGGCCGCGACCATATCCCGAACGGCCGCCGGATTTCGAAGAAGCGCTCCGCCTGCCCCGTTCTTGACCACTTTTCTGGCGGGGCATCCCATGTTGATGTCCACCAGGTCGGCGCCTTTTTCAACTGCAATTTCAGCCGCCATGGCCATGTCATAAGGGTCTGCACCGAATATCTGTACCGAGAGAGGCTTTTCCTCGGGAGTACTTTCCAGGTAGCGAAAGGTCTTTTCATGACCCCGGGAAAGACCCACGGCGCTCACCATCTCTGTGACCACGAGGCCTGCCCCCAGTCGCTTGGCGATCAAACGAAACGGCGGGTTGGTGATGCCCGCCATGGGGGCCATGATGAGGTAATTTTTGAGTAAGAGGTTGCCTATTTTTAACATGGAATCGGTTCACGGTTATTGAGGGGAACGTGGATGTAACAATTTCCCCTTAAACATTTTGCTATGGTAAATATAGGTCCGCGATATTTATGGCGAAATTAATTTCAGCTTTGGAAAATAGGTTCGATACCTGGGAACATCCCGGGTCATCAACGACATTTCCATAATTGCGGCATGGGCGCCGATGAAGAAGTCAGGCAGTGGTGATTTCTTTTTTCCCCCTTTCCTGCGGTAATTCAAAAAACACTTCCCGGCAAGAAACCCCGCTTCCCAAGGCAGTTGCGCACGGCGAAAATGGGTCAAGGGCAGAACCTCTTCAACCTCTTCAATACGCTTAAAGCCTATTGACACCTCGGCATAAATAATCGGATTGATGACCAGGATATCCGTATCTCCATAAAACGCCAATGTTTCGGACGACCACTGAAACCAGTCCGTATCCTCTGTTACGATGTCGAGAATAACATTGCTGTCAACCAGTATTTCCATCAATTCCCCCGGGTCATGGCCATAATCTGTTCAGTACTCATACCGGCCGTCGCCTTGCCCCGCATCTTTGAAACAATGAGCCTGCCACGGCTGTAATCGCTTTTTGCCCTTCTTAGACGTAACATCTCCCCGTCAATATCAAATTCAACTTCAGTGTTGGGGAGAAAGCCCAATTTTTCTCTAAATACCACAGGAATCGTCACCTGCCCTTTTGAAGTAATTCGCATATTAAATACCCCCCTATCTTCTATTCTTACATTTCTTATTCTTACCACTTATGCCGAAAAAGATCAATGCCAAGATTCCGATTTCACCGGAAAAACCTTCAATCTTCTATTGCTTATTCTTTTGAATCTGTATAATCCGCTACATCTTCGGATCAAAACGTGTATCGGAGTTCAAGCATAAAATTGATACCGGGAATGGGCATGTCACCGGGAAGTTCACCCGCAGCGGTGGGAGAGGTATAATTTTTGTTGAAGAGATTATAGACCGCTGCCCACGCCTCAAGACCTTTCAGCTCTTTGAGGAAGTTCTTTGCGATGAGCGTGGCGTTGGCCGTCACATAGAATGCACAATCAAGCCTAAGGTTGTTATTTCCCGCCACGGTATGCTTTCTGGGATTTTGATGTCAAACGGTTCTTTCCAGGTAAATGGTTTTTGACGGGCCAAATTGGTTCACGCTGAAGAAATGTAACAGGTCGGAATCATTCCAGGCAACACGGGTGCTTATTTTCTTTACGCCCAGCTTTTTCAAGTGTTCCATGAATTCATTAATCAGTTGCCCGCCGATACCCTTCTGCTGACAATCGGGATCAACGCCGATGGTATCCAGGGATGCCTCTTCCTGGTAAATACCATATTCTCCCATATAGACTTCGCCCATTACGAACCCCACCACCGTTCCATCTTCCTCCTCTGCCACCAAGGATGCAGGCAAATAATCTTTGGTCTGGAAAAGCTTTTCAAATTTCACATTATAATACTCCGGCCGTGACGCCTTGAGTACTTTCTCGTCAATTCCCACCACAGCGTCATAATCCTCAGCCTTCATGAGTCTGATTCTAATGGTATTCGTGTTCATGGGGCCCTCCTTTCTCTAAAACGTCAACCGTTGATATTCAACAAGTAAACTTGAATCCAGCTGCCTTCATAAACAAGCCTTCATGGTTTAATTATCCATGAGTTTCTCATGATGTCAACACTTAAACGTTGATGATATTTCTTGCCATATTGTCAAAAAGATGGTTGAGTGTATCAATCATCCCGCTGATTTCATTATATTATCCGATTAAAAAAGGTTCCGAAGTCGGAAGTTGGGTTTTATGATGCCAACCTGCTGCTGTTGAAAGGAAGTAATGTGAATCTTGTTGTTTCATACATTATCATCGGGTTTTATTTTCTAACGGCTCTTGTACTCATGGTTTACGGGCTGAACTGCTATCTGATGGTGTTCTTGTTTCAAAGGGGTCGGAAAAGCGCTGAAATTCGGCGCAGACGCATTTTGAACCGATACACGCATGTGATTAACACAGAACCTATGCCAAGGGTGACCACCCAGATTCCGGTCTATAATGAATATAATGTGGTTGCCCGGGTGATGCGGGCGGCCGCCCGGATGAAATATCCGAAAGGGAGACACGACATACAGGTACTGGATGATTCTACGGACGAAACCCGTGGTCTGATTGACCAGGTGGCGAAGGAACTTCGGAGCGAAGGGCATGATGTTCAGGTCATCCGGAGGAAAACCAGACAGGGGTTTAAAGCGGGGGCGCTGGCCCAAGGAATGAATTTGGCCCGGGGTGAACTGATCGCCATATTTGATGCCGACTTTGCGCCTTCAAAAGATTACCTGCAAAGAATGGTGCCGTTTTTCCTGGCGGATGATCGTCTGGGGCTGGCGCAGGCCCGGTGGGGACATCTGAACAGGGAACGCTCACTTCTGACCCGGGTGCAGTCCATCGGCATCGACGGTCACTTCATGATCGAGCAGTCGGCGCGGAACTGGAGCGGATTGTTCATGAATTTTAACGGGACAGCGGGCATCTGGCGAAAAGAAGCCATCGAAGATGGCGGGGGATGGCAATGGGATACCCTGACGGAGGATATGGACCTTTCCTACCGGGTCCAGTTTCGCGGATGGCACACCCTCTTTGTCCCGGATGTTGTGGTACCGGCTGAAATTCCAGAGGATGTGGGGGCATTCAAGAGTCAGCAGTTCAGATGGGCTAAAGGCTCAATTCAGACGGCTCTGAAACTGCTTCCAGGAATCTTTCTCTCAAACGCATCAATCTTCAAAAAGGTGGAGGCTTTTTTTCACCTGACCCATTATCTGGTGCACCCCCTGATGGTGATCATGGCCATTCTGGCGCTGCCGGTCCTCATGATGCTGGAGTTTTCGCCCAGTCCGGCGGTATTTACTGCCATCGCCATCCTGCTGGGAATGGCCATGGCAGCCCCGAGCACCCTGTATCTGGCCAGCCAGCGGGCCTCCTACGGAAAAGGCTGGGGGCGCCGGGTAGTCTACCTCCCTTTTCTGGTGGCGGTGGGCATCGGCATTGCGCTTTCCAACACACGCGCGGTTCTGGAAGCTCTCATGGGTCGTGAAAGCCCGTTTGTGAGAACGCCCAAGAAGGGAGACCGGGAATTTAAGTGCTATGGGATCAAGCTGCCCTGGTCCGGCATTCTGGAGATAGCCTTGGGCATTTACTGTGCGGGATCCCTGGGTTATTACCTGGCGGCCGGAAAATATCTGGTGGGGCCCTTTCTCGCCGCTTACGCTTCGGGTTTCCTGTTCGTGGGTTTTCTGACGCTGGCACATGCCTCGGGCATCTCAAAATGAAGGGGTTCAGCCATCATAGGGAGTACGGACCGGTTTATTTAAGGTTTATTGTTCCAGGCCTTTTGGCACTCCTGTTCCTGCTCTCCTGCGGGGTGGGGGGCGGGTTCGGTCCTATCGGTGAATTTTCTCTTCCAATACCCGGGACAGGAGGAAACGCGCTTCCCGCCGGGTATTTCATTTTACTGTTTACCATCCAATGGTTTCTCTGCATGGCATTGCTGTTGCTCGTCCCCAGGACCTTTTCATCAAAACAGAAAGTCTTTTTCATATTTGCTCTGGCACTGGTCGGTCGACTGCTCCTGCTGGTCCATGAACCATCCGATGACATGAACCGCTATCTCTGGGAAGGCAAGGTTCTGGCCTCCGGCATCAGCCCATACCACCATGCGCCCGATGATCCTTTTATGAATGCACTGGCGGAAAATGACCGATTTCATGGGCAGATCAATCATCCCCATATGACGGCCGCCTACCCGCCCCTGATGGTCGCTTTTTTTTCGCTGCTGGGGGGCATTTGGCATCACCCCCTGGCTATAAAGGGAATGCTGATGCTGTTGGATATGGGGACCCTGGTATTTCTGGCGTTTCTTCTCTCATACCGCAGTCTGGATCTCCGATGGCTGATCCTTTACGGGCTCAATCCGGTAATCCTCTGGGCATTTGCCGCAAAAGGCCATTTCGATGTCATTCAGTGTTTCTTTTTAACGGGGGCCATCTGTTTTTTTGACCGAAAAAAATGGGGGTGGATGTTTCTTCTGGCAGGTCTTTCCATCCAGGTGAAGTATGTGTCCGCCCTGGCTTTTTTCTTTTTCATTAACCGTGAAAATCTGAGGTATGCGTGGATTACTCCGGTCTCGGCGATCCTTCCCTATGGGGTGTTTTTATGGGTGTTTGCCCATGAAAATCTTCAAGGTATGTTTGCCGGCATAATGCAATTCGGTGAAAATTTTGCTTTCAACGGCTCTATTCACGGCATATTCAGGGTTGTTTTCGGGGAGATCGAACCCGCCACATTGATCTGTAAAATCCTTCTGGCGGTTTTGCTGGGATTGGGTTTTTTCCATTTTTCTCCCGCAAGAAACAGTCGCTACCGAAATGATCCCGTTTCAGGGTGTTTCTATGTTTTGGGATGTGTCATACTGTTGGCGCCAACCGTTCATTTCTGGTATATTTCCTGGGTGATACCCTTTCTTGTGCTGCAACCTTCAAGGCCCTGGATGCTTCTGTGTCTGACCATTTCCTTCTATTTTGTGACCAACGGTGTATATCACCATACGGGCGTGTGGCGGCTGCCGGTATGGGCTTATCTGTGTCAATGGCTGCCGTTTTGTGCCCTCCTGATGCTACAGGGGGTGTTTTTTGTAAAACAAATCCGGTCCGAAATGGAGACCGACGCTCCCCGAACCGTGTCGGTGGTAATTCCTGCGCGAAACGAAGAATCCCGCATTGTCTCATGCGTTCGAGAAGCTTTAAAGGACGATGCCGTCACCGAAGTGATCGTCATAGACGGTGGATCTTCGGACCGAACCCGGGAGAAGGCCCTTGGAGCCGGGGCCCGTGTCCTGGAGGATAGGCGATCCCTTGAAGACGGCGGTGGCAGGGGCGGGCAGATCTGCACCGGTATCCGTGCCGCCCAAGGCGACCTGGTGGCCGTGGTGCACGCGGATACATGGGTAAAAGCGTCCGATTTTACCAGGATGTGCAAGGTTCTTGAAAAACAGCCGCGGCTGTCCGGTGGCGCCCTGGGCAGCGTTCTTAAAAGCCGTGATTCGCGACTGGGGCTGATCAATTTTGCAAATGATCTGAGGATGGTGTTTTCGGGTATCAGTTTCGGGGACCAGGTGCAGTTCTTCAGGAGAAGATCTGTTGTTTCCAGGGATCTGTTTCCCCCTATTCCCCTCATGGAGGACGTGGAATTCGGCATTCGTCTTCACGGGCTGGGACCACAGGTGTTTTTTTTCGGAAGTGCCCGGGTTTCCCCCAGGCGCTGGGAGACCCGGGGGTTCAGAAATGCACTTTCGATAATGCGCCGTGTGGCATCGTATCTTCTAAGGCGAATTGGCGGAACTCCGGACACCAAAGCCATGTATCGAAGCTATTATGGGAAAGAAAAATCTCGCTAGAAAGGAATCAATAAGGATGAACATACGATACGCAACCATGGCCCTGATGGTCGTTTCTTTTTTGATAGGTTTAACGCCGAAGGTCGTGGTATGCAGAGAAACCCTTACCGATCAACAGAAAAAAGTCATCGTGTACGGCATGTACGAGGATTATCGAAAAGAATTTCCTGATGTAAAAGAGATTTCACCACGAGAGGCCATGAAAGAGATAGCTCAGGGGCAGATCCTGTTTGTGGATACCCGAAAACCCGCAGAAATGGCGGTGTCCATGCTGCCCGGCGCAATCACCCCGGAAGCATTTTTAAAAAACCCTGAAAAGTTTAAGGGTAGACGAATCGTCGTCTATTGCACCATCAGTTACCGCAGCGGGATATTGGCCCGGGAGATGGCAAATAATGGGTTGGAGATCTTTAATCTGCGGGGCGGATTGCTGGCCTGGGTGCTGGAAGGGGGAAAGGTCTATGATGCCAAAGGCGAAACCAAACGGATCAATGTTTACGGGGGAAAGTGGGACTATCCACCCAAAGGGTATGAGTCTGTGCAGTTGGGTTTTTTTGAAAGATATTTCTGAACATCTCAATTGCGTCATCCTTACAATTATTGACAAATCAAAAGGCCGGGCATATGCTCATAAGATCTTTTTTACAGCTATTTTCGATGCCACAGGGCCATATTCCACATTTAAGGAGGAAATGCAATGAAGACGATTTTTCCCCGTTCTTTCTTTTTGTTTCTGATTATGGGTTCTTGGTTTTTTCTGGATACAACGCTTTGTTTCAGTCTGGACCGTTTCGGTTCCGGGTTTCGGGAAGAACGGGCCGGATGGATATTCGTTCACATCGAGGGTGAACCCGCTGAACGGGGGTTGCAGTACGGTGTGCTCATGGCACCTGAGATCAATGAGTTCATTTCGGTGCTGAAAGTCTACCTGAAAGAAAACACCGGAAAAAACTGGGACTTTTTTCGCGATGCGGCCCAGAGTTTCATGATGGATAAATTGGGAGAGGAGTACCTGGCTGAAATTGCCGGGATTGCCGGCGGCATGCGGCTGCGGGGCATGACGGTGGATATATTGGATATTGTTGCGCAGAACGCGTTCTTTGAACTGGCGGACTACTATCTTCCATGGCTTGAGGGGGAATCAGATGGCCGAAAACGGTGGGGGCGGCGCATTTCGCCACCCTTTCGCTGCTCCGCTTTCATTGCCACCACACCTTACACGAAAGACGGCCGGATCGTCATGGGCCACAACTCATGGGATGATTACATCATTGGACAGAGGTTCAATGTGATTCTGGATATTCACCCCTCAAACGGGTATCGGGTCATACTTCAGTGTGCGCCCGGGTTTATTCACAGTGGAACAGATTTTGCTGTTAACAGCGGCGGCATGGTCATTACTGAAACCACCATCGGATATTTCAAAGGGTTTGACACAAACGGTATTCCAGAATTTATCAGAGCCCGCAGAGCAGCCCAGTATTCTCAAAATCTGGACGATTTTGTGAGGATCATGTCCAAAGGGAACAACGGCGGTTATGCCAACACCTGGCTGATCGGGGACATTAAAACCAATGAAATCGGAAAACTGGAACTGGGTCTGTTGAACGTCACATTTTCCCGGTCAAAAACCGGTTTTTATGATGGAGAGAACTATGTGGATGATTCCAAAATGATCCGGGAAGAATGCGGCCCCACCCTGTGGGAAACCTTATCCAACTGGCCCGATCTTCTGGCCAACGCCAATTGTGTAACCGCACGTCGAATGCGCTGGCACGCGCTCATGGAACAACACAAGGGAGAGGTTGACGCTCAGTTGGCCATGGCGTTTGAGGCCGATCAATTTGAACAGGCCCTGGGTCGTGTCAATCCCGGTGGTCTTGTCCTCATGGCCCGCATGGAAATCACAGATATTCCCGAAATTCCCGGTGCTGAAGCCCCCAGGCCCTTCGGCGCCAACGAGGCCAAGGTGGTCACGGCGGAGCTGGCAGAGAAAATGAGTTTCTGGGCGCGTATGGGACATCCGGATGGCTCCCCGTTCCAATGGTTTCAA
>JABGPV010000012.1 GCA_018644785.1 Deltaproteobacteria bacterium | reverse complement strand
AGTGGCCCCATCCACCGGGCTTGACAACATCCAGATGATGTGAGATTGAGACCCTATTGGAAAGCGAATCATAAAACAAAAATCAACCGGTTATAAAGATATGGGAGGTCCTTATGAAAAAGCGCTTTTTCCAGTCTCTTGTGGGCGTGGCCTTTGTTGCTGTTTTAGTGGGCACGGTATTCGCCCACTGTGAAATCCCCTGCGGAATTTACGACGATCAGGCCAGAATCAACATGGTCCTTGAACATATCACCACCATTGAAAAATCAATGAAACAAATCAAAAGCTTAGAGAAAGAGAAAAGCCCTAACTTCAACCAGCTGGTTCGATGGATCATGAATAAGGAACATCACGCCACTGAAATCCAGACCATCGTCGCACAATATTTCCTGACACAGAGAATCAAACCTAAGGCCAAAGATTACAATCAAAAGCTCTCCCTGCTGCAGCAGATGCTGATTTACAGCATGAAATGCAAACAAACAACGGATCTCAAAAATGCTGCCAAATTAAGAGATCTGGTAAAACAGTTCCATCAATTATATTTTGCGGGCCATTGATCCTTTTTGGTTTTCTCTTTCAACGTCACAGGTTTATCCGGATCAGGACTTGAAAAAAAAAGAAACAACAAAAAGCCACTTTAAAGCCCGCCTGATCGCCATCAGTCTGTCGCTCAGTATCGGTGCCATGCTGATGGGCGCAAAATTCTACGCGTTTCACCTCACCCGTTCTTCCGCCGTTTTCTCGGATGCACTTGAATCCATCATCAATGTGGTGGCAAGTGCATTTGCTCTGGTCACCATTGTTCTGGCCGCTAAACCCCCGGACAAAAGCCATCCCTACGGTCACGGAAAAGTGGAATATTTCTCCGCCGGATTTGAAGGGGCTCTGATCATCATTGCCGCCATCGGCATTTTCAAGACCGGATGGGACCATATGCTTCGTCCACAACCCCTTCCAAACCTTACAGCCGGCCTTACCATACTCCTGGGTACAGGGGTGGTAAACCTAATCCTGGGCCTCGTCCTGGTCCGAACCGGCAAAAGAACCCATTCACTGGCCCTTACAGCCGATGGCAAGCATGTCCTAACCGATGTGATTACCTCCGGGGGGGTTCTTCTTGGCCTCTTGCTGGTGCGCCTGACAGGACTATACTGGCTGGATGGCGCCATCGCCTGTATGGTCGGGTTCAGCATCCTGTACACCGGCATCATCCTGGTGAAAGAATCTTCCGCCGGTCTCATGGACAGGGCCGAGCCCGAACTTCTCAAAAAAATTTCTTCACTTCTGGCGGAACACCGAAAAGACAACTGGGTGGGAATACATGAACTCAGGGCCTTTCGTTCGGGCAGTTTCATAAACGTAAGCCTTCACCTGATCCTGCCCAGGAATTTCACACTGGCGGAGGCACATGCAGAAGCCGAGGCAGTAGAGGCGGTCATTGAGGGCCGTTTTGAAGGCAGGGCAAACGTCCTGGTCCACCTGGATCCATGCGCTGATTCCGACTGCCCGGTGTGCCGGCGCTATGCCTGCGAACTGAGGGGGGAAAAGCAATCCGATCCCACTCCCTGGAATGCGGAAACGCTGATCATCCAAAGACCCGGTGCACCGCCAATTTGGCAAAAATAGTCCCGTGTAATAAACCCTCACGACCTCGGATTGCAATCAAAATTCTGAATTGTCCACATTTCTAGTTTTTGTTTGACAAATTCCGTTCGTATTTTTTATATTTTTCAGCATTGAATCGTGTCAAGGAGGCGAAACCCCAAATGGAACACCTTTTTTCCACATTTTCAATCAAAGGGTGCAAACTCAAAAACAGGATCGTCATGCCCGGTCTGGCTTCATTTTTGATTGAAAATGACGGATCCATTCCTCCGGAAGCCATTGAGCATTATCGACTCAGAGCCGCCGGCGGCCCGGCCATGGTCATTATGGAAGCGTGTGCCGTGTCACCTGAGGGAATTGTTTCCCCCCATCAGGCACGAATTTATGATGATCGATTTGTGGAAGGACTTTCGAAAATCGCCCGTTCCATGAAGGCGGAAGGGGCGATTCCCGCGGTTCAAATCCACCACGGCGGAAGGCAGACCTCCGCCAAGGTCATTCATGGACAACCGGTTGCTCCGTCACCGCTTCCCTGTCCCTCCATTCGGGGGGACGTGACGCCCCTCACTGTGAACGGCATCCAGGAACTGGTAACCAAATTCGGCGATGCGGCCGACCGCGCCCTTCAGGCGGGATTTGAACTCATCGAAATTCATGGCGCTCACGGATATCTGATCAATCAATTCCTATCCAGGTTTTCCAATATCCGTCAAGACGCCTACGGTGGCGACATCCCGGGCCGAACACGTTTTGCGCGGGAGATTGTTCGGGAAGTTCGAAAACGGGTTGGTGAAGAATACCCCATCTCTTTTAAGATCAGTGCCATGGAATTTGTGAAAGACGGCCTCGATGTGGAAGAAAGCCTTGAAATCCTGAAGATTCTCGTAAAAGAAGGCGTTGATGTCATACAGGTATCCGCCGGCAATGATGCAACACCGGAATGGATATGCCAACCCATGTTCATGGAAAAGGCGTGCCTGACCGATTTTGCCTGGGCCATCAAAAAAGAACTGGATGTTCCCATCATGGCGGTGGGAAGAATAAACGAACCATTGCTCGCGGAAGACATTATCAAATCCGGAAAAGCTGACCTCGTCTGCATTGGCCGTGGATTGCTGGCAGATCCGGCAATGCCCAAAAAAGCCCTCGAGGGCCGGCTGGACGATATCAGGACCTGTATTGCCTGCAACACCTGCATGCAATCCATTTTCAAAAAAGGCCGGGTGGAGTGCCTGGTCAATCCAACCCTGGGACGAGAAAAGGAAATGGCTTTTCACACCGCACAAACCACCAAAAAAGTGATGGTGGTGGGAGCGGGCCCGGGAGGTTTAAATGTGGCATGGGTGGCCGCCAGACGCGGACACGATGTTCACCTGTTTGAAAGACAATCCCAGTTGGGCGGACAACTGACCCTGGGAAGTATCACCCACTACAAAAGAGAACTTCGGAAACTGATCCGATTCCAGACAAAACAGATGGAGCGATTCGGGGTAACATGCCATCTGAACCGGGAAGTGACACCCGACACCCTGAAAAACCACTCGCCTGATGTGGTCATCCTGGCCACAGGATCAGCGCCGGCCTATCCACAGATTGATGGAATCGACAACGCCCTCGTCATTTCCATAGACGCGGCCTTGAACGGGCACGGACGGGCAAGAGAAAAGACCGTGGTGGTGGGGGGTGGTCCCACCGGCTGCGAAATCGCTCTTCATCTTTCGGAAAAGGGGTATCGGGTGACCATCGTGGAAGTGCTTTCCAAACTGGCCTCCCAACTGGAAAGCATGACCAAGAAAATACTGCTTCGGAAACTCATGGAAAACAAAGTGATTTTCAAAACCAACTGCAGGGTGATCCGTATTGAAAAAAATGGGGTCATCATTGCTGAAAAAGATGGCGGGCAGGTGACGCTTCCGGCGGATCAAGTGGTCTTTTCAATCGGAAACCGACCGGAAGACGATCTTTTTAATCAAATCAAATCAATGGGGCATGAAATCCACCGTATCGGCGACTGCCTTGAACCGAGAAGCGCCAAGTCCGCCATTTTTGAAGGTGCCGTACTGGGTCGCGCTATTTAGTGCCCATCCACAAATGGCCAATTTGCCCGATTTCAGCGTCAATCTCAAATTGTAATCCTCCAAATACTTGAATGTATTCCTGCGGTTACAATTTTCGCCTTCCTTGAACTCGAACAAATTTTCTCATTCGTGGACGGACACTATCTAACTTTTAACGCTTCATAAGCACTCTGAATTTCCTTGAAACGATTTTCAGCCAGCGCCCTGAATTCATCTCCCAGGTGCACCACCTTGTCCGGGTGGTACTGATTGGCGAGTTCCAGGTAGGCCTCCCTGATTTCTTTCTGGGAGGCCCCACGGTCCACCTTCAGCACGGTGTAGGGGTCTTTCTGCCCGGTAAAAGTGGATTTTTCTTCTTTCGAATTCGAGTTGCCGTTACCATCCCGGGATGCCTGGGGCCCATGTTGATCCGACCCGGGACGGCCCCTTTGATAGCCTATTTTCCTGCGTTTATAGACATACAGGTACCACCAGATTACTCCCAGCACGATCAGATCATCCAGCCATCCCACACCGACAAAGAAGTCTGGAAAAAGGTCATAGGGACTCACCAGATAGGACAGCCCCAGTACCGAGAGCAATACTTTTATCATGGTCCGGCTTCTTTGATGAGCTGATCCCCGAATTGTTCAAGAAACGTGTCCAAATCCTTTTCCCAACTTACCATGATATTGACGCCCTGTTTCTTTGAAAGCCTGTTTTCGAGAACACAATTGGCGGGCAGCAAGTGGCCGCCGCTTAACGCCGTCAGGCTGCAAGGCTCAATGGGCGCCTTCAGTTTCAGCTTTTTCAAAATATACCGTGCCAGTTCAAACGGGCTGCAATACCCATAGGCTGTGGAATGGTATGACCCCCTGCCGTCTTTGTTAAGCAACTCCCTGATCTGCAATGCCAGCCGGTGGCTCCAGGTGGGCGCACCGAACTGGTCATCCGGCAGCTGCATGGGCGTTGAAACGCCCCGAACCGCGTGCTGCAAAATGGATTTTACAAAATTATTACCGTTGATGCCGTACAGCCAATGTGAGCGGACAATAATATAGTTGGGAGAGTTGGTGCGAACAGCGGTCTCGCTCTCCAGTTTGCTTCTGCCATAGGCGGAAAGCGGATTTGGCGCGTCATCTTCAAAATACGGCTGCGGCATCGCTTTTCGCCCGTCAAAGACATGTCCGCAGGACACATGTACAATTTTACAGCCAAACCTGGCGGAGGACTGCGCCAGATTTCTGGGGCCCTCCACGTTGATTTTTCTTAAGGCAAAGGAATCTGTTTCACAAACCTCCAGATCCGTTAAACCCACACAGTTGAGCACAATGTCCGGGGATAATGAATCAAAAGCCTCTATGACCACATCCCAGCTAACAACATCAACATCCTCTTTACCAGGACAGATCACCTCATGCTCTTGCCCCAGCACCCTCCTGCAATCGCTTCCCAAGCCACCTGTAGCTCCCAAAATGAGTATCTTCATCATCACCCTCGCCGCATTTTTTATATCAGGCAATACTTACGCTGAGATTTCTTTTACCAATTCAGATAATTAACTTGATATGTTAATACACAAATGAAAAAAAACCATAATTTCTTTCAGTATTATTTCATAAAAGCAGATTCTCTTTTAAAACCTGGGGATCAGGGAACAAAAAATGGATCATAGCCATTTAGGTACTTGCGCAAAAACACACGGTCATGTAGTCTACGGTTTTTCGTACTACTGATTTGACCTCATTATAACACTAAACCAGACAGGGGCTCAAACCGCTTATGAAAAACAGAGGCACACCAAAAAAACTCTCAGGTATCCTCCTAAGCGCCCTTACCCTTCTCTTCCTGTTTTTCCCCGGTGTTTCCATATCTCCTATCTACGGCGCTGAAACCGATGAGAGGTCACCCAGCCCGGCTTTTAAGGGAAACCAACGGATTCTGGATGGCATCAATCTGATTTACAATCGCCAGTTCGCTGATGCCGAAGATTTATTCAACAAGATGATAACCGATGCACCCCAAGACCCCAGCGGCTATTTTTATCTGGCCATGATCACTTGGTCCAGACTGGCTGCGGGTTTCTGGACTCCGGAGACGGTGAAAGAATTTAAAAGTCGGATTGATCGGGCCATAGAGGTGGCCCAGACCCGTGTTGACAATAAGGGTGCGGACAGTTACGATTTCTTCTATCTTGGGGGAGCTCTGGGGTTCAAGGGCCGCTTTGAACTCATGAAAGGCAACATGTTTTCCTCATTCCTTCTGGCCTCCGACGCCATTGCAGCGCTCAAAACCTGTCAGGAAATGGCACCCGATGACAAGGATGTTCTGCTTGGGATCGGAACCTTTGATTATTATACGGCCAAGCTGTCAGGGGTTTTGAAATTCCTGACCTACTTTCTTCTGCACCGTGGCGACATAAAAGAGGGGCTCAGAAAGTTGAATGAGGCAGCATTGCATGCCACTTATTCATCAACGGAAGCCAAAACCGTCCTCCTTTACATTGAACTCTTTTCTGAACAAGACTTTCCAAAAGCCTTGGCATTGGCCACTGAATTATCCAACAAGTACCCTAAAAACCCCAGATTCAAAACCCTTGAAGGCGTCTGTCATATCCGCATGGGCAAGGATCGCCAATACAAGGAAACCTTGCGCGACCTGTTAGCCAGAAGCCGTGAAGCAAAATCTTCCGCCACTGCGGCCATCTGGAAAAACCGGGCTCTTTACCTTGAATCCATAGACGATCTATATGGTGGGCGTTTTGCCGAGGCCAGATCTACACTGGAAGAGATCCTCAAACATCCCGACCCGGTGCATGACCCGACCATGATCGCCTGGCCGCTTGTTAAAATAGGCATGAGCTATGATCTGGCCGGAAATAGAGACCAGGCGCTTGGCTATTACAACCAGGTATTCAAAATGAAAAATGCTGCTGGGGCGCAGTTCGTGGCTGACAAGCTGCTGGAAGAGCCCATTGAACCAAAAGATCCATTTATCGGGTATTAACATGAAAAAATTCTATTTCGCATTATTGGCTTTACTCATCCTGTCGTCTGGGGGATGCACCCGCTTGGTCATGCCCATCGCCTCCTCCATGATCCCCGGTTTCACCAGTGCTTTTTTTGAAGAATGCGATCTGAAGCTGGCCGAAGAGTCCCTTCCCGCGGAGCTTAAACTGATGGAAGGCCTTCTCAAGAATGATCCTTGCAATTCGAAGATCCTCACTGCGCTTTGCATGGGATTTACAGGCTATGCCATGCTATTTGTGGAAGATGATAACCCGGAAAGGGCATCCAGACTCTATCTCAGGGCCAAAACCTATGGACTGAAAGCCATGGGTATTGAAAACGCCAGTTCACGTCAACTACTTGATCAGATAAAGAAAATACCCCGGGAAAACATTGAAATGCTTTTCTGGACCACCATGGCCTGGAATGCATGGGTCAACCTGAACCTGGACAAGCCCGCTGCTATTGGCGAAAGCACCCTTGCCGAGGCCTGCCTCAAACGGGTACTGAAAATTGAACCTGATTTTTACTATGGCGCCCCCTATGTGCTCATGGGTTCCATTCTGGCCGCGCGTCCGAAAATGCTGGGCGGAAACGCACCGGAAGCAAAAACATGTTTTGAAAAAGCCATTACTTTGAGTGACGGCAAATTCCTCCTGGCGCAATATTATTTTGCCCGCTACTATTCGGTCAGAGTTCAAGACAAAGCCTTGTTTCTCAACCTGGTTGAGGCCGTTGCCGAAGCGCAGCCCGATGACTTGAAAGAGGCCTGCCTCATCAACCAGGCCGTAAAACAAAAAATGGAAGCCCTCGCTGAAATGGCGGATGAACTGTTTTTATAACCATGAACAGCTACGGAGATTTTATGAAAAAGACATTATTCCAAATGACGCTTCTTATGGCCCTGGTGTGCCTCTTGGGCCTTCCTTCACCTGTGTCCGCAGGGAAAAAGCCTCAATATCTGATCAAATTTGCTACGGTGGCCCCTGAAGGCAGTACCTGGATAAAAGAGATTCGGAGTGTTGATAAAGAGCTCAGGGAAAAAAGCGGCGGCCGGCTGGGCCTCCGCATTTATGCCGGCGGCGTTGCCGGCGATGAACTGGATGTCCTTAAAAAGATGCGGATCGGCCAGATTCAGTGTGCGGCTTTTTCAGGGGTCGGTTTTGGAAAAATTCTGCCCATGGTCCGCGTGCTGGATCTCCCCTATCTCTTCAAAAATGACCAGGAAGTAGACAAGGTTCACCAAGCGCTCTTCAACTTTTTTGCAGAAGAGTTCCAGAAAAAAGGCTTCAAGCTTCTGGCCTGGGCCGAAGTGGGAAATGTCAATATTTTCTCTAAAAAAGCGGTTCGCAGCCTGGACGATCTTACAGGTCTCAAAATATGGGCATGGGCGGGTGATCCCATTGCAAAAGAAACGTTTGTAACCATGGGGGTCAATCCCATCCCTTTAGCCATAACGGATGTCAACACAGCGCTGAACACGGGAATGATCGACACAGTGTATGCACCGCCTCTCGGCGCACTGGCCCTTCAGTGGCACACCAAACTTTCATTCATGATGGCGCTTCCCCTGGTACACGCCACAGGCGCCATTTTGATTTCCACCCGGTACTACAAAAAACTGCCCCCGGATTTGGCCACTCTGCTTCAAAAGACCATGAAAAGCGCCATGGTGGACCTCACCAAAATACTGCGCCATCAAAGAGAAGAAGCCATCCAGGTGATTCAGGACAGCGGCATCACTGTAATTCCAGTGCCTTCGGAAGAAGCGCGTAAACCCTTTTACCTAACGCACACAAAAGTCGCCCGAAAACTGACCCATAAGATTTATCCTGAAGAACTCCTTTCAAGGGTTTATCAAATTCTGAACAGACCCGGCTTCTGACGGGTATTGCCAAGGACAGCCCATGAAAACACTCGATCGCATCGACCGGGCCCTGGCAAGGATTGAAGGATGGCTAATCATCGCGTTACTCTGGGCCATGGTGGTGCTGACATTTGTTCAGGTGATTTTCAGAAGTCTTTATACCCACGGCCATTTTCTCTGGGCCAATGAAATGCTGGGAAGCCTGGATTGGTCCGGTCCACTGGTTCAACTGCTGGTCCTGTGGCTCACTCTCCTGGGGTCATCACTTCTTACCAGAGAAGGGAAACACATCAAAATTGATCTTTTTGGGGCGCTTCTGCCGCCCAAATGGCTTCCGGTCAGAGGGTTTATTCTGGCAGTGGTTTCAGTGTGCATCATCGGCATCATGGTCAAGGTATGCATTGATTATGTGATCATGGAGATGGAATTTGGCGGTACCAGCCTGTTTTATTTGCCCAGCTGGGTGGGACAGATAATCCTGCCGCTCGGGTTCACGCTGCTCTTTTTCCGATTCCTGATCAAGGCCATCCATGAGGGAACCCAGGTGGTTCGAGGCCTTTTGAAATGATACTCACCATGGTGATCGTTCTTATTTTGTGTATCATTCTGGGCCTGCCGCTTTTTGTGGGCATCCTGGCGGCCGCCATGCTGGGATTTCTAACCACGGATGTGCCTTTCGGGGCGATCCCCATCGAAATATTCAGGCTGGCCAACACGCCCATCCTGCTGGCAATCCCCCTGTTTACGTTTGCCGGATACCTTCTCGCCCAGGGGGGTACATCCGCCCGCCTGGTAAATTTTTCCAGAAGTCTTTTCGGTTGGATACCGGGAGGTCTCGGGGTTGTGGCCCTGGTGTCCTGCGCCTTTTTCACCGCCATCACCGGCGCCACCGGCATCACCATCATTGCCCTGGGCGGGCTTCTCTTTCCAGCGCTCATCTCGGATAACTACAGTGAGGACTTCTCCCTGGGTCTGATGACCACTTCGGGAAGCCTGGGACTCCATTTTCCCCCGAGCCTGCCCATCATCCTCTATGGCTTTATTTCAGGCACGAGCATCGAACAGCTGTTCATGGCAGGACTTCTGCCGGGGACGCTCATGGTGGGGATTCTTTGTCTTTATTCCGTTTACATGGGCCGAAAATGGCGCATTGCGCGTCCCGCGTTTTCAGGACACGCATTCTGGTTGGCGTTTAAGGGCGCCGCATGGGAGTTGCCCATTCCCATCCTCATCCTGGGCGGCATCTATTCCGGGTTCTGCACCGCCACGGAAGCGGCTGCACTGACGGTGGGTTATGTGCTGTTAATCAAAACGGTGGTCTTTCGGGAGCTCAATATTTTCACCGATCTTCCCGAAATCATGAAGGAAAGCATGAAAATGGTGGGGGGCATCATGATCATTCTGGGAGCGGCCCTCGCATTCACCAATTATCTGGTGGACGCTTTTATACCCATGAAAATACTGGAATTTATGGAGGGCTTAGTGGAAACCAAAATCGGTTTTCTCATAGCCCTCAATATTTTCCTCATCCTGGTGGGTTGCATGATGGACATTTTCAGCGCCATTTTAGTGGTGGTCCCCCTGATCATTCCCCTGGCCGACCGATTCGGGGTTGACCCGGTCCACCTGGGCATCATCTTTCTGGCCAACCTGGCCATCGGCTACAACACGCCCCCTGTGGGTCTGAACCTCTTCATTGCCAGTTCCCGGTTTGATCAGCCGGTGGTGCGGTTGTACAGGGCCACTCTGCCCTTTCTGCTCCTGCTGCTCTTTACCTTGCTCCTGATTACCTACTGGCCCGGACTCAGTCTGTTCCTACCACGCCTGATGGGCCCCTGAAGTCGAAGCAGTTGAGGTTCATAAATTTACGTAAGGCCTCACATCCACAAATTTCATACCCGCTGCCCGGGCCGCCTCTAATCCCGGATCACCGTCCTCAAACACTTCACACACCGCCGGGGATACCGCCATGCGTCTTGCTGCTTCAATGAACATCTGGGGATCGGGTTTGGGCCTCAAAGCGTCGTCCGCCGTAATGACCGCCTCAAAGAAATCCGCCATCCCGATGGCCTCCAGTGTTCGAAGCACATTTTTACGCGTCCCCCCAGAAACCACACTCATGGGCAACTTTCCCCGGTAGTCCAGGGCAATTTTTGCCACCGGCATGATGGGTTTGACCGTTTTCAACCGGTCATAACTCATCCGGTTTTTAGCATCCGATATCACCTTGTGATCGAGATCCGTCCCGAAAGTGCGGTTGAAATGGATCACAATTTCTTCGGCCGGAATGCCTCGAAGGGGCTGCAGAAAATCTACCGGGCAGTCATGCCCAAAGTGTCTCATGGTCTCCTGCCATGAGTGGGTGTGGATGGTCATGGTATCGGCCAGTGTGCCGTCGCAGTCAAATATCAGACCTTTCACGCCTTCATAAATTGGAATCATCTCTCCTCCTGATGGGTTTTTCAAATAAAATCATTTGAACACATTCTATCAAAACAGTATGCTTCTTGTATATGAATTTAGCGGAGCCCCCGTCACATGAAGTTTACCTTGACGAAACGAAACCTCCTGTTCCTGACGCTTTTTAGTTTCTATGCCTCTTGTGGCCGTGAGGATATTTTCGATGATCAGAGGGATCTCATGGCACAAACCTGCCATGAATCGTACCCGAAAAAAATGATTGAGGGAGAGAAAAATGGACCAGCACCGGCTTGAACAAATTATTCAAAAACGGCTCGATCTTCCGGAAGATGAATTTAAAATTATTCGCGAAACGCCTAAATACCAGCGATTGTTCGCCAATGCCTTAAAAGCGTCTCGCTACCTTTTGGTGGCCACAGTGGTGGAATCAAAAGGGTGTCATTCCCAACATCGTGTGGGGCAGACTATTGTGTTCGATTCCTCGGGAAACCTGCTGACAGCCGAATCCCCCGAACGGGTATGCGCCTTTTTGATGCCCAACCTGGTGGTGCTGATCAACGCCTTTTTCGAAAATCTCATGAACGGAAGGGATCCCAACGAAATCATGTTCAACCGCACGGGCTGTTTCGACGTGGGTCCCGCCTGCGGCGGGTGGGGCCACGTGGTGGTGGAAATGAAAGCCGAACCCAAGGATTGAGTAAAAGGTTGCGGAAAAAAATAATCTTAAAGCCGGTTGACAGTCAAAAACGAGTATGCTATCAAACCGATGTCGATGAATCATATTCGGTTGTCTGCTCAACGCCATACCTTAACTTCTGGAGCGTTTTATTGTTCTCTAAAAAGTTCACCGTGCTGCTGGTCCCGGAAGGGACCGCCAGGGTAAAACAATTCAGGCTTCCAAGAATACTCCCCGTTCTTGCCATTCTTCTATTGGCAGGTTTCACCTTTCTGGGTTTCGGGCTTGTCAAAGATTATCTTTCCCTTAAGGCAAAGGTCCCTCACATGACCCTGCTGGAGGCGGAAAATGCGCTTCAGCAGAAACAACTGATCCAAATGGCCGATCGTATCCAAGCCGTTTCTAAAGATATGGCCGCGCTCAGGAATCAGGACAAAAAGCTGAAAACCCTCGCACGCCGGGTGGGCGTTGAAGATAAGGAAAAATTCAGGGGCATGGGCGGTTCAGATGCCATACTGCTCGACCCGAAGGAAAATCTGCGCAAGACCGACCGCAAAATGATCCGCGCCATACACCAGTCCCTGGATGATCTTGAAAGTGACATAGAGCAGCGCAAGGAAAACAATGAAGAACTGGCCAAATTCCTTGACGATCAAAAAATGCTGCTGGCTTCAACACCATCCATCTGGCCCACAAGAGGATGGTTGAGCTCCCGTTTCGGTTACCGCACCTCCCCTTTCACCAAGAAGAAGGAGTTTCACAGAGGAATCGATATCTCCGCGAGGAGCGGCTCTCCAATTCTTTCGCCGGCAAATGGAATGGTGATTTTCAACGGCTGGAAACGCGGCTATGGCAGGGTCATCGTCATGAAGCACGCCAGAGGCTTCAAAACAAAATATGCACACCTGAAAAAATCTCTGATCAAAAAAGGACAGTATGTGAAAAAAGGCAAAAAAATCGGTTTGGTCGGCAGTTCCGGCAAAACAACCGGTTCCCACCTTCACTACGAAGTTCACCTGAACAATGCGCCTGTAAATCCGCTTCGCTACATCCTCAATTGATTTCAAAATTTTTAACGCCCATTCAACATCCCCTGCCAAAGAAATGGTCCACGGGCACATAAGCCCTTGATTTTTAGCCCACAAAGTTTTTTAATGCGCCCTGATAGCATCAATGCCTGACAAATCTCATATATTTGGTAAATAATCATGTTTGGAAAAGTTTTAAAAGGAATTTTCGGTAGCAAAAACGAACGCACCCTCAAAGAGATGGCGCCCCTGGTGGAAAGTATCAATCAACTGGAACCGGACTTTAAGAGCCTCTCGGATGAAGATCTGCTGTTAAAAACAGCTGAGTTCAAGGAGCGGCTTAACAAGGGGGAAACCCTGGACGACATCCTTCCCGAGGCTTTTGCCGCCGTGAGAGAAACCTCGGTCAGAACCCTGGGTATGCGACATTTTGACGTTCAGCTCGTCGGGGGGATCGTGCTTCATGAGGGAAAGATCGCTGAAATGAAAACGGGCGAGGGCAAAACCCTGGCAGCGACCCTGCCGCTCTACCTCAACGCCCTGGAAGGCCGGGGGGTCCACCTGGTAACGGTCAATGACTATCTGGCCAAAAGGGACGCCGAATGGATGGGGGCCATATACCGCGCTCTGGGTCTGAGCGTGGGGGTGATTGTACACGGCATGGATGACGCTGAACGTAAAGAGGCCTATGCCTGCGACATCACTTACGGCACCAACAATGAGTTCGGCTTTGATTACCTTCGCGACAACATGAAGTTTGAAGTGCAAGATTTTGTTCAAAGGGAATTCCGTTATACCATCGTGGATGAAGTGGACAGCATCCTCATCGATGAAGCGCGAACGCCGCTGATCATCAGCGGCCCCATGGAACATAGTGAAAACAAGATATTCGAAGAGGTCAAGCCCCTTGTCATGCAACTCAGGCAGAAACAGAGCGCCATTGTCCGTTCCCTGTTAAAAGACGTGCGCCTGCTTTTAGATAGCGACCAGCTGGATGACAACACCATCGAAACACTGCTCAAAATCAAGAGGGGTGATCCTAAAAATCCGGTTTATTTGGACATTGTAGCCCAGAACCAGGCGTTGAAGAAGCAGATCGACCGAACAGAAAGTATGCTGCGCTCCCAAAAGATTTTGCCCGAACTGGACCAGGATCTGTACTGCACCATCGATGAACAAAGCAACGCCGTGGAACTCACTGAAAAGGGCATCGATCTTTTGTCGAGTAAGGGGTCGGATGATTTCATGATTCCCGACATGGACGATGAAAGCCATAATATCCGCCAGATGGAAAACCTCAGCGATGTGGAAAAAGACCAACAGCTCCGGGAAGTTGAGGCGCGATACATGCGGACATCCGAACTGATCCATGCCACCCAGCAACTGATCAAAGGCTACTGGCTCTTTGAAAAAGATGTTCAGTACGTCATTAAAGACAATCAGATCGTCATCGTGGATGAATTCACGGGAAGAATGATGCCGGGACGTCGGTGGAGCGATGGTCTGCATCAGGCGGTAGAGGCCAAGGAGGGCGTAAAAGTGGCGGGAGAAAACCAGACCCTGGCCACGGTGACCTTTCAGAATTTCTTCCGCATGTATGAAAAACTGGCCGGCATGACCGGTACAGCCGACACGGAAGCGGCTGAGTTCAATAATATCTATAAACTGGAAGTGGTGGTTATCCCCACCAACAAGGAAATGGCACGAGTCAATTTTCCGGATGTCATTTACAAAACCGAAAGGGAAAAATTCAAAGCCGCTGTTGATGAAATCAAGGCGCTTTATCACAGGGGCCAGCCGGTTCTCGTGGGCACCATCTCCATCGAAAAATCCGAGATGTTGAGCAAAATGCTCAAACGGGCCGGCGTTCCCCACTCCGTGCTCAATGCCAAACACCACGAAAAAGAGGCTGAAATCATTACCAACGCCGGTCAGACAAAAACCGTGACCATTTCCACCAACATGGCCGGAAGGGGCACGGATATTGTGCTGGGAGAAGGGGTCCGGGAATTGGACGGACTCCACATCCTGGGGACCGAACGGCACGAAAGCCGGCGGGTGGACAACCAGTTGCGAGGTCGCTCGGGCCGTCAGGGCGATCCCGGCACCTCCCGCTTCTACCTCTCCCTGGAAGATGATCTCCTGAGGATCTTCGGTTCCGACAAGATCTCCTCCATCATGGAACGGATGGGCATGGAAGAAGGAGAACCCATTGAACACAACCTGATTTCCCGGGGCATTGAAAATGCTCAGAAAAAGGTGGAAGCCCGTAATTTCGATATGCGGAAGCACCTCCTGGACTATGACGACGTCATGAACAAACATCGGGAAATCATCTATGCCCTGAGGAAAAGTATCCTGGAAGGAAAAAACTTCCAGGAAATTATTGAAGACATGATCGATCAGAAAATAGAGTCCATTGTTGAACAGTGGATCGACCCCAAAGCGTACCCCGAAGACTGGAACATGAAAGAATTAAACAACAGCATTTCCTGGCTGTTCGGTTTCCCATCCAACATGGGACCTGAAGAAATGGGTCAGGAGGCCTTTGGCGCCCTGAAAACAGAAGACCTTCCGGAAATGATCAAAGAGCGTACCCTCTCCGAATACAGGGAAAGGGAAAAGCTGTTTGGGAAAGAAGACCTGGAACGCTTGGAGCGCTATCTCATTCTTCAAATCATCGACGACAAATGGGTAGCCCATCTGCTGGCCATGGACCACATGAAGGAAGGAATCGGGCTTCGCGGCTACGGGCAGCTTGATCCCCTGAAAGAATATCAGAAAGAGGGGTTTGCCCTGTTTGGCGACCTCATGGATCAAATCCGGGAAGAAATCCTCAGAACCATTTTCCGTGTACAGATCGTGCGCGAAGAACCGGAGGTCATGCCCAAAAGGAAAAAAAGGACCCTGAACCTCAGCCACGGAGATGGGGATTCAGGCGGCGTTACCGTCCGGCGCAAGGAACAGAAGATCGGCAGGAATGCACCCTGCCCTTGCGGCAGCGGAAAGAAATACAAAAAATGCTGTGGGGCGGGGAAATAGGGGGGAAGATGCCTGGACCTGTAGACGAAAAAACACCAACCGTGCGGGGGTTCAAAGCGGCGGCCGTGGCGTCAGGGCTTAAAAAAGGGCATGGATCCGATATTGCCTTGATTGCCTCTGAAAGGGCTGCAACGGCAGCCGGAGTCTTTACCGCCAACAAGGTAAAAGCGGCCCCCGTTGTTCTCAGTCAGAAAAATATTCAAAATGGAAGGGCAACGGCCATTATCGCCAATGCAGGAAACGCCAATGCCTGCACGGGCAACCCCGGACTTGCAGATGCCGAACACACCGCCGTTCTCGTTGGAAAGGCCTTGGGTCTTTCACCGGACGAGATCCTGGTTGCTTCCACGGGCGTCATCGGCCAAAGGCTGGACATGGACAAGGTGAAAAAGGCCATTCCCGCATTGAAAGAGGCCCTGACACCTGCGGGCATACCCATGGCCGCTCAAGCCATCATGACCACGGACTCTTTTCCCAAGATCAGCAGTTTCGACGGCACGGCCGAAAACCGGCCCTACCGCATTACAGGACTTGCCAAAGGATCCGGCATGATTGAACCGAACATGGCCACCATGCTCTGCTTTATCCTCACCGATGTTCAGATAGCGTCCGGACCCCTGCGACAGGTCCTTCGGGTTTGTGCTGAAAAGACCTTTAACCGCATCAGCGTGGACGGGGATACCAGCACCAACGATATGGTATTGATGCTGGCGAACGGCATGGCCGGCAATACGGCCCTGAGAGAAAAGGATCATGCCCGGTTCCAAGAAGGATTGACCGGCGTTATGGAAGATCTGGCGCGAATGATCGTAAAAGATGGCGAGGGGGCCACGAAACTGGTGGATGTGGTCATAAACAATGCCCTTTCCGCCGAGGATGCGCTGAATGCCGCCAGAACCGTAGCCAACTCAAGTCTTGTCAAAACCGCTTTTTACGGACAGGACCCCAACTGGGGAAGGATTATGGCCGCCCTGGGGCGGGCGGACGTCGACATGGATGAAGCGCGCGTTGATATCTGGGTTAATGACATTCAGATTGTATCGGGTGGACTGGGTAGTGGTGTGGAAGCCGAGAAACAGGCCGCTGAAATCATGACGCGAAAAGAATTCACGCTCAACATAGACCTCCATCTGGGCGACCACCGTGACCATATCATCACCAGTGATCTGACCCACGAATACATCAACATCAATGCGGATTATCGAACCTAGATTCTTGATCAGGAGGATGTCATGTTTGCAGTGATCATGTGTGGCGGTTCCGGAACCCGTTTCTGGCCTGCAAGTCGGCGGCAGCGACCCAAGCAATTCTTAGACATTACGGGAAAGGGGGCAATGGTCGTTGACACCTGCGACCGGCTTACATCTCTAATCGCTGATGACAGGGTCATTCTGATTCTGGGTAAAGACCACCGGGAAGAAGCCAGTGAATTGTTTAAAGGACGAAGCGTTCACATACTGGCGGAACCCGTCGGCAGAAACACGGCCCCCTGCATGGGCCTGGGCGCCCTTTATGCACGGCATCTGGGGTCTGAAGCGCCGGTGGCATTCCTGCCGGCGGATCACTTCATCCGTAACCCCGAGGCGTTTTTAGCGGATCTTGAATCCGCCGGAAAACTGGCTAGTGGCGGGGGCATTGTGACCCTGGGAATTGTGCCCACACGCCCTGAAACCGGTTACGGTTATATCCGAAAAACCCCGGATGCCACCGGCTCAGATGCTGTGTCCGCTTACAAGGTTTCGGCTTTTGTTGAAAAGCCCGATGTTCAAAAAGCGCACGATTATCTGAATAGCGGCGACTACTACTGGAATGCCGGCATTTTCGTCGCCACGCCGGAAACCATCCTGACGGAAATTGAAAAACAATTGCCCGACCTTCACGAAGGGCTTAGTCAGATTGCCCTGAGCCTGGGAACAGATCGCTTTGAAACGGAATTCAAAAAGGCCTACGAAAACATAGAAGGGATTTCCTTTGATTACGGCATCATGGAAGACACCCGACAACAGGTGTATGTCATCCCCTCGGAATGTGGCTGGAGTGATGTGGGCTCATGGGAATCCCTGTATGCCTTGAGGGGGTCCGAACGGGACAAAGACCGGAATCTGGCCGAAGGGGATACCCTCCTCATCGATTGCGAAAAAAGTTTCATTTCAAGCCAGGGCGATCGGCTGGTGGCATGCCTTGGCCTCAGTGAATGCCTGGTGGTGGATATGGGAGACACCGTACTGGTGGCAGATCTTACCCAGTCCCAGAATATTCGCAAGATCGTAGACTGGCTGAAAGAGAAGAAAAAGGACGCGCTTCTGTGATCTCGCATATTTTCAGGGAATATGATATCCGCGGTATTTTCCCCGACGAGTTAAACGAAGCGTCCATTTACCGCCTGGGACGCGCTTTCGGGACTTATTTTCATGGAAAAGGTGCCAGCAGGATAACCCTTGGCCGGGATTGCCGGCTCAGTTCTCCCGATCTGGCCAAATGGCTTTCCATGGGGTTGCTGGCAAGCGGCATTAGGATTGTGGATGTGGGCATGGTTCCCACCCCCATACTCTATTTCTCCCTTCATCACCTCTCCGTAGACGGCGGCATACAGATTACCGGAAGCCATAACCCACCGGAATTCAATGGCTTTAAGATTTGTCTGGGGCACGCATCCGTCTATGGGGAGGAAATCCAGGCCATCAGGAAGATTGCTGAATCAGGCCATTTCACAACCGCAAAAGGCACACTTAAAAAAACTCCGGTGGACACATCCTACAGACAATACGTGGTTCGAAACATTCAACCGGGACCCGTTTTGCGAAAAGTGGTCGTGGATGGGGGGAATGGTATTGCCGGCCCCTCGGCAGTGGATATCTACCGCCGGTTGGGATTTGAAACCAAGCCCCTGTTCTGTGAACCGGACGGACGATTTCCAAACCACCATCCTGACCCCACCCTTCCCCAAAACCTGCAATCGCTCTCAGAAACGGTTCGCGCAGAAAAAGCGGATCTCGGCATCGCCTTTGATGGCGATGGAGACAGGATCGGGGTGGTGGACCGCGAAGGGCGCATCATTCCTGCAGACCATTTGATGATGATCTTCTCACGGGATCTGTTGACGCGTCACAAAGGGGCCAAGATCATCGGGGACATCAAATGCTCCCAGGCACTTTTTGATGATATCAAAGCCCACGGCGGAAAACCCATTATGTGGAAATCCGGCCACGCCATCACCAAGAGCAAAATGCAGGAAGAAGACGCTCTTCTGGCGGGTGAATTGAGCGGGCACATCTTTTTTAAAGAACGATATTTCGGCTATGATGACGCCGTTTATGCCGGGGCAAGACTGCTGGAAATTCTTTCAAAGACGCATGAGGGATTGGAGGCGCTTCTCACGGGTCTTCCGGATTTAGTGAACACCCCTGAAATCCGCCTGGAATGTCCTGATCACAAAAAATTCGGTATTGTAACCGCCATTGTCGACGAATTCAAAAAAGACCATGAGGTCATCGACCTGGACGGGGCCAGGGTGCTCCTGGACGGCGGGTGGGGTCTCATCAGGGCTTCCAACACCCAACCGGCCCTGGTTCTTCGTTTTGAAGCCGAAAGTAAAAAACGCCTGAAGGAGATAGAACATCTGTTTATGGAGAAAGTGCAAAAATTGATCTGAAGGGGCACTGAAAAAACAGCATTCCAAAAATCGCTGAGCTGTTGGTGGTCAGGTACAGCGTCTTATTCGGCAATTTTTATGCCGCCTGGCCAACCATTTCTTGGTATGAAAATTCCCACAATCTCGCATTGGATTTTGCATGCTCAATTGTCATGTTTACTAGATTCCCATTTCGATCTACGTCCACATAAACATTTTCACCGATCTCTTTTGTCTCATAGGCCTCTTTGTCTGTGAATTCCATAAGAGCGGTATCGGTATCTGAAAAATATTTGACCTTCATTTTCTAATCCTCCTTAAAAGACCTATCGAAGAAGGCATTATGCACTGTTTCTCCATCTTCTAACAAAATGACTCTCAGGTACTTATTCGCTTCTGGTATTTCCGCCCACTTCTTAATCCTTCCATCCGATTGGACTTGAGTTTTTGCAGGGTTATCGATTACGAATTTTATCCAATCATCTTTGATCAAGGCACGATCAGGCCTTTTCCTCGTATAATCGAAATATTGTGTTGTTTTCATCTTCTTAATTTCGTAAGCATCGTGGGACGTCTATGATTTTATGCGTTTCTGACCCTTCTTAAATTGGATGCAGGTATTTATGCTGAATAAAATTCTCGAAACGCAATTTGCATGGACGTACCCATTCCCGCTGGTTATGCCATGGTGCTAATGGCTATATGAAGGCTTCTATTCCTTTTCTTTCAATTATATCCAATAGTTTTCTTGATGCTCCTGCCGGTTTTTTATTACCTTGTTCCCACTTTCTAACTGTGGATGGGCTAATATTAAATATGCTGGCCAAGGCGGCTTGACTTAACTTGAATTTCTTTCGGATAGAAGCTATTTTTTCAGGGCTATATTCTTGGATTTCCGGAAGGCAGAGATTTTCAATATTTCTCATAGTAATGTCATCAACCAATCCGCTTTTATTTAAGTCTTTAATGGTGTCCGTGATAGATTTCACGATAGAGTCTCTCATAATTTCACCTCAATAAAATCTCCATTTTCAATGGCTATGGCGATGCTATCTTGCGATAAGCCGAGCAAAATTTTCGAAAACGCCTTGAATGCATGGAGCTCTCTGGAGGACAAATTGGCTTTATCATTTTTTGAAAAACCATGAATGAAGATAGCTCTGTCATTTCTTTTGTAGCAAATAATGGTGCGTCCACTGCCACTTTTACCCTGCCCCTCAAAGCGAATTCTCTTTTTGTAAATATGACCACCAAGGTTTGCCACGAAAATCCCATCCTGAACGTCTGATAACACTGTGATAAGTTCGTTTTCTGGAATTTTCTGTTTTGATGCCCATTTTGCAAATTGCCTTGTCATCAACTTTTTCATTCTCAAAGTATAGCACCTGGTGATACACTTTTCAAGGGAGTAAATTTTTACCAATGTTCGTTGCTATTTTGGTTGGGGGGGGCATAACATCAAGGATCACGAGACTAAAAAACCCGCTTTTTTCAGCCCCGTGGTCCTCTTGTTCGCCATTCTCGTTCACGTATCGCGCTCGTCCCCCTGTTGCTCTCAATAGCGCCCCCGCTTTTTGTGCTTGTGATCGAAAGAGAGTAAATGTGTCAATTTGTTTCTTTTTCAGCCAGTCTGGTGATATGTTCAATAAGTTGTTCCGCCTTTGAAATCCATGGCAGAACTTGCGATTCTTGAAACCTGACGAAGTCGATGTAGTCACCCTCTTGACGTCTCTCAAAAAGATCATTATAGATCCGTGCCAAATTCTTTGGGATCTTATCCGTCTTCACATA
The DNA here is from genome assembly GCA_018644785.1 of Deltaproteobacteria bacterium. The sequence goes on along the minus strand of JABGPV010000012.1, from coordinate 21,092 downwards.
GTGTCGATTGAAAAGGCTACGCACGCCGGTATGCTTGGATGATGACAGACCGTGACGTACAAGAAGAGCCGAGACAGCGTAGAAGCAGGCATAATAGAGACGGTTCACGCATGCATTCCAACGTCCTGCATTGGCAAGAATACGAGCATCTTCCAGAGTCTCTTTCGCTCGGGCCATACGGTACAACACCAGATCCTTGCTCCATTTTGTCACAGTCTGATTCCTTCCTGTTGTACCCGCTGTTGAAATGGCATAGTCTGATAGAGGGCACTATTCCATTCTTCACGGGTCCGCACAATCGAGGAGATGACTTCTCCATATTCCCATTCTATTTCATAGAGCCTGTGCCGAATCCGATCTATACGTTCATCGTCTATGGGGCCATCAACCAGGATGAGTAAGTCCCAATCTGATTCCGAGTGAGCATCTCCACGGGAACGCGAACCGTAAAGGATGATCTCTGGCTCAAGTTCTACCTCATGAACAGCTTGCCTTATTTTCTCAATTAATTCATCTCGTTTCATATGAGAACCTCATATCCTCTGGAGCCTAACGAAGAAGCCAGGGACAAGCAAAATTCTTCCTGTCTTCCATAGAGAATGGTAGACTTTGTATTTTAAATAAGTTTACAAAAAACGAGTATAATGTTCGTCAGATCATGATGCCTGTTCATTAAAAACCTATTAAATTCTTTTCCGCTTCATTGTAAGTTTCATCAGTGCTCTTCTGAATGTTAATCGTGTGCTGAATAGCTGTTGCTACCCTGCAATAATGTTTAACATCATCAAGAGACAAGATCCTTCCTTTTCTGTCTTTCAGCCATTTATGGCAGACCTGATAGCCGCCGATCCGGTATCCCCAGATGTTTTCCTCTAATCCTTCAAAATACTGATCCTTATTGATGTAAACGCGTTCGCCCTTGTCATGTTTGATTTTATCAACCCGTTTATCTCCACTTCCCTGGAATTTTGCCACTGGGGAATCAAGCTCAGGTGATCTCATAAGATGCAGATCCGCGAGACGCTTGCCGTATTCGGCCAATTTTTTGAAAAGGCGTTTGTCTCTTGTGAAAGGGACTCTTGGAAAGTCGGTTTTCAGAAATTCAGTGTATTTTTCGCGGTAAGTATTAGAGTAAAAAACAGCATAAATGTAGTAGAAAATATCTTCAGGTTTCGGTTTTGTTTTGTAGGTTTCAGATAAAGCAGAAAATATTTTTTCGTTGATATTCGGTTTTCTTTCTTTTGACTCTTTCAGGTGGCTGAAGAGATCGTTTTGATCGGGGTCGGGGTAGAGGTGGAGGGGAAACATATAAGAACGTTCTCTCGTTTCCAAAGAAACCGTGCAATCGTTTATAATAAAGTTCGTGCATAAAATATGTTTAAAGCCGCAGTTTACCTGACGATTAGTAATCAGGCCCAAATTTTCATGCATCATATGCCGCATGACGTTTGGACGGGGCATACAATGAAAACCACGTGATTTGCCTGTGTAATAGGTATATCGAATGTCAAAAGGTCTGTATAAAATTGGGATAATCTTCCTTTTATCCAAGCCAGTGTCTATCAAATCCTTTTGAGCGAGATTCACTTTCCAGTCTCTAGCATCCTTTCCCAAGCTGTACGCCTGACGCGCCAGATCTTCATCCATTTTGGAAAAGTTCAATATAGTTGTCCAAACTTTTTCTGGCGTAAACTGAATCGTCAACTTGTCTCTTGCCGTAACTATCCCCACACTGTTTACCAGGAAAATATCTGTTATCTTCGGCGACTTTTCATACAGCTTCAGAAGTCTTTCATCTCTGGGAACAAAAAGATAAAATTCTGATTTGGGAGCTATTATTTGCCATTTTGTTGTTGTAATATTGTTATTGATAAGCCAGTCATATTTTCCCTTTCTCAGCCCCCATATTTCAGAGTAATGAACCTCCCCGTCCTTTTTATTGTTTTTGACTTTTGTCTTGATGAATAACGCAATGGCCGTCCCCTGGCGGATATCAAACACATTTTCATCCTTTGATCCATCAAGACACTCTTCCTTTTTCAAACTGTTGCCGTGCAGATCAAGCAGATAAATTTCGTTGAAACTGTTCATCAACGACTCACGCATTCCCCTGAAGGTGGGATTATCCAGATAACTGTGATTTGTGATAAATCCCATGGCTCCTTCGCCGGCCTGATCTATCTTCCACTGACCGAAACGAATAAACTTAACATAATCGTCTTGTAACCATTTGGAATTCTTTTCTTTTAGCCATTTCCCGTCCAATATCTTATAATACTCTATTAATCCCCCTATCCAGGTTTTCTGCTTTTTGGCTATCTTTCGTTTTGCCTCTTTGGTTTGTGAGACAAGCTTATATGATCCAGCATCCTCCTCAATTTGGTAATGGGTTGTATATCTTCCTCCCTTGTTGAATTCCACGTCCTTATCACTCCTGTTCGCAGAATGACCGGAATATGGGGGATTACCCAATATTACCAGTATCGGTTGTTCTTTTTTCACTTTTCCGGCCAATCGCGATTCTTCGGAAAGGGAAGCCATGCCGGGCAAATTGGTTTGCTCGAGCTCCTCCATGTCGAGGGTGTTTGTCAGGTAGAGCTTAAACCTGTCATCTTCTTGGAGTTTATAACCGAGTTCCTCCAGAAGAAACGACATCTTCAAATGCCCTACTGCATACGGCGCCATCATAAGTTCAAAGGCATAAAAGTTTTTAAGGATATGCTCCTTGATAAATCCTTTTTTATCGCCTTCGCCATATTTTGACACAAATTCATCGACCGCCAGTTTTGCCGCCTCAGCCAAAAAGGTCAACGTGCCGGATGCCGGATCCAGCACCGTTACTGTGTTGCTCGCCATGCCGTCAGCTTTGTCGAATCGATCTTTCAAAATATGGTGAAGCGAACGCACAATGTAGGAAACAACCGGTTCAGGCGTATAATAGACCCCACGTTTTTCGCGGGTTTTTGGATCATATTCCGCTAAGAAGGTTTCATAAAAATGAACAACCGGGTCTTTCCCTTTGCCTTCTTTGAAATACTCTTGAAGGAGTTTGTTTACATCTGCCACAGACAACACTTCCGCGATATCATCAATAATCCATTCCATTTGTGCCGGAACGTCTTCAAGTGAAACGAACCGGAAAACATCTCTTAATATTCCGATGGTGCGGGGGATGTTGTCATAAGCGAGTTTTCTGTTGAAACCGTTTTTTGCCCGCATGCAGGCAGCAAACAGACCATAAGTGATAGTTTGGGAATAGAGATCGGCAAAGTCTTCTTTTGAAAGCCCGCTGATTAAAAAATGCCTGAACGCATCATAAAATCCGAGGATAAAGCCTTTGCCCGATTTTTCTTCCTCTGCCAGTTCTTCGACAATTACCTCTTCTCTTAAAAACCTCGTGCGTTTGGCCAGCTCTATGGCCAGATTTTTTGCATTGTAAACCCTGGGCAGAGAGAATGAATAAAACGCCTCCATCAGTTTTGTGAAATCCGACTCCTTTTCGAGAGGCGGAATTGTTTTAAGCTTGTGCGCAATAAAAGGTCTGGCGATCAAAGCCTTTTCAACAAGGATACCATCCCGATAAAGTCTGAACTCGAAAAAATTTGTCAATATCAGATTCGGGAACGTGCCTCGGTATCGCTTCAACTGTTCTGAAACCTCTATTGCATCCAAATTTTCAACAGTTGGCGCTTTGGCTTCTACATAACCCACAATATGTTGCTTGCCGTCCCATACCCTGAAATCAGGATTACCCGCTTCAGTGCTTTTGGGCAATGTTGTAATGTGTATTTTGCCCTTACCGAAAGAGTGCGCCAAATTCCCGAGCAATTCTTCCAGAGATGCATAATAGCTTTCCTCTCTTGCATCCCCCTGATTTGCAATCTTAGCAATTTTTTTCAGATATGATTTCAGCATACAGACTACCTGGCTTTAACATGTTGTTGTCATTTTATAACGCTACGGCTAAGCGGTTGCAATGGAGCGCAACGGAATTGTAATCCGACCTCAGCTGAACAATGCTATTGATAGCATGGAAATTCAAAGAAATCCGGGTCATAGCCTTTTGACTCCGGTGCATCAAACAGGTTTGACAAGTCCTTCGGTACCACCATGGGTTATCATACCGAACTAACCGATGGACATCGAATCATGCGCTGGATCGGCACCAAAGAGACATTCAATTTTATGATGATGGAATAAGTATTTATTCAGGATGATAGCCGAAGCAAAGGGAAAGTCAAGGAAAATTGGCTGCGAAAGGAACGCCCCTCTTTGCTCTTTAATGAAAAAACTTGAACCCATCGTCATCTCGTTATACCATCCACAAAACATCCCAATTCATGAATTATCCCTCACAATAAGAGAGGAGTGAGGCATGGAAGGAACGTGGACAGAGCATTTCTTATCGGTTGCATTTCCCTGGGGATTCGGGCTTGTAACGTTTGTCTGGGTGCTTAAGGGCAACCGCAAAAGCAGGAACCCTTTGGAATGGAGCCGGGTCGATCGTTGCCTCCTACTGATCGTGCTGTTTTGCTTTGTGGGGGGCGCCAGCAATCTTATGACGGGCATTGCCGCTTCCTTCTATTTTGAGCGCCTGGTCTGGATCAACTGGGCCTGGGCCCAAACCTATTATCAAATAAATCGAATCATTGGGATTCCTTGGATACCGCTTCTGCTTTTGGGTCTGTGGCTACGTCGGCGTTCGCCGGAGAACCGGGTTTTTGCTCACATTGTTATTCAATACAACGCCGTTCATGTGGCACTTATCTGTTATGCCTTCGGACCCGTTACTCACCCCGCTCCCTTCCTGTTGGGAATGGCCCTGGGGACCCTCAACTTTCTCCTTTTTGAAAAGAAAATCGCCCTGCCGTGGCTTGTGACGTTCACGGTTCTTACCGTGGGCTTCTCAGCGGCCACCTGGGCCGGTCTGATACCGTACGCCCCCATATTCAAATCGTCTCCTTTTGCCGCCGGGAAGATCACGTCCTATTATTTCGTCGGAACCATGGCGTTTACAATGGTGATCTTTCTCCTCATGATTCTCCTTGCGGCCTATATATTCACCCGGTGGAGGGATCGGGAGAAAAAGGTGACCGAAATGACCGATTTTCTTAAAAAGATGTTTGGCCGATATCTTTCCACCGAGATCATGAACTCCATGATTGAAAACCCGCTGGCCCTTGAATTGGGGGGAGAAAGACGACGGGTAACCATCATGATGACGGACCTGAGGGGCTTTACGGCCCTGTCGGAGCGACTTGAACCGGAGCGGGTGGTTCAAATGCTCAACGCCTACTTCGAAATCATGGTGGAGGAGGTTCTGAAATACAACGGCACCATCAATGAGATTATCGGCGACGCACTGCTCGTCATTTTCGGCGCGCCCCAGGAAATGCCGGATCGGGCCGAACAGGCCATCGCCTGCGCCATCGACATGCAGAACGCCATGGGACGGGTAAACGAAGAGAACCGGGCCAATGGCCTTCCCGAACTTGAAATGGGAATTGGCCTCAACGAGACGGAGGTGGTCGTGGGAAACATCGGATCGCGCAAGCGAAGCAAGTATGCCGTGGTGGGAAGCGGCGTCAATATGACCAGCCGTATTGAATCCTACACCGTCGGAGGGCAGATACTCATTTCCGAATCGGTTCATGAACAGACGAGCGAGATCCTGCGCATTGACTCCCAGAGGGAGGTGTTTCCCAAGGGCGCCGAAAGGCCGTTAAAGATTTACGAGGTCGGCGGCATTGCCGGCCGCTTCAATCTTTCCCTGGAGGAAAAGGAACCGGCTTTGGTTGTTCTGGCGCGGCGCATTCCGCTGAAATTCACGGTGCTGGAAGGCAAGCACGTAGGGAAAAAAGGCGTTGCGTGTTTTATGACCCGGCTTTCCAGGAAATGTTCTGAAATTACCTTGGACGAACCGGTTGAACTGTTGAAGAACCTGAAGATGAATCTGGTGGAAGTGGACCAGGAACTGGAAAACAAGGACTTCTACGGCAAGGTCGTGGGGCATTCGGAAGAGGACGTCCATTCGCATGTGGTCCGCTTCACCTCGGTGCCCGCGGAGGTCAGATCCTATTTTCAGGCCCACCGGCAATATGGGGAAAAGGCGCCGATGAATTGATCCTTGGAATCGCCAACCCCAATAATCATGGATTTTTAAACCGCATACTGGCCAGGATCACCCGCTTTTCCTCACCCTTTGAACGGAGTATCCTTTTCCGGGCTTTAACGTCACAGATATGGGCCATTCTTTTGAAAAATTCCAAACTGGTTTTTCTGAGCCCTTCAGCCAGAATAATTTCACCATCGGGTTTCAGATAACGCCTGAAAAGGCCAACAAGGGGCTCGAAGGATTCTTCCTTGTAAATCACCTCTGAACCCAGGATCGTGTCGAACCGGCCCTCAAGAACGGGCTTTGTCCAGTCCAGCTCAACAATTCCAAGTTCCGATGATCCGGAAGTGTGGTTGACACGCGCGTTGGCCCGTGCGAAATTGAGGGCATCCCGGTTATACTCGGTCATGGTGACCCGATGCCCGCAGCTGGCGGCGACGATCCCCACCAGACCGACGCCGCAACCGATTTCCAGCAGGCGCCCTCGGGGGTCAACCGGCATGGCCGCCACGTGATTGGCCAGGACAATGGATGCTTCCCATATTTTGCTCCACAGGGGAAACTCGGTGAAAACATCCTCTTTATCAAGGAATGGATCAAGGGATTTGGGAATAAAAAACTTAAAACGGCGATCCCCGATGGTCAGGGATGAGACGTCCGTTTCATATTCCTGGTGAAACGCTGACATGGAAAACATGGGGTATATTTTTCTCCTCTAATATTATTGATACCGGGAGTTAAAGCATGAAAATAATCATTTTGGGTTCAGGCACTGCCATCCCCATGACAGACCGGGGGTCACCCTCTGTGGCCGTGTTTTTTGACGACCACCCCATCCTGTTTGACATGGGCCCCGGAACCCTGGCCCGAATGGCCCGTTTGGGCATAGGACCTGAAAAAATTGAAAAAATTTTCCTCACACACTTTCATCCGGACCACACCGCGGACCTGATCCATTTCCTCTTTGCCTGCCGAAACCCGTGTGTCTTGAAAAGAAGATCCCCATTTCGGGTTTCCGGCCCTTCGGGTCTTCACAACTTCATCAAAGCCCTTCAATCCGCTTACCCGGACTGGCTCAATTTCCCTTCCGAAACCATGCAGATTGAGGAATTATCATCCACTGAAAACGGAGAGAGGAACCACGGTCATTACCGCATCAAGACCGCCCCTACCCTCCACACGCCCCGGAGTCTGGCCTACCGAATCGAAAACAACGCTGGAAAATCCGTTGTCATCTCGGGGGACACGGGCTTTTGCGACCCTGTTATCCAACTGGCGAAAGAAGCGGACGTTCTGATCCTGGAAGCGGCCTTTCCTGACGGCTACCCGGTGGAAGGGCACCTCACCCCATCGCTGGCCGGTCGGATGGCCTGTCTTGCGGGGGTCAAACGCCTTGTCTTGACCCATTTCTACCCGGAATGTCTGAAAACAGACATCACTGCCCAATGCCGAAAAACCTGGCATGGTGAACTCACTCTTGCAGAAGATCGCCTGCAGATATCAATCTGATGGGAATGGCAAACACCGTCATCAGTAGGTTCGGTGGATAATGTATTGAATAAGCGTGAGCAGGTTTTCTTTAACAGCCGAATCCGGAAAACGTTTCAGACACATGGCCGCATCATCCACATACCGCTGGGCTTCCGATCGGATACTCTCCAGAACCCCGCTGCCCCTTACCCGATTCAGCAGGTTCTGATAGGCGTCCTTGTCCGTTGTGCGGTTTTTGAACAGTTCCGAAAATCTCTTTTTCTCATCTTTATCCAGCTGAGAGAGTGTATAGATGAGGGGAAGGGTGATTTTTCCTTCCCAAAGGTCCTTTCCCACCGGTTTTCCAAACACCGCCTCTGAAGAGGTGTAGTCCAGGAGATCATCCACCATCTGAAAGGCAATCCCCACAGAGCGGCCGAATCGGGTCAGATTGTTCTCCACTTCCGCACCGGCCCCCGAAATAATGGCCCCGCAGCCGCAAGCCGCCGAAATGAGAACCGCGGTTTTCGCGGTGATGACATCCATATAATCATCACGCGTGGTTTTCAGGTCTTCGGTATGGACCAGTTCCAGAATCTGCCCTTCAGACATCTGCATGGTGGCTTCGGTAAGCGTTCCGATAAACGGGATGCTGCCGGTGTCAACCGCCAGGGACAGGGATTTTGAAAAGAGGAAGTCTCCCTCCAGAACAGCCGCCTGGTTTCCCCAGATCCGATTGCTGGAAGGCTTTTTTCGCCGGGTCTCGGCGTTGTCCAGCACATCGTCATGGAGAAGGGATGAGGTGTGAATAAATTCAAAAACCGTTGAGAGGGCATATAAATCTTCATCCTCAAAACCGCACAACCGGCACGAAAGCACGAAGATGAGGGGCCTCAGGCGCTTTCCCTGCCCCAGAAGTGCATACTTCCCGATTTCCTTGACAAGCGGCACCCGTGAATCAAAAATCTTCTGCAATTCACTGTTTATTTTTTCAAAATGCGTTTCAAACAACGCAAGATCCGACATTTTCGCATTCACCTTACTTGTTTCAAAGCCCCTTATTTGTGGCGCATGATTTTAATCGGGGACGCTGCCATTATCCCACATCGACTCCCAAGTGCAACATTTTATAATAGCTTACCCGCATGAATAATACAACCTATTTTCCGCCACAAAAAAGGGGCTAACTGACGATGCCGCCCACCAGATCGTATTCGTGGGCTTCGGTAATCAGTACCGGCATAATTTCGCCCACAACCCCTTCACCGTCGTTAATCAACACCCTGCCGTCCACGTCCGGCGCCATGGTTGCCGTTCTTCCAGCGAGGAGCAAATCGGTCTCGGAGCTTTCACCTTCAATCAGGACGGGCAACACCCTGCCGATCATCCGCTGGTTTTTCCTCTTTGAAATGTCGGCTTGAATGGCCATAAGCTCTTTTCGCCTTTCACGGGCAATGGCGTTTTCAACCTGTGATGAAAGCCGTGCCGCCTTTGTCCCTTTCTCCGGGCTGAACGTAAAGACGCCCAGGGAATCAAACTCCGCCATTCGGACGAAATCGCACAACCCTTCAAACATCTCTTCCGTCTCACCGGGAAACCCCACCATCAGTGACGTGCGCACATGAATCTCTCGCCTGCGGTTCCGAATCATGGTCATCAGATCCCGGGGCGTTTTTTTCCCGACTTCCCGCCTCATGGCCTTCAGAAGATCCGGGTCCGAATGCTGAAAAGGCAGATCCAGATAAGGGACAACCGGCTCATTCGCGTCCATGAAATCCAAAAGCGCCTCCGTCAGTCGATTGGGGTGAAAATAGAGCAGGCGGATCCAACGAATCCCTTTGATTTTGCAAAGACCTTTGAGTAACTCCAGAATGCGGCTTTCCCCATAGATGTCTTCCCCGTACCGGCTTGTATCTTGGGCCACCAGGTTGATTTCCTTGACACCTTGAGCGGCCATTTCGGCTGCTTCCACAAATAAAGTCTCCGGCAAACAGCTTCGAAACGGGCCTCTAAGGCTGGGAATCAAACAGTAGGAGCACCGGTTGGCGCACCCTTCGGCAATTCTCAAATAAGCCGTATAAAAGGGTGTCGACTGAGCCCTGGGAAGGCCATGATCCGCTTGAAAAACCGGGCGGCTGATCAGCATGGGTGCAGTGGTTTTATCAAGGCCCCTCAAAACATCCGCGATCCGATGAAACTCACCGGTTCCGAGCCAGCCATCCACTTCGGGCATTTCGTTTCGCAGTTTGTATCCGTAGCGCTGCACGAAACAACCGGTGACCACCAGTCTTTCAAGTATTCCCGTTTCTTTAAAGCGGGCTGCATCCAGAATGGCATCAATGGCTTCCTGGGCAGCTTCTTGAAGAAAACCGCAGGTGTTGATCACCACATACCTGGCCTTTTCAATATCATCAACAACCTCGTAACCATCACGGTTGAGGATACCCAACATGTGCTCACTGTCCACCCGGTTTTTGGCGCACCCGAGGCTGATAAGAAAAAGGGATTGGGTCTCGGTCATAAATAAATTTCAGGGGTCAACGCTTGACCCCGGCTCCAATTCAAGTTATGGATGGATCTCTTGGGCCGCAAAAAACCTTAGATATCCAACAGGGGATTTTAATTTATCCCACCACAGATTTATGTCAAGTAAAAGCCGTAACCCGAAGCCCCGGCGACGCACACGATTCTAACCGCGGAAGATCAGGCGCTCCTTAACGTAAAGCTTGACGCCTTCCGGAGAATATCATGGGGAAAACCCGGGACAAAGTTTGGATTTCTGACATTTTTCTTGACAGCCAAGCGGTTGATATGGCAAGTAACAAATTTCACAAAACACATTATTGAGTCAAAAGTAATAATGGATAGACGGTCGGTGCATAATATTTTTCCCTGATGCTCGGCCCATAATTTTTCTGGAAACCATTAGCTCAAAATGCAGGAGACGATTGTTATGAGTGAAGAAAAACCGAGAGGCCCTGTGATGATCATTGGCGGGGGTATTGCCGGAATCCAGGCAGCCCTTTCCCTTTCCGGCGCAGGCTATGGTGTACACCTGGTTGAACGCGCGGCATCATTGGGCGGCATGCTACCCAGCCTTCATCGAATCTATCCCCTATGTGCGTGCTGCAAGCTGGAACCCCGTATTGCAGCCTGTGATCAGTATCCCAACATTGAGGTCTTACTGGATAGCCAACTGGTCGAATTGTCAGGGAAAGTGGGTGATTTCAAGGCAACCCTGGAAACAGGGGGTGAAAAAAAGCAGTTGGATGTGGGTGCTGTGATACTCGCAACCGGAATTGAAACATTTGATCCCACGGGGCAGGATACCTACCCCTACGGCCTGAACTCCAATGTGGTGACCAGCGTTGAATACGAACAGCTCCAAAAACCTCTGGGGCCCAATGCCGGCATTCTTAAAAGGCCGTCGGACGACAAAAAACCGGAGAGAATCGCCTGGCTCCAGTGTGTGGGCTCACGGGACATTAATCACTGTGATGCGCCCTATTGCTCCAGCGTTTGCTGCATGTACGCCCTTAAGGAAGCGGTGAATACCAAGGAATTCGACGAAGACATTGAAACAACCATTTTTTACATGGATATGCGAACCCATGGAAAAAACTTCGAAGACTACCTGAACAATGCCATTGAAAAAGATGTGCGCCTCATCCGAAGCCGCGTCCATACGGTGGATACCGATACGGGCAGTGACAATCTCATGATCAGTTATGCCGACGAAAAGGGTGAAGGCCACAGCGAAGCATTTGATATGGTGGTTCTCTCCGTGGGGCTTAAGCCCAGCAGCCAAACTGAACAGATCGCAAACATGGTGGGGCTCAACCTGACCCCTGATCAGTTCATCGGATGCGAACCTTTCAAGCCCGTTTCAACCAATGTCCCCGGCATCTTCGTCTGTGGCGGCACGGCGGGGCCCAATGATATCGGTCAGTCCGTTATTCAGGCAGCGGCTTCCGCTTCGGAAGTGGCGGCGGTTATCGACCCCGAGCCTTTTGCAGCACCTGAAGAATACCCGGAGCCCTTAGCTGATGACGGACAGGCACCCGCCATTTTGTTTGCCTATCATTTGTGCCCCGATATGACATCGGGCATCGGCGAGCAAATAGACGCGTATGCATCCAAGGCACCGGGCGTTACCACCACATTCAGCGTGAACGGCGACATACGCATGACCCTTAGCGCCAAGATCAAAGAAACCGGCGCCAACCGGCTGGTCTTTGCATCCTGCACACCGGTCATTCACGAAAACCTGCTTCAGGAAGCTTTGAAACTGGCGGGGCTGAATCCCTATCTCTACGAAATGGTGGATCTCCGCAACATGGATGAAAACGCTCCGGCCACACAGCTTCAGGACCGGATCCGCATGGGGGTGGCACGCGCCGGTTTTCTCACGGCACCCGCCCTTAAGCAAGTACCGGTCACCAAGAGTGCTCTGGTGGTGGGCGGTGGCATTTCGGGGCTTGAAAGCGCCCTGGCACTTTCCCGCGAAGGATATCCCGTTACGGTGGTGGAAAAAGAGCCGGCACTGGGCGGCAACGGCAACCATATCCGCAAAACCTGGCAGGGTTATGATGTTCAGGAACACCTGAAAGGGCTTGTGGATGCTGCCTCTCAAGACGAAAACATCACGGTAATGACGGAGGCCACCATCAAGACCAACCGGGGATTCGGCGGTAATTTTACCGCTACCGTAGACCGGAAAGGCACACAGAAGGAAGTATCCTACGGCGCTGCAATCCTGGCCCCCGGCGGAACCGCCAGCAAACCGGATGCGTACCTTTATGGCCAACACAAAAACGTCCTGCTGTGGTCCGAACTGGACCAGAAGCTCATTGAAGACCCCGCCTCGGTGGTGAACATCGACACGGCGGTATTCATCCAGTGCGTTGGTTCCAGGGGAGATCTGGGTTGCGCTCACTGCAGCAACATCTGCTGTTCTTTTTCCGTTCGCGCGGCCATCGACATGAAATCCAAGAACCCGGACATGAACATTTACATCCTGTATCGGGATATGCGTACCTTTGGTGAGCGTGAACTCATCTACCGGGAAGCCCGGGAAAAGGGCGTTGTCTTTATCCGCTACGAGCTGGAAAAGAAACCCGACATTCAGGCAGCGGGCGACAAGCTGAATGTGGTGGTACATGACCAGGTCCTTCAAAAATCAATTCTGCTGGAGGCCGATCTTGTCTCACTTCAAACGGCAATAAAGGGCACAAACAATGCCGAACTGGCCGATATTTTCGGCGTTGATCTGGATGAAAACGGTTTTTTCGCTGAGTCGCCGGAAAAGCTGAGGCCCGTGGATGCCACCAAAGACGGTATTTTCATCGCCGGAATGGCAAGCTATCCCAAAGGCGTATCCGAAAGTATTGCACAGGGCAAGGCCGCTTCCGCCCGAGCGCTGGAATTACTTTGCCGGGATACGGTTCAAGTGGGTGGGATGGTGGCGGATGTCAATACGGAGAAATGCGCCGTCTGCTGCACCTGCGTCAGGACATGCCCGTTTCAGGTTCCGGTTATTGATCGTGAAATCGGAGCGGCCTTTATTGATTCGTCCCTCTGCAAAGGGTGCGGCATGTGCGTTGCCGAATGTCCCGGAAAAGCTATTTTCATGTCCAGCTGTAGCGATCAAATGCTGACCGAGGCGCCTTCGGTGCTTCTGGCAACCCGATAGCGCGTTTATGGGTGGTCGAAATTACATGATCGGCCCTCCATGAAAAACAGAACAACTGTCAATCATTCAAGGAGATGGTTATATGGATGACTTCAAACCTCAAATTGTCGCCTTTTGCTGCGTAAATTGTGCATCATCCGCTGCCAAGGTGGCCCATGGCATGAAAAAGGCGTTGCCGGACAATATCAAACTCATTCAGGTTCCCTGTACGGGAAGGATTGAAACCCTACACCTTTTAAAACCCTTTGAAGAGGGCGCGGACGGTGTTTACGTGGCAGGATGTCAGGCAGACAGCTGTCAATATATCAGCGGCATCACCAAAGCCGCCAAACGGGTTGCGCAAGTCAAGGGCATCCTGGAAGGCCTCAGCATTGAACCGGAAAGGATTGATGTGTTTCACCTGAGTGCCGGAAAAGGCCAGGAACTTGTGGAAGTAGCGGACCGGATGGTCAACACCATCAAGGAATTAGGCCCAAGTATGCCGGCATAGAACTTTAAAAACGCTGCGAGGAATAACAATGATTGTTGCAGAATCAAAACCGATCAAGGAACTGCTTGAAATGGTGAAGGATTTTAAGAAAATCCTTGTGGTTGGATGCAAAGGTTGCGTAACGGTGTGTAATGTCGGGGGTGCCAAGGAAGCGGCAATCCTGGCTTCCACCATCCGGATTTCCGGAAAAAAGGAAGGCCTGGATGTGGCGGTAAGCGAACATACCCTGGAACGACAGTGCGACCCGGAGTATATTAATGAACTAAAAGACGTCATCGTCGATTACGACGCGGTGATCAGCCTTGCATGTGGTGTGGGGCCGCAGTTTCTATCCGAAAGGTACCCCGATAAAAAGATTTTCCCGGGCGTCAATACAAAATTCATGGGCGGCGCCGTGGAACACGGCGTATGGGCGGAACGATGTGCCGGTTGCGGTACATGTGCCATACACCTCTTCGGCGGCCTCTGTCCCATTGCCCGGTGTTCAAAAAGCCTGTTGAACGGTCCCTGCGGAGGGTCTTCCAACGGAAAATGTGAAATCAGCAACGAAGTGGATTGCGTCTGGGATTTAATTGTAACAAAAATGATGGAACAGGATCGCCTGGACGAACTCACCGTATTCAGACCGCCCAAGAGCTGGACCACAGCACGCGATGGTGGGCCGAGGAAAATGATCAGGGAGGAACTGGTAAAATGAGCGAGCACAAAGCAGGAAGCAATCTGGAGAAAGTTTTGAGCGCGGGTCATTTCGCTTTTACCGGTGAGTGCGGGCCTCCGCAGGGTGCAAACGTGGAGCACCTCATTGAAAAGGCGAACCACTTGAAAGGATGCGTGGATGCCGTCAATGTCACGGACAATCAGACCGCCGTGGTACGCATGTCCAGCTGGGCCGCCTCCATTATTCTAATACAACAGGGGCTTGAGCCCAATTTTCAGATGGTATGCCGGGACCGGAATCGCCTGGCCATACAAAGTGACATCTTAGGCGTTTACACCATGGGCATTCGAAACATGCTCTGTCTTTCAGGAGACCACCAGTCATTCGGAAACCATCCGGAGAGTAAGAATGTTTTCGACATCGACTCCATGCAACTGATTCATACGGTCAAAACCATGCGGGATGAAGGCAAATTTCTTAACGGTTCGGATGTGGATGTGGCCCCTAAACTTTTCATTGGTGCGGCCTGCAACCCATTTGCGGAACCCTTTGATTTCCGCGTTTATCGCCTGGCCAAAAAGATCTCCGCCGGCGCTGATTTTGTTCAGACCCAGTGCATCTACAACATGGATAAATTCAGGGAATTCATGAAACGTGCCGTGGACATGGGCCTGCATGAAAAATGTTATATTCTGGCGGGTGTCACCCCCATGAAGAGCGTTGGTATGGCTCTCTACATGTCAAAACAGGTGCCGGGCATGGATGTACCCCAATCCCTGATCAAACGATTACGGGGCGCCGGCAAAGGAAAAGTGGCCGAAGAAGGGATCAAATTCGCCCTGGAACAGATCGAAGAATTTAAAGAAATGGAAGGGGTTGCAGGGGTGCACCTCATGGCCATTGAGTGGGAACACAAAGTACCCGAAATCGCTGAAAGGGCGGGGATGCTGCCCCGACCCGTCGTGTAAATAAACTCACTTTCCATCAAAAATAAAAAACCCGAAAGAGACCGCTTCCCGGTGTCCTTCGGGTTTTTGCTTGAATTCAATTCATTATTCCCTATAATAGCCAAGATTTGAAACTCCCGTACGAGAAAACACAAATGATTATCAAAACGAAAACCGGAAAGCGTTTTGATACGGATCGAGACCTAACGGCCCCCGAAAGGCATATTCTACAAAAGCTTTTTGCTTGGGAAAGCATGGCTGAAAGCGTTTTGCAGTTTCGGGAAAAAAAGGAAAAAGCCCTGAACGACGGATGGAACGGTTCAGGCCCCGTCTTTGCAAGCCCGGCCTTGAAAGCTATTTGCAAGGATATGGAAAAAAAAGTAGCGGCGCGATTGCAGAAAGTTTAAATCGTACATTTTCTACCATGCGAGTTTCCCGCATAGCGGCAAACCCTGTCCATCGAGGTCCCATGAAATCCAAACCCCCTGCTCCCCCCAAACTGCCGGCATTAACGCCGGTTCTTGAAAAGGATCAGCATGACCTCCCCACATTCATCACAGCCATTGTGGGTGGCGGAAACGCCTGCTATGAAGTCCTGAAGCAATACCAAGAAGGAAAGCTTAGTCAGATGAGCATGAAAATCGTGGGTGTTTCAAGCCTGGATCCCCATGCCGACGGCATTATCTATGCCGGAGAAATGGGCATTCTTACCACCGCCGACTACAATGACCTCTATGCCGTCGATGGCTTGAATCTGATCATTGAATTGACCGGTTCCGAGGAAGTTGCAAAAGACTTGCTTCGGACCAAACCCAGAGGGGTAGCGCTGCTTGATCACAAAACCGCTAAAAAACTCTTTATCGCCGAAGCCCATTTGCAGGAAAAGGAGAGATCAAAGCAACATACCCAGGTTATTCTGGACTCACTTCCCTACCGTCTCATGGTGGTCAATGAAGACATGACCATCAATATGGTCAATGAAACATTTCTCAAAGAAAACAATCTCACCTACGAAGAAGCTCTGAGCAAGAAATGCTACAAGCTGCGCTACCAGCGCCAATGGCCCTGTTATGAAATGGGAGAACGCTGTTACCTGAACGAAGTTAAAAAAACGGGCAAAACCGTCAGCACCATTCTTGAGGTCAAAACGGAAACAGGGGAGTCCCGTTTTGATGTGGTCACGGTTGCACCCATATTTGATGACCGAGGAAATATCGTTCAGGTACTTGAAGCGGCCCGGGATATCACCGACAGGATCAGACTGCAGCGGGAAGTTCAACAATCGAAAGCCTTTTTCCAGAATGTCATTCAAAGTTCGGTGGACGGAATCGTGATGGTTGACACCAAAGGCCATGTCCTGATTTTTAACGAAGGTATGGAACGATTGACCGGATATACTGCCGAAGAAATTATGGATATTGGCCATCTCAGCGCGTTTTACGACATTGACACTGCCAAAGAGAACATGGAGAAAATGCGCAGTGACCAACATGGTCCAGTGGGAAAACTAAATCCCACCACCATGAATATCGTCTCTAAATCGGGTGAAAAAATCCCTGTCACCCTTTCCGCATCCATCGTCAGAAGTGAAGGGAAAGAGATCGGAAGCGTCGGCGCCTTTACCGATATGCGTGAATTTCTTCAGATGCGCAGGGAGCTGGAAGATGCCCATCTTCAATTGGTGCAATCGGATAAAATCGCCTCTGTGGGAAGAATGGCGGCCGGCGTTGCTCACGAAATCAACAACCCCCTGGCCGGTGTGCTGATCTATGCAGAGCTACTCAAGGAGAAATTCAAAGACAAAACGGAAAGCCTGGCAGACATAAACGAGATCATCAAACAGACACTTCGGTGCAAAAAAATTGTCTCCGAGCTACTGGAATTCAGCCGGCAATCCATCGGGAAACAATCCGCTTTTGAACTGGAAAAACTCATTGACACCTGTTTAAACCTGCTGGTGAAACAGGCTGCTTTTCAGGATGTTCGCATATCCAAGGATATTGAACCGGGCATGCCCACCATGCTGGGAGACATGGGACAGATGCAGCAGGTCTTTACAAACCTTTTCATCAACGCTTCTGACGCCATGGAAGGGGTGGGAAAGTTGCACATCAGAGCTGAATACCTTAGGGAAGAATCGCGGTTTGTCATTCGGGTTTCCGACGAAGGTCCCGGGATACCCTTGGAAATGCAGGACAAAATATTTGATATCTTTTATACTTCCAAACCGGTGGGAAAAGGCACGGGCTTAGGCCTCAGTATTTCGCAGAACATTATTAACCTGCATGATGGCAGCATTCGATTTGAATGCCCCCCCGAGGGGGGAACCACTTTCATTATCGAATTGCCGCTGGAATCCTCTGGAGCTTCCGTGAAAGAACCCCTTTTTATTGGAGTGGATGAATAATGGTTGAAAACACACATGTTCTGGTCGTAGATGATGAAGAAGTTGTCAGAGAGGGCTGCCGTCGTGTGCTGACCAGCAGGGGATATGAGATTGCCACCGCTGAAAACGGGAAACAGGCACTGGAAATTCTCGCGGCACAAAAGATAGATATCATACTGCTGGACCTGAAAATGCCCGTTATGGGTGGTGAGGAAGTCCTTCTAAAGACCCGCGATATCTACCCAGAGATCCCTGTGGTTGTGATTACCGGCCATGGCACCGTGGACACAGCCGTGGAATGTATGAAAAAGGGCGCTTACGACTTCATTACCAAGCCTTTTCAAATCGACCAATTTCTGATCACGGTGGGAAGGGCCGCAGACAAACGGCACCTGGAATTGAAAGCCAGGCAGTTTGAAGCGGAAAACATCCGGAACCTTTATGACCTGAATCTTGAAAAAAGCCGGCTTAAAACCATCGTCAATCGCATGGCCAACGGGGTGATGGTGACCAACCGAAATCTGGAAGTGGTGCTTCACAATCCGGCACTCATGCGATTGATGGAGATTACCGAAAGACCGAAAGGGCCTACACCCATCTCGAAAATCATTAAAGATACCGCTCTCATTGGCACGCTGAAACAGCTCCTGGGCGACGAAGAATCCGAGGGGGAGTCCATCTCTCAGGAAATCCAACTGAAAAAAAATACCCTTCGGGCACTCTCTGCGCCGGCCATTGATCCGGACCGGACCGTCGCCGGAACGGTCACAGTCCTTGAAGATATTACCGCATTTAAGCAGCTGGACCAGATGAAATCAGATTTTGTCAACATGGTGGCCCATGAACTCCGAAGCCCCCTTGTGGCCATTCGACAGATCAACAGTGTCTTGCTGGAAGGATTGGCGGGTCCCCTGGAAGAAAAGCAGCAAGACTTTGTCAGAAGGGGTATGAATAAAATCGATTCACTCCTGAACCTCATCAACGATCTTTTGGACATTGCCAAACTCGAAGCGGGAAAGTTTGTTCAACACCAGGTACCAACGGATATCGGCAACATCATCGAGGAGATCGTAGCTCTCATGGAACCAAGGGCACAGGAGCAGAGCATTGTTTTGAACCATTTTTTCGAGAATCTGAAACCGGTACAGGCGGACCCCAAGAAAATCGAAGAAATCTTCAACAATCTCATCAGCAATGCCATTAACTACTCCCCCGAAGGGGGCCGGGTCACCATCTCCGCCAAAGGTCTGGGCGAGTATATGGAAATACGGGTTGAAGACACGGGGGTCGGCATAACCAAAGAGGAGCTGCCAAAGATTTTCGATAAATTCTACCGGGTAAAAAACCCCAAAACCCGGCAGGTCATCGGAACAGGACTGGGACTGGCCATCGTCAAAGGGGTTGTGGATGCTCACCAGGGTTCCATCCAGGTAGAAAGCGTCCCGGACGCTGGCACCACTTTCAAGGTATTGCTCCCGGTTATTGACACCAAAGGTTAACCATAAACGAATCGCAGTATGAAGAGTCCTGAATGGCCCGGAAAAAAAGAATTGAACATGTGCTGATCGTCGATGATGAAAAAGTGGTCCGAAAAGGGATCAGCCGTGCCCTTGCCAATCGCAACATACGTGCCACCGAAGCCTTGAACGGAAAAGAGGCCATTGCGCACCTCAAAACCCGCGAATTCGATCTGATCCTTCTGGATATCAAAATGGAGGATATGGATGGCACGGAAATCCTTCAGCAGATCCGTCGAAGTGATCCTGAGGCAAAAGTGGTCATGATCACGGGATATCCCACCATTGCAACGGCAGTTCATTGTACAAAACTGGGGGCCCTGGACTACTTGACCAAACCCTTCAGCCTGGATGACCTGGACGCAGCGCTTAGCAAGGTCCACAGCGGAAAGTCCGTCAAAAGAGAATCCTTTGCAATACAAACAGACATAAAGCAGGATCCAACCAAGCGCCTCATTGTGGGCCAGAGCCCGCCCATGAAGAAAATTTTTGAAAAGATCGCCCGGGTCGCCCCCACCGAAAGCTCCGTACTCATCAGTGGCGAAAGCGGCACCGGTAAAGAACTGGTGGCGCGCGCCATTCATGCCAACAGCAACCGAAAAAATATGGAATTTGTGGCGGTGGACTGCTCCGCACTGGTGGAAACGCTCCTTGAAAGTGAACTTTTCGGCCATGTAAAGGGCTCCTTTACCGGGGCCCATCAAACCAAACACGGACTTTTTGAACTGGCCAACCACGGCACCTTTTTCTTTGATGAAATCACAAACCTGAGTCTCAAAATTCAGGCCAAACTACTCAGGGTCATTCAGGAACGGGAGTTCATGAAGGTGGGCGATCAACATCGCATCAAGCTGGATGTTCGCATCATCGCCGCTTCCAACACACCCCTTTCCGAAGCCATCCGGAATGGAACATTTAGAGAAGACCTGTTCTATCGACTGAGCGTGGTTCCCCTGGAACTCCCCCCTCTCAGGAACAGAAAAGAAGATATTCCATTTCTCATTGAACATTTCCTGGAAAAACTGAGCCATAAAATGAAAAAACCGCCTCCGGAAATATCACCCGAGGCAATCAACCTCTTGAAGGAATACCCCTGGCCCGGCAATGTCAGAGAGCTTGAACACGCCATCGAAAGAATCCTTATTCTTGAAGATGCTGACATCATTCAGGAAAGGAACCTTCCCTCCTATATTATCCGGCAGCAGGGTGATCTGCAGATTTTCCCTGAAGACCCCATCACCCTTCTAGAACTGGAAAAAAAATACATCGCCTTTGTGCTGAAGAAGACGAAAGGGAAAAAGATTGAAGCGGCCAGAATATTAGGCATCAATCGTAAAACCCTTTCCGCCAAGATCAATAAATTCGGGTTACAATAAAAACAATCGCGTACAAGCTACAGATGTACCGATTAGGCGGCACCCGGACTGGATCCGGGATTATGATGGGGAGGCACCTCGTTTGCTGCACATATTTATCGATGCTGATGCATGCCCGGTCAAACAGGAGGTTTACCGCGTCGCAAGCCGATGTGGCCTTGAGGTGACATTGGTGGCCAACTCCCGGATGCGAATCCCCAGTGAACCATGGATTTCACTCGAAGTTGTAGCGAACGGATTGGACGCGGCGGATGATTGGATTGTCGAACACGTGCAGCCTCACGACATCGTGGTCACCGCTGACATTCCGCTTGCGAACCGCTGCCTGAAGAAAGGCGCACGTGTAATCGGCACAACCGGGAAGCCATTCACGGAAGACAACATCGGTCAGTCTGTGGCAACCCGAGACCTGTTGTCGGAACTTCGAGACAGAGGAGAGAT
>JABGPV010000119.1 GCA_018644785.1 Deltaproteobacteria bacterium | reverse complement strand
CAAAGGTGTAGGCCACGTTCCCGGCATGGGGGTCCCCGTGAAAAAGTCCCCCTTCCCGAATATCCTGGATGGGGCGCAGGATGCACGTCTTTGCCAGTGCGCCTGCCAGTTTCCGACGCTGCTTTTTCGTGAGATCGGCCACGTCCGTAATCTTGGTGCCTTCCACCCGGGTCATGGCGGTCATGCCCGGGGTGGACACGGTAAGCCTTTCGGGGACCACCACCGTTTTGTTGCCCCTGAAATGACGGCCCACGCGATCAAGATTCTTCTGCTCGGATTCCAGGTTTATCTCATTGCCCAGAATGGCGCCCACCTGTGCCAGGGTGGCGCTGAAATTGAAATCGCCCAAATCCCAGTTCGCTTTATTCCGGTCCAGGAAAACCATGAGCTGATCCAGAAGCGCCAGGTCTGCGGCCATGTCCTTTTTGACCTTTGGTTTGACGATTTTCAATACCGCCCGGGATGTTTTTCTTCCGTTGT
The DNA here is from genome assembly GCA_018644785.1 of Deltaproteobacteria bacterium. Next base: position 14,712 of record JABGPV010000119.1, on the reverse strand, counting down.
TTGATGTGATCTGCGCCGGCACCACCGCACAGACCGATGCTTCGGCCAGGATGCGTTTTTCAGGTATGATGGTATGGTTCGGGGAATGTTTATGGATTTCCTTGAACAGGGAAGGACGAATCCGGGGGTAGGACAGGGTCTGAATGTTGTCTTCCAGATCGATGAGCTCATTTTTGAAGGCCGGTTCCAGTCCCGGGCTTCGGCAGATGATCTGACCCAGTTTCTGGAGCGTGGGCATGTCTTGGATCAACGTAAAAAGACGTTTACCGAAAGATGCGTTCTCAGGGAGGCGCAACTGATCAACAATTTTAGGCGCCAGTCGCGAAAGTGGCATTGACGACATCATGAAGACCATGCCTTCCCTCACCACCGGTTGATAATCGGCGTAGCGTTCGGGTAGAAAATTCTCGATACCGGTTGACAGGACCACCTGTCGGACCAGGTCTTCCAGCATTCCCCCGGATTTGGCTGTTTTAAGCAGCCCCATGGCGCGTTGCCGCATCTTGGGGCGGGTTGCTTTTCGGCCGTTATGGGGTTTCAAAATGCCCGCCAATGCCATCATAATTACTTCATTTACCATTGGGGCATCATGAGAATTATGGACTGGGTTGGTCTTCTCTATGAAATCAGGGGTGGTGACAGGCTCTTCCGGATGTTTGTTAATATTATGTGTGGTTTTCATGAGCAAAATTTTTGTTTGGGGGTTTATGCCGTGCCTGAAATATAACGCATAGCGTCATTTTGTCAATGGCCTCTTTCCTAAAGGGTAGGGGCAGACCTGTGTGTCTGCCCAAATGAGATCCTGGGAAGAGCGACGCAGGTTCCCGTCAGGCAAGTTTTTTGTCCACCTCTCCATTCAGTTGCTGAATCTGATCGGCCAGAGCTTCGCCCCCTTTTTGACTGGCGTTTTGAAGATCATTTCCCCACCGTTGAAGTTGGGCCGTATCGATCCTTCGGACATCATTGTCCTTGGCCCACTCCATTCCGATTTTTTTCCCGAGGGTTTCAAGCCGTTGGCCCATCTCCCCTTTGTCCTCGGGTGAAAGGCCCTTAAGAACCTCATTCATTCGGGATTTCCAGCCTTTAACCAGAAATGTTCCCTCATAAAATTTTTTGTACCATCCCTGTTCCTCTTTATTTGCCATTTTTCGATCTCCTATCAAATGCAGCGCAGGGCCTTAAAAAGCTTTGGAATTGTTTTTTTCTAACATAAATCAGTCTCTTAGTCAAGACCATGATTGATTTCCCACTCCCGGAAAAAACCTTCCTTACCATTCTCGGGTCAATGAAATTCGTCTGGTGGATTCTTGATGAAATGGTGGAATTGTGTTAAACATAGATAGATGATAAAGACGGTTTTTCCCTTTATGGAAAGTGTCCTCAATGGATATTCAAACCACTGCCACAAAGATGTTCCTGAAACTGGATGAAGAAAAGCGGGAAAGAGTTCTCGCCGCCGCCATCAACGAGTTTGCGGATAAGAACTACAACAACGCCAGTATGAATGTGGTGGTTAAGGCGGCTGGTATCTCAAAAGGCGCGCTTTTTAAATATTTCAGGAGTAAAGCGGGCCTGTTCGGCTTTGTGTACAAAATGGCCCTGGGCCGCGTAAAAGACTATCTCAAACAGGTGCGGGATGAAAGTGAAGCGGAGGATTTCTTCATGCGTCTTGAGAAGGTGATGCTCGCCGGCCTTGATTTCATCTGTGCCCATCCGGGTCTGGCTGCCATTTATTATCGCATTGTGTTCACCGGGGACTCGCCATACAAACGGGAGATTGTGGCAGAAGTCCACCGGGAATCCCTGGCGTTTATCAAATCCCTGATTCAAAAGGGCATTGAAAGAGGTGAATTGAGGTCCGATCTGGATCCCGAACTTTCATCGTTTATGGTGGAGGCTGTGGTGGACCGTTTCGTTCATGCCCATCACGCTCAATTTCGGGGTCAGCTCGGCAGCGAAAACCGGTTGTCCCATATGGAAACCAATGGAGAGATTGAAGGAATCCTGAAAATGCTGAAATGCGGCATGACCCCATCTGTATTAACGGAACGTCAGGTTATAAAATGAACCTGTGTATTGTTGCATCAATGGAGAATGAACTCGCCCTGTTGCTTGAGGCAACGAGCGCCCGTTTAAAAGGGCGTGTGGGCGGTTTTCCGTGGTTTGCGGGCGCCATGGGGGATCGTGTTGTCAACCTCGGGGTCACAGGGGTGGGCGTTGCTTCTGCCTGCACGACGCTGGGTGCTTTGTGCGGCATGCTTCAGCCGGACTTCATGGTGATGGTGGGGTCTGCCGGTTCATTTCCCGAATCCGGTCTGGGGATTGGGGACATGGTGGTGGCGGAAACAGAGATCCTGGCGGAGTTGGGCGTTGTGGCAGGTCCCGGTATGGGTGACACACACGACATGAAACTGCCGGGGGTTATGCAGGAAATTCACATGAATCAAGAAGCCTCTTCCCTTTTGCTGGGCCACGCCATGGAAATGGGTAATGCCGTTTATGGCAGGATGCTGACCGTTGTCGGGGTTTCGGCCGACGGCAATCAGGCCCATAACCGGGCAAGGCAATTTCAAGCGCTGGCGGAAAATATGGAAGGGTATGCCCTGGCGCTTGCGGGGCATCGGTTTGGTTGCAGAACCGCTGAAATCAGGGGCATCAGCAATGGGGCGGGCGATCGTGACAAATCTCACTGGGATTTTGAAAAGGCCATGGTTCCACCTCAGAAAGCGTTACTTGAACATTTAAGGTTAAAATATTGAAAACACTTCGGATAGGATACTCAACATGCCCCAATGACACTTACATCTTCGGGGGTCTTTCGGCCAATAACGAAGATGTATTTCTCTCCTTTGATCCGGTACTGGCTGATGTGGAGACCTTGAACGGTTGGGCTTTAGAGGGGAGGCTGGATGTGACCAAGCTTTCATTTTTTGCCCTCGGCAGGGTGAGAGAACAGTATGCCCTCCTTCATTCCGGGGGCGCCCTGGGGCGAGGTTGCGGTCCGATCCTGGTAACCCGGGGTGGGACCGATCTGGAACACCTTAAACACGGCAACCGAAGATATACCATCGCGGCACCCGGAAATTTGACAACGGCCCGGTTGCTCCTGACCCTTTATCTGGGACACGAACCGAAATTCCGGCAAATGGTGTTTTCCGAAGTCATGCCGGCGGTGAGCGTTGGCGAAGCGGATTTCGGGCTTGTTATCCATGAGGGACGGTTTACACTGGATGCTTATGGCCTTCAATCCATCCTTGATCTGGGCCAGTGGTGGGAGGAAGAAACCGGACTTCCCATTCCCCTGGGCGGCATTGCCATCCGCAGGGATCTGGGGGAACGCGCGGCACGGATGGTGGACGATCGGATTCGTCAATCCCTTTTTCTGGCGGAGGGCGGATCATCGGTGGTCAGGGATTACGTCAGGTCCCATGCCCAGGAGATGGCGCCTTCGGTGATTCAACAGCATATCGATCTTTACGTGAACCGGTTCAGCAGGAATCTGGGCCATGAAGGGCGAGGGGCCGTGAGGGTTTTACTGGACCGGGCGGAGGCGGCCGGGTTGCTGGGGCCATGCGCGCTGCCGTTGATGGCCTGTTGAAACCTCGATCAGCGGCATGGGATCTACAAACTCAAATCGGATTGAATCCCCATCAACATCCGCCATTTCTTTCTTCAATTCCTTCTTAATAAAACAGAAACCGAATGAATTGACTTAGATCAATTACCCGTAATCCATTTTCGAGTAGAAAGCCATAAGGGGATACGAAAAAGTGGTCTTGGGTGAAATGGAAAAGTGGATGTAATGTTGAAAGAATCTGAAAATACAATTTATTCCGACAGTTCCCGTCTACAGCATGAGGAGCGCAAAGAACCCCATACATGGGGAAAACGGAATTGGTTTCAATTGGGTGTATTTCTCGCAACCATCGGAATAGGGGTTCAATTTTTCATCTATGTTCACCAGGCCTCGGGAAACGGTGTTATCACCGTCCTGAGGCCGCCGGGTGTTGAAGGCTTCCTTCCCATCGGAGCGCTGATGGGATGGAAATTGTTCGTTCAAACCGGCATCTGGGATTCGGTTCACCCGGCCGCCATGGTATTATTGGGATTTGCCGGTTTTATTTCCCTTGCATTGCGTAAATCGTTTTGCGGATGGTTCTGTCCGGTGGGAACCCTTTCCGAATGGCTCTGGAAATTGGGAAGAAGTCTTTTCGGGAAAAACTATAAACTGCCCGTCTGGCTGGATTTCCCTTTACGAAGTCTCAAATACCTGCTGCTGGGGTTTTTTGTAGTCATTATATTTTCCATGAGCAGCCCTGACATTTTAGGATTCCTGGAAAGCCCTTATTATAAGATATCCGATGTCAAGATGCTCCATTTTTTCACACGGATGACCATGCTGACAATGATCGTATTAACGGTTTTGGTTTTATCGTCTCTCTTTGTTCGCAATGCCTGGTGCCGGTACCTGTGCCCCTATGGGGCGCTGATGGGGTTTCTGGCCTTATGCAGTCCCACACGGATTCAGCGCAATCCCGACACCTGCATCGGTTGTAAAAGCTGTTCCGAAGCGTGTCCTTATGACCTGCCGGTGGATGACAAGCGTTATATTCGCAGCCCGGAATGCAACGGATGCATGGAATGTACGCGGGTCTGTCCGGTCGAAAATGCGCTGATGTTAAAAACGAAAGGCACGGGGAAAACCTTCTGGAATGCGGCCAAACTGGGCACGGTCATCATCGGGATATATATCATGATGGTGTATACCGCCGGCATTACCGGGCACTGGAAAAGTTCCGTAACCGAGCACGAATTTCGCGCAAGATTGCAAACTATCGATTCCCCTGAAATTACACATCCAAAGGTGCGTTTTAAGTAGCCAACGAAAAGGATAGCAATATGACTCATCGAGATTTAGACACCGCCCAACGGATATCTCAGACGACAAATCAGGCGCTACTTTGATACCTATGCGCCGGCCGAAATCCGGCCAAAAACAGGAGAGAGATCTCCGGTCACCCAAGGAACCGTGGATTTTACAGTCTTTTCGCCTTTTCGCTGATGTTCAAGTGCCAGAGCGGCTGTATTCTTTTCATAGAAGGCGTGGGGCTCATAGATCCATCCGCTTTGAATCCGATCTTCTTCCTTTTTCAGGTTGTGGTAAAGGTAGATCCCGGCCAGTGGGGCAAACAGCCTTGTCTTCCAGCCAAACTCCCGGTAAAGTCTTTTGAGAAGCGTATCCATTTTTGCCCCAACCGGTTCGTTGCCCCGGGACCATTTTTTCATGGCCCACACCGCGCCTGCATAGGTGATTCGAAGCGTTTTTGCCTTCAATAAAAAACGGCTTCGAATCCGCTTATCCGGGTGATTCTTATATTTCTGCCAGCCCTTGAGCGTGGTCCGAATCAGGCGGGCAAGACTGGGGCCGTTGACCTCGAAATCCCGGCGAAAGGCGTTGAGAAGGTATTCTCCTTCCCGGCCGTTACGGATGTGTTGATGCTTATAATTGAAGCGGTATTGCCCATGGGTATCCGCGGCTGTAAACTCCGATTCGGGCAGCAGGGTTCCGTCCGCCTTGTGCTGCGCGTGCAGTGGCGTACCGGGGATCGGGGTGTAGAGCATGAATTGGTGGAAATCCGCATCATGGCTGACTGCATGGTTTATGATTTGATCGATATTTTCGGGGGTGTGGTTTTCCATCCCGATAATGGATGAACCCAGGACGCAAATGCCGTGGGATTGTAAATGTTGGACAAAGGAGTGGGTGTCCACCTTTTTAAGCTTCTGATACCGGCTGTCTTCGCCTTCCAATCCGGTCCAGACCCAGGAAACTCCCAACCCCACCAGTTGCTCGATGGTATAGCTTTTTAACACCCGGGCGGAACTGAAGACATATAAAGACCAGCTTTTCCGGTTCTGTTCCATCAGTTCGAGCAATCGAAGCGCTCTTTTGCGATGCATGAGAAAATTCTCATCCAGGACAAAAAAGGATTGGGTTTTGAGTTTTGTTTCAATCCCCTGCATCACACCAAACAGCTCGTCGCCGGTTTCGTAAAAGTTGAGATGTTTTCCCTTCCCCCCGAACATGGCGGAAGTGGAACAGAAATTACAGCCCATGGGGCAACCCACGGAAGGGATCAGGATGGCGGCAGTATCTTCGGCTTTTTCGCTCAGCGCAACACCCATGATCCGGGTTCCGTTTGCCGAAGGTGTAACCGGATGCCTGACCGGCGCCGTCTCGTCCTGCCCGAGAAACGTTCTAAACCATTGGACGCCGTCTCCTTTAACGATATGGTCTGCATCAATTATTTCATGGACATCTTCCTTGTTGGCCACATGCCCGCCCACAACAACCGTTGCATTGGGCTGGTATTTTCTGACAAGACTGCACATTCTTTTGAGCTTCAAAATATTCGGGATAATGGCACTGACGCCCACAATGTCATAAGAACAACTTTGAAGTTCTTCGATAAAGCGGTCTTCCGAGGGAAAGTCCAGGAGGGTACAGGGGGCATCAATATTCGCTTGAAGCAGCATCAATCCAAAGGACCGATGAAACATGCGAAGGGAAAACGCCCCTTGTGATCGCGTGACTTGATTTTGATAAAGCTCCATGGGGTTGATCTTGCGGCTTCCATAGGCATCGTCTTGAGCATAGGGTCCAAAAACGCTTGACAACAGTACCTTGGCCCGCGTTCCAAGCCGGTGAACAGGCTGTGTTTGCATTATTATTTCTCTCCATCTTTGAGCCAATTTCAAACCGCCCCCTTTTGCCCGATCTCCGTGTCAGTCGAAAATTTTAATCCTCGAAATATTTTGCTATATTCCTGTGGCTAAAATTTTCGCCTTCCTTGATATCGAACAAAATTGAACATTTTGAAACTGGCTCCTTGGTATATGGGTTTTTGTCAGTTGAAGTAATGCCATTATGCTAGTACAATAAAAAGGAAGCTTAAAGGCCTCCGGGTATGTTTTACAAAAGTTTTACAAACCTTATGGATTCACCCATTAAACAATCGAGATGGTTTTTTCACCCCATCCTCATCTTCATTTTCTCCATTGGGGCTGTGGTCTTGTCCCTCTTTTTGTACATTTACTGGTATGTGGAGGTCAGCGCGGGGCTGAAAAGTGTCATAGCAATGGCCAACCTGGATCCTGACCATGTTCTGGCGTCACAGACCTGGGTGGTGATTATGGTGCTTTCCATCCTTGTGGGGAGCATTTTGATCGGAATTTTCATCATCTTTGTTTATAACCAGAAGACATTGCAGCTCTATCGACTCCAACGAAACTTCATCAACAATTTTACCCACGAATTGAAAACCCCGGTTACGTCTTTAAAACTGTATCTGGAAACATTTCGCAAATATGAATTCCCCAGGGAGGACCAGCTTAAATATATCGGGTACATGGTTCAGGATGCGGACCGGATGAGTGACAATATCAATCGGATACTCAACCTGGCCAAGGTTGAGAGCAAGACCTATGGCGGGAAATTTGTCACAGAGGACCTGGTGAGAGTGGTTGAGCAATTTTACAGAAAAAGCCGTCACCTTTTCGTAAATTGCGAAATCAACATTCATCGTCCCTCTGAAAGCACCTTTTCGTATCTTATCAATATTTCCTTGTTTGAGGTGCTTTTGATGAATCTGTTTTCCAACGCCATCAAGTACAATGAATCGGAAATACCGAAATTGGACATTTACTTTGAACGGTCCAACAAGGCGCTGTGCATTCGTTTTGAAGATAACGGCATCGGTATTCCAAAGTCTGAAATTAAAAAGATTTTCAAAAAATTTTATCAGATCGGCCGGTCTTCCGATATGTCGGCCAAAGGGACGGGTCTCGGTCTGTACCTGGTTGAAAGCATTGCCAGAATTCATAAAGGAAAAGTGATGGCTGAATCGAAGGAAGACCGGAAGGGATCTGTTTTTACGGTGATTCTGCCTTCAAAACCGCCTAAGACGGGCATGAAGTAACGGGTGTGCGGGGGAACATGGGGAAAAAAAAGATCCTGGTGGTGGAAGACGAGGCCCACCTGGCTGAAGGACTAAAACTTAACCTGTCCCTTAAAGGATATGATGTAAAGGTGTCGGCTGACGGCGTTTCAGCTCTTCAGAAATGGAAAGAATGGCAGCCGGAATTGATGGTGCTGGACATCATGCTTCCTGAGCTTGACGGGTTTTCGGTGTTGCGGCATATCCGCCGGGAAGACGAACGGCTCCCGGTTTTGATTCTGTCCGCCAGAGGGGATTCCGATGACAAGATAAAGGGCTTTTCCTGCGGTGTGGATGATTATCTTGCAAAGCCCTTTAACCTGGAGGAGTTTTTACTTCGAGTGGAGCGACTTTTGACCCGGGGAGGGTGGTCCCGGGGAGAATCGAATTTGAATGGGAATGGCTTCTCACCGGATCCACGGGTTTACAAATTCGGCCCCAATCGCATCGATTTTGAAACTTTGATTGCCAAATGCCCATCCGGTCGGATCAACCTGACCGATCAGGAGGCCAGACTTCTAAAAATTTTCATCGCCCATCAGGGTAAACCCCTTACAAGAAGCGAACTCCTGGAAACCGGCTGGGGATATGAAAAGGGAACCACCACCCGCACCGTGGATAATTTCATTGTGCGGTTTCGTAAGTATTTTGAGGAAAACCCCAAAAAACCCGTCTATTTCAAAAGCCTTCGATCCGTGGGTTATATTTTTAACCATGATCCTGAATCAGAGGGCGGTAACTGATTCGGTATGGCAAAAACTATGGATAAAGAATACCGTGCAGAAGGGCAGGCTCAAGTCTAATCTTGATAGGAGAAAAACCCATGGATCAATCAAACGATACCCATCTCAAGTCTATCGGCTACATCCTTTGGATTTTCGGTTTCACCGGATCCCATCGGTTTTACTACGGTAAACCCGTTACGGGAACCATTTGGTTTTTTACTCTGGGGCTATTTTTTATCGGCTGGATTATCGATCTTTTTCTCATCCCGTCCATGGACCGTCTGGCGGATTTCAGGTACCAAAAAGGAGATCTCGACTACACCGTTACCTGGATTCTGCTCACCTTTCTCGGATTATTCGGCATCCACCGGTTTTATATGGGAAAGTGGTTGTCAGGATTCGTGTACCTGCTAACGGGCGGCATCTTCGGTCTTGGGTATCTATACGACCTATGGACCCTCAATGATCAGGTCTCGCTCATAAACAGCGGGGCTTGAAGCAAGTCTTTACATTCTCGGCTTCGGTGTGTATGGTACACACGCTATGAATAGTCGGCAAATTCTCAAAAAATTGCAGGATGATGGATGGTTGCTTCATCATACCAAAGGTGATCACCGTCAATTCAAACATCCCCGAAAACCGGGTAAGGTGACTGTTCCCCATCCCAGGAGGGATATTGCGATGGGAACTTTAAGAAATATTTATAGGCAGGCAGGATGGGATTGGAGGTAGATCATGAGATACCCTATTGTAATTCATAAAGATCAAGCATCCGATTATGGTGTTTCCATTCCAGATCTTCCGGGTTGTTTTTCCGCTGGATCAACAATAGAGGAAGCCATCAATATGGCCCAGGAGGCGGCTGAATGTCATATTGAGGGCCTGTTAATTGATTCCGAACCGGTCCCTGCGCCCTCCGACATCGAGGCGCATAAGGATAATCCTGATTTTAAAGAAGGTTTCTGGGCTTTGGTTGAAGTCGATATGAGCAAGCTCTCGTTAAAATCTAAACGGATCAACATTACCATGCCTGAAAGGCTGATAAGAACCGTTGACCAATACGCCAAACGGTATGGCTCAAGCAGATCAGGCCTTCTCTCTCAAGCGGTTACCGAATATATGGCGTCGCATCCATGAATCCCCGGTGAACACCCGCATTAATGCTGACTGAAAAAGCACACTTATAAATCTGAGGAATAGACAAAATGAAATGGGACACCCTTTACGCCAGCCGTATCGCTTCAATGGGACATTCAGATGTCTCTGAAATGTTGAAACTGGCTGAAAAGCCTGAAGTCATTTCCTTCGCCGGTGGGCTTCCGGATCCGGATGTTTTTCTCCTCGAGGAAATCAGGGAATCTTTTGAAACGGTTTTTGCTCAGAAGGGAAAGGACGCACTGGGATATGGGCCGGTGGAGGGTATCGGTTCTTTCAGGGAATGGCTAGCGGAAAATATGACCCGGTTTGGCAGGCCCACGAGAGTGGATGAATGCCTGGTTACCACAGGGGGCATTGCGGCTCTGGATCTGATCTGCAAGGTTCTGCTGGATCCCGGCGATACGGTGATTGTAGGGGAGCCGGCATATCTTGCCGCTCTACATGTGGTCAGGACGTATCAAGGCCATTTTGCCGGTGTTCCCCTGGATGAAAAGGGAATGCGGCCGGATGCCCTTAAATCGACCCTTGATGAATTGAAGGGTCAAAGCGTACGGCCCAAATTTATCTACCTTGTGCCTTCGTTTCAAAACCCTTCTGGAGTGACCCTCCCGGAAAACCGGCGAAAAAGAATTGTTGAAATCGCACATGAATATGGTGTGCCCATCATAGAAGATGCCGCTTATCGGGATCTGCGGTTTGAGGGTCAGGCACCACCGACCCTGGTGTCTTTGGATCCGGAAAATGTTTTGTTTATCAATACCTTTTCCAAAATATTTAATCCAGGGGTGCGCATCGGCTGGGTTACCGCTCAGGAGGAGTTCATCGGGAGATTGGCATTGGCCAAACAGGGTCAGGATCAATGTGCTTCTACCATCGGACAATATACGGCTCTGGATTTTGTTACGAAAAAGCTGATAGAACGGCAGAGGTCCCGTGCTGTTAAGATTTATCGCCGGAAAAGAGATATCATGTTGGCCGCCATGGAGAATTATTTCCCAAAAAGTGCCCACTGGACAGAACCATATGGCGGTTTTTATACGTGGGTTACCTTCCCAAAGGACATTGATACAGAAGTGCTTTTGCCAAAATCAATTGAGGAAATTTCCATTGCATATGGCGCGGGCCCTGCTTTTTACCACGATCGGAGCGGAAAAGAACATATGCGGCTGTGCTACAGTTATGTGCCTGAAGGACAAATTGAGGAAGGTATTAGAAGACTTGCAGGTCTCGTGAACGAAATCCTGAACGATACAAAACAGGTGTAAAGAGGTTAATTCCCGAATTAGAACAACCCCGCAATAACCGCCAGCAGAAGGCTTGCCGACACCAGGCTGTTGACCCTGAAGAAGGCCATGTCCAGACGTGTGAGATCGTCAGGTGTGATGAGCCGGTGTTCCCAGATCAGAAGCGTTCCGGTGATGATTGAAAGCACATAGAAACCCGGGCCCAGTGATGCCAGAGCGCCTGCCAGAATAAACAATAGAAATGCCGCCATATGGCTTAATGCCGCTATTTTCAGTGCCTTTTTCGTTCCGAACCGGGCGGGAATGGAATGAAGCCCCATGTTCCGGTCAAATTCAACGTCCTGGCAGGCGTAAAGGGTGTCAAATCCCGCGGTCCAGAAGATGACGCCCAAACCCAGAACCATCGGGGCCGGAGCGATTGTTCCCGTCACGGCGATCCACCCGGCCACGGGGGCCATGCCCAGGGCCAGCCCGAGAAGATAGTGGCAAAAGGGTGTGAATCGTTTGGTATAGGAGTATCCCAGAAGTACCACCAGGGCGAAAGGCGCCAGTTTTCCGCACAGGGGGTTGATGGTCCATGAGGCTGCCAGGAAAACCACAATGGACACGATAATGAGCAACCAGACCTTGGGAACGGATAAGGCCCCGGACGGAATCTCCCTGTCGGCCGTGCGCGGGTTTTGTGCATCCAGGTGACGGTCGGCGATGCGGTTGAATGCCATGGCTGAAGCCCGGGCGGCGGTGAATGCCACCGCCATGAGGAGTAGAATAAGGATCGTCGGCATCCCACGGGCTCCCAGAACAGCGCCGGTAAGGGCCAGGGGCAACGCAAAGAGGGTGTGCTCGATTTTAATGAGTGAAAAAAGGGTTTTCAAGATTACAGTCCCAACCGGTTCCAGATTTTATCAATTTTACTCACGATATCCGGTGACATCTGAAGCAATTCCGGCCACCCCCGGTCATACCCCTCGGTGGGCCATTTGGCAGTGCAGTCCACGCCCATCTTGGTCCCCAGATGGGGCAGGGTGGAAGCATGATCCAGCGCATCCACCGGCCCTTTGACCATGGTGATGTCGCGGCCGGGATCCACATTGCCGCCCAGGTGAAACAACACCTGCGAGAGATCCTGAACATCCACGTCCTTGTCAAAGATAAAAATCATCTTGCTGAACATCATCTGCCCCAGGCCCCAGATGGCTTGCATCACCTTCTGGGCGTGCCCCGGATATCGCTTCTGAATGCTCACAAAACACAAGTTGTGAAAACATCCTTCCACCGGCAGGTTCATGTCCACGATTTCGGGCATCTGCTGTTTGATGAGGGGGAGAAAGAGCCTCTCCGTCACCTTGCCCAGCCATTGATCTTCCATGGGCGGGTATCCCACAAGCGTTGCGGGATATATGGGGTCTTTTCGGTGAGTGATGGCGGTGAGATGAAAAACCGGGTATTTGTCCGCAGGCGAATAGTACCCCGTATGGTCCCCGAAAGGGCCTTCGGTTCTCAGTTCACCCCGGGTGACATATCCTTCCAGCACAAACTGGCTTTCGGCGGGGACTTCCAGGTCGCAGGTGACGCATTTGACCATTTCCACCGGTTTTTGCCTCAGAAAGCCGGACAGAAGGATCTCGTCCAATCCATCCGGCAGGGGTGCTGTGGCGCAATAGGTGGTGATGGGATCCGGGCCCAGGGCCACGGCCACGGGAAAAGGTTCTTTGGGTGAGCTTTCCCGATAATGGTCGGCCCCGTCCTTATGGATATGCCAGTGAAGACCGGCTGTGGTTTTGTCGTAGACCTGCATGCGGTACATTCCCATATTTCGTTTTCCCGTTGTTGGATGACGGGTGATGACCACGGGAAGGGTGATAAAAGGGCCCCCGTCCCCGGGCCAGCAGGTGAGGACGGGCAGTACGGTCAGATCGGGACTGTCTGTGTTAATGATCTCCTGGCAGGGAGCTTGTTTTACGGATTTTGGGAATATGTTGGCTGCTTCCTTGAGTTTGGGAAGCAGTTTTAATTTTTCCACCCATCCCTTGGGTGGCGCAATCTCCAGAAACTGGGTAAAGCGCCTGCCCAGGTCATCCAGTTCTTGAATATCAAATAGGGTCTGAATCCTCTCAAGGCTCCCGTACTGGTTGGTGAGTACCGGGAAGCTGAAATTCGTGGGATTTTGAAAGAGAAGGGCAGGCCCGTTTTGCTTTACCACCCGGTCGGTGATTTCAGTTATTTCGAGATTGGGGCTCAGGGATTCTTTTATTTTAACAAGCTGTTTTTTGGATTCCAGGGTTTTGACCAGGTCCTGAAGATTCTTAAAGGGCATAATATTCTCCATTACGGCGTGTGATTAAAAAATCGGGTGTACTCTCAGGTCTTCCGTAGCTACCAGTCTCTCCGCAGCCTGTTTTGCGTTCGCGGCCGCCAGATCCACATGGATCATGGCGCTTCGGCTTCCCGGTTGAAGGGTTCCCATATCCGGACAACCCAGGGCCCGGGCGCCGTTTATGGTGCCGAACCCCAATATGACATGGGGGCTCAGGCCGGGATAGCGGTCATGGATAAACCGCATTTCGTCCAAGAGGTTGAGGGTGGATACCGATGCCAGTGAGTCGGTGCCCAGGGCCGGTTGAATACCCAGCTTGAGGAACCCCTCAATATTCGGCAACTTCCGGTGCAACATCCAGTTGGATCGGGGGCAAAGGCAGACGCGAGCGCCGGTTTGAGCGAATGCTGCCATTTCCTTGAAGTTGATTTCCAGGAGATGCACGGCCAGGGTGTTTTGATCCAGCAATCCCCGGTCAAGGGCCGCCTCAACGGGCCGTTTTCCAAAACACTCCCACCGGGAAAAATCGATGCCCATGCGGGTCATGAAATCCGCCCAGAGCCCTTTGCCTGCCATAAGGAATTCCATCTCTTCCCGGGATTCAGCCAGGTGAAGGCAGAATCGTTGCCCCAGACGGGTATCCGCAGCCTGAACCCTTTTGAGCAGGGCCGGGCTGGTGGTGTGAGGGGCGTGCCCCGCATAGGCATGGCGGATGGTTTCGTGGTTTTCAGCCAGTGGCGGCAGTTCCCGGTCATTGCCCAGGATTTCCGTCCAGACTGTTGCCTCAAGACCGGCTGTTTCAAAGGCCCGGGCTACCGGGATATGGGGGCCGAAATCCCCCACCAGACCCGTGCCTGAATTTTTGAGCGCCGCTATTCCGTCATGAACCGTCTGGGCTGCTTCATGAGGGCTTTGGCGGTCGCGGTCTTTTATCAACCGTTCAACCCAGTTGATAAACCCCCGAGAGGCATGAGGCCTTGCTGAGTCCGAAAGGGTGACATGGGTATGGGCGTTCACCAGAGCCGGCATGAGAATACCGTCTCCATGATCGATGACCCGGCCGTCATTGTCGGTTGAGGCGCCCATCCCGCCGACTTCCAGAATTCGGTTTTCCCGGACCACGACACGGCCGTTTTCGATCCAGTGTCCCGGCTCGGTCATGATCCAGCGCGCCCGGTGAATGATGGGGGTCATTGGGCTGCCTTTACGCCATTTTCAACAGGTTTGTACAAGGTATCCCGCCAAACGGCTTTGAAACCCGCCGTTTCAAT
>JABGPV010000118.1 GCA_018644785.1 Deltaproteobacteria bacterium | reverse complement strand
GCCGGCTCCCGGGGTGAAGTGCCCGTACCCATTACCGATCAGTTCGGCAACAGAAAAATTGTCCGCGCCAAGGTGGATATCGATGAAAAAACATTGAAACGGGTGGCCCAAATGACCGGCGCGCAGTATTACCGGGCTACGGACACCGACTCTTTGGAACGGATATACAGCGACATCAACAAACTTGAAACCACCACCCGAAAAATCAAAAAATTTGAACATCGAAACGAGATGTTTCTGTGGGCCGCACTGGGAGCCCTTCTGCTCATGGGAATTGAGTTGACGCTTAATCAGACCCGTTTTCGGCGATTGCCTTGAACCTCCATATAGAAAGGAAATAAAACCATGCAATTCGCACATTCCATCTGGTTGTTGGCAGGGGTGGCGTCCTGCGGAATCCTGGCTGTGAGTTTCTACTTTTTTCAGAAAAAGAGCACTGCGGCGTTACAGGAATTCGCCTCCGGGCGCCTTTTGAAAAAACTCACCTTAGGGGTTTCCCCCAGAAAGCGGTTGATCAAACGGGTGATCCTGGTGCTGGCCGTGGCTTCGATTTTTGTGGCCCTGGCCCGGCCTCAAATGGGCTTTCAATGGAAAGAGGTCAAGCGAAAGGGTATCGATATCCTGGTGGCAGTGGACACCTCAAAAAGCATGCTGGCAGAAGACGTTAAGCCCAATCGTCTTGAGCGCAGCAAATTCGGGATCATGGATTTTGTTTCCAAACTCGAAGGGGACCGTGTTGGGCTTCTGCCGTTCGCCGGCACAGCCTTTCTCATGTGCCCTTTGACCCTTGATTATGACGCTTTCAGGAACTCTCTTGAAGCGCTGGATACCAAAATTATTCCTCAGGGGGGTACGGATCTGGCCAGCGCCATTTATGAAGCGGAAGCCGCCTTTCAAAACGATGCCAACCATAAAATTCTGGTCCTGGTCACCGATGGGGAAGATCTGGAGGGGGCAGCCCTTACCGCAGCAACAGAGGCGAAAGGCAAGGGGTTAACCATCTACACCGTGGGCGTGGGAACACCTTCCGGTGAACTGATTCCGCTTACGAGCGGTGGAAAAGATGGGGTTTTCGTAAAAGATGAAACGGGTCAACCGGTGAAATCCCGCCTTGATGAAACCATGCTTCAAAAAATCGCAGGAACCACCGGGGGCCGTTATGAGCCACTGGGACAACGAGCCGAAGGCCTGGAAGCCATATATCGGGAAAAGCTCAGCCTTGTACCGAAACAGGAACTGGCCGAGAGACTGCAAAGGGTCCCCATAGAAAGATTCCAGTGGCCCCTCATGTTGGCCCTGATCCTGCTGTTGGCGGAGTTTGCCATTTCGGACCGCAAAAGGAGCCGGAAAACCTTTCCCATCATTAAAACCGCCTACAGGCGTATTCCAAAAATCGGGCGTGTGGCAGGCGCCACTTCCGTTGGGGTGCTGGTCCTACTGGTCATCCTATTTCTGGGGTTTGGAGGGGCGCATGCTTCACCGGGCGGCGCTGAGACGGCATACAAGGCCGGAGATTATGATCTCGCGGTTGAAAGGTACCGATCCGAAGCCCAAAAATCCCCGGAAGAACCACAGCTGCAATTCAACCTGGGTGCCGCTGCCTACAAAGGCAAACAATACCCCGAAGCTTTGACCTCCTTTAAGCGGGCCCTGAACGTTCAGGACATCCAACTGCAAAACCAATCTTATTATAACATGGGAAACACCCTCTACCGCCAGGGGGAAGAAACTGAAAAGCAGAATCCTCAGCAAACCATTCAACACTGGGAAGCTTCGATCCAGGCTTACGACAACGCCTTGAAGTTAAAGCCGGAGGATCAGGATGCTGAATTTAACAAGGAATTTGTGAAAAAGCGGCTGGAGGCGCTCAAGAAGGATCAGAAACAGAAAGACTGCAACAACAAAGACAAGAATAAGGATAAAAAGAAGAACGATAACCAGAAAAACCAACAGGCCAATAAAAAAGATTCAAAACAGAACCAGAACAAAGATCAAAAACCAGGACAGGGTTCAGCTAAAAAGGATCAGTTAAAACCTTCACAAAAACAGAATCAAAACCAAACGGCCCAGGCCCCCAAACGTCGACGTCCGGGGAAGATGAGCGAAGAACAGGCCAAAAACCTGCTGGATTCTCTTAAGGGCGATGAGAAAGCCATGTCCATGACCGCCCGGAACACGGGGCTGGGCGGCAAGCCTCAGGATCAGAAGAGGAGGGACTGGTAATGGAACACCCCAAACCAAACATGGGAGAAAAAGTCATAACCCCGAGGCGTTTGGTAATGGCCGGCGCCATGTTCCTCCTGGCTGCCGGGGCATTGGCATTATTCTCCACCGGCAGCCAGGCGGGTTGGGGTAAAGCAAGCGCCAACAACGCCGCCGGGGTTTCCCACGGCCGCGTATCAGTCGCCATTGAGCCCAGGCGTATTGCCATGGGTGAAGCCGCCATCCTGGTGGTTCAGGTTTCGGGTGAAGAATCGGGCCCGCCGACGCTGAAAGCTGTGGATGGCCTTCGATTTTATTCCATGGGTCGAAGCAGCCAGTATCAATCCATTAACGGGCGTGTATCCGCCACCACAAGCTACCTGTTTCAGGTTCAGGCAGAACGTGCAGGGGATTTTGTGATCCCCCCGGTGAAAGCCCCCATCGGTGACAGAATTCGAAAGTCCAAACCGGTCACCCTGCACGTGGCCCAGGGGACATCCCGGCAGTCAAAACGAAACGCCCTGCCCTCTTCCGCCCGACCCTCTCAAAACAGAGCATCAAAAGACACCCGCGGTGATATCAAAAAGGGTCAGCTCATGGGCTGGGAAGAGGGGAGACCGGCGTTTCTGCGGGTCCTTCCCCGGACCGGTCGGGCTTATGTGGGCGAACTGCTTCCCATGGAAATCAAGGCCTATTTCCACCAGGGAGTCCAGGCCACACTGAGATCACTTCCGGTCATTGCAGGCGGCGCTTTCGCCTGTCGAGAGTTGACGGATAAGCCTGAACAAACCCAGGAAATCCTCGACGGAATTCCTTACAACGTTCTCACCTGGTATACGGCCATGAGTGCCGTAAAAGAGGGAGAACACCCGGTATCGACGGAACTGGACGTAACCCTGGGCATCCCCGAAAAATCCCGCCGCCGCACCCCCTTCGGCCGGGGTTTGTTCGATGATGATTTCTTCAACGGTTTTTTTCAAAATATTCGAGAAGAATCGGTCAAGCTGACCAATCCCCGGCTTAAAATCAGCGTACTGCCCCTGCCGAAAATGGATCGACCGGAACATTTTTCCGGCGCCGTGGGTCGATTCAAATTATCCGCCACGGCAACACCCCAAAAATCAATGGTGGGAGACCCCATCACCGTCAAAATGCGCATCAAGGGGACTGGAAATTTTGACCGCGTCTCCACGCCTGAGCTGGCTGTCAATAAGGAATGGAAGACTTACAGGCCCTCGGCATCGCTCAAAACCCTGAACAATGGCGGTTACACCGGCGAAAAATCTTTTGAGCAAGCCATTATCCCCATGAACAGGTCCCTTAAGACCATTCCGCCGGCGACCTTCTCCTATTTTGATACGAAAAAGGAAAAATACGTCACGCTGAAGACGAAAGCGATTCCACTGACCTTAATTGCGGAACAGGTCGGGCCGTCAATTACAGCCAAAGCGGCAGGCAAGAAGATCGAATCCGAAGAACCGGTTCCCGCCAATGAGAACAATCCCGGCAACAATGACCTTGCGCCCATTCATGTGGCAATGGGGCCCACGGTGAAAAGCTTGCGGCCGCTGCTTGAAAACCCCTGGTTCATCGGCGCGCAGGGGTTTCCCGTGGGGGCCATTTTCCTGGGTCTTTTTTTCAGCCGCCGTCAGAAAAAGCGGTCGAATGACCCCGGAATTATCCGAAAAAAGCAGGTCAAACAGAAAATCAGCGACGCCATCAGAAAAATGGACCGGGCCATAACAGCTCACGATGTGCCCTCATTTTTCGACGCCTGCAGAACGGCCTCCCAGGAGAAACTGGGGGAAATCCGGGGACAGGCCCCGCACAGCATTACCCTGGCGGAAATAAAACATCATTTTGGAGACCATGCGACGGGCATGGCAAAAGTATTTGAAAAGGCAGACGCCGCAGCCTACTCGGGCCAGTCATTCGATCTGGAAGACCTTCAAGAATTTCGAGACCTGGTGGTTCGGGAGCTAAAAGATTTTAATCATACCCGGCCGGCATCTCACCACTGATAACCCGGGGAATTTGTTTTCGGGAGAGAAAAAATGAGGTTATTTAAAAAGAGCAAAAGCGGTAGCATCTTGATTTTTACCCTGGCTTTGGGCATGATGGCCTTGCTTGCGCCATTGGGGAACACTGCGGCAGAGGATAACATGGGCCGAGATCTTTTTGCGCAGGGCAATACGGCCTACGCAAAGGGAAACTACGATCAGGCCATTGTGCATTATCAGGCAGCTCTGGACAGGGAGGGATACACCCCGGCTATCTTGTATAACCTGGGCAACGCCTATTACATGAAAAATGAAATGGGGCAATCGATCCTGTACTACGAAAGGGCACTTTACCTGGACCCGGGAAATATTGATATTGAGGCGAATCTGGCGCTTGCCAGAAAAAACGCCGGTCTGGTGATGCCGGATAAAACGCCCTGGAAGGCTTTTTTCGATGGTTTTACCCTGAATGGATGGACATGGGTCGGCGTTATTGTCTTGTGCACCTTGTCACTGATGATCCTCGTAAATGGGATTCGTCCCGGCATTCTCAGGGGGCCTGTGCTGAAAACGATGGCTTGCCTCTGCCTGCTGCTCTTCCTGGCGGCCGGCGCCGGCATGGTCGTTCAATACGAAGACCTGAAGCACGGGGTCATCACCAGTGAGAATGCCCGGCTTCGGGTCTCCCCATTTGATTCGGCTACCGCTTCAGGCGTTGTAAAAAGAGGAAAAGTGGTTAATTTAGCCGATACTTACAAAGGATATGTCTTTATCAAAGAGGCAAATGGTCAATCCGGATGGATACCGGAAGACGCGGTTAGTGCAGTCCTGCCGACAGACGGTAATCATCAAACACAAACGTCTCTCCCGCAACCCACCGTTGGAAAAATCAACAGAGGTGACGGAGAATCCGACATAAACAAAACCTAAAATAAGGAGTAAACCATGGAAATAATGATACGAAAAAAGACGTTTTCATCGGCACCAATGGCATTGAGTCTGGCTTTTCTGATAGCTGCCCTTTTCACACTGCTGTCGGTCTATTCAATTCCAGCGACCCATGCCGCAACCGCTGAGGATCAGAGCCATATACGATGGGTCCCTGACAATTTTTCAGGACTGGCCGAAAAATACAGCCCCGCCGTGGTCAACATTCGTTCGGAAAAAAACGGCAATCGCCGCAAGGAAGCAGATCCACATTTCAGGGGGGGGCCCTTTAACAAGAATGAACCTTTTCACGATTTTTTTGAGAAGTTTTTCGGAGGCCGTCCAAACCAGGGATTTAAACAACGGAGCCTGGGCTCCGGTTTCATTATTGACCAGTCCGGCTTCATCGTCACCAACAATCACGTTGTGGAGGGCGCCGATAAAATCAAGGTGATCCTCAAGGACGAACGTGAGTTTGATGCGGAAGTCAAAGGACGTGATCCCAACACAGATTTAGCCCTCATCAAAATCAAATCGGACGGGAACCTGCCCAGTATCCAGTTCGGCAATTCCGATGATATCAAGGTGGGAGAATGGGTCATGGCCATCGGAAACCCGTTTGGTCTGGAACATACGGTCACCGTGGGCATCATCAGCGCCAAAGGCCGGGTAATCGGCTCGGGGCCCTATGATGACTTTATCCAGACCGATGCCTCCATCAACCCGGGCAACAGCGGCGGTCCGCTCATTAACATGGAAGGAAAAGTGGTGGGCATCAATACGGCCATTATCGCCGGGGGCCAGGGGATCGGATTCGCCATTCCCGTGAACATGGCCAAAGGGATCATAGAACAGTTACAGGCCAAAGGCGAAGTCACCCGCGGTTGGCTCGGCATCGGCATCCAGGATCTCAGCAAGGAATTGAAGTCCTATTATGGTGTTAAGGGGGATGCGGGTGTCCTGGTCACCAAGGTTTTTCCCGGTGATCCGGCAGAGGAGGCCGGTATTCGCGCCAAAGATATCATACTGGCGGTCAATGGCAAGAAAGTGGACAGCAGCCGCGAGTTAAGCCTCACCATCGCTGAATCCCCCGTGGGCCAGAAAACCCAACTCCTGGTGCTGCGCGATGGCGCTGAGAAAACATTCGCCATCGAACTGGGAAAAAGGCCGGACAAAATGGTGGCGGCACAAAGTCCTGAAATAGAGAAAAAGAATCCTTTGGGCATTGCCGTATCCAATTTGACCCCTGAAATCGTTCAGCAGTTCCGACTTCAGGCCGAAAAAGGCGTCATGGTGGTGGGCGTGGAGCCGGACAGCAAGGGAGAGGAAGCCGGTGTGCTGCCGGGAGACCTCATTAAGGAGATCAATCATCAGGGAGTGGATAATGTGGATCAATATTTAAAAGAGCTGGGAAAATTCAAGGAAGGAGAAACCATTTCCCTTTATATTTTAAGAAGCAACAGGGGCTACGTGGCCATCACGCTGACCAAATAGGCCCCATTAACAGACACTGAGGAGGTCCACCATGTTCAGCCGTAGAATTCGAAGCATCATCGCCATATTCGTTTTCGGGTCGATCTTTGTGGCCTCCTCTGGGACCTGCTACGCTGTCAACCCTCAACGGGACTTTAAAAAGTGGCCAAAAAATTTCTATGGCCTTCACACCAAAATCTCCAAAAAGTATGCGTTCACCCAATGGAAAGGGATTGACTGGCACGCATTGGGGAAAAAATTTTCCAGAGATGTGGCCAGGGCCGCTTTTCAAGGGGATGTTGCTGCCTGTTATACAGCCCTTCGCAGCTACCTGTTTTCCATACCCGATGGCCACGTGATCTTCGGTCCCTATCCTTTAGCCGCCGATGATGAAGGGTATCGATCCGCAAAAGAGCTGCACTTTTCGCTCTTAAAAGCACACATCGGTGGTGGATACGGTTTAGGGGTGACGCACCTGGATGATGGTCAAATCATTGTCTATTACCTCTCCCCCGGAAGTCCAGCGGAGCGGGCGGGCATTCTCATTGGAGCGAAGGTCATAGAATGGAACGGAAAACCGGTCGAAGAGGTTATCACTCGGGTTTCAACCCTTTGGAGAGACACCAATAGCGGTCTGGCCACCAGGGAACACGAGCGTCTGGAACAGGAGCGACTGCTGACCCGGGCTCCGGTGGGGCGTCAAGCCACCATCTTGTTTCAGAATCCCGACGAAAAAGAAACCAGGAACCAAACCCTCACAGCCGCCTGGGATGATTATGACACCCTGAACCATGGGAATTTTGCAGCCAAGGCTTCACTCGATCCGGCAGTCGAATTTCGCATCCTGCCCAGTGGGCACGGCTATGTGAAGGTAACCCAGGAGCCCGAACCCCCAGGCCATGAGGCTGTCCTGAAAGCCTTCGGAGAAGCCATTACATGCTTCATAGACCATCAGGTGCCGGGCGTTATTGTGGACCTTCGCGGCAATCTGGGTGGAAACGATCAATTGGCAGCCGATCTGGCAGGGTTCTTCTACAAAGAAAAGACGTTTTACGAAACCTTTACCCAATACAACCTCGAGTCGGAACGGTTTGAAACCGGGGGTGTGGTTTATATCAACCCGCAGAAGCCCTACTATGGCGGACCGGTGACAGCCCTGGTCAATCCCGGCACCGTCAGTTCAGGTGAAGGGGTCGCCATGGCCATTCAGAAATCACCCCAGGGACGGGCCTTAGGCTTTCATGGCACCAATGGCAGTTTCGGCATGGTGTTGCCGGAGAACGGTTCAGGCAACCCGATTTGGATTGATAACCTCCCCTTCCTTGCCATCATTCCAGTGGGGCAATCGCTGGACCAAAACAATATGGTTCAACTGGACAGTCGAAACGGCGTTGGCGGCGTCTCTCCGGACATTCAAGTGCCCCGCAACGCCGATAACGTCATCCGCTTTGCAAAAGGTGAAGATGTGGAGCTGGAAGCAGCGATCTGGCCTGCTGGGGCAAAACTCCAGGCCGTTCTGAACAATAACGTAAGCGACGACGGCGTACCCGGTGCCGTCATGGCCGTCGCGACCCCCGAGGGCGCCTGGGCCGGGGCCGCGGGAAAGGCGGATCTAACCACAGGCCGGGCCATGACCGCGAACACACAGGTCCGAATCGCCAGTATCACCAAGGTTTTCACCGCCGCACTGATCATGAAACTGATGGAAGAAGGCAAACTACGACTGGATGATACAGTGGAACATTGGCTCCCGGGTGCTTTGCCCCGCTACGGAAACCAGGTTACAATCCTCATGCTCCTCAATCATACCAGCGGCATTCCGGACCACGAAAACACACAGGAATGGTATATTAAGCTCCTCAGCGACCCTACAGCCGCATGGACCTCCGAAGATGTTCTGGATATTATTCGAATTCACAAAGACGACTTTGTTCAACCAGGAGCAGAATATCAATATTGCAACACGGGATACTATCTGCTGGGGATGATTGCTGAAGCGGCAACCAGGGACACAGTAACACATGAGACAAACCGCCTCTTGTTTCATCCGCTCGGCATGCGTCGGACAGCCCTTACCCGAGACGGCATGAAGAGCGACCCCTATGCCCACGATTACTTCTGGGGCGATGATGAACTTCTGGACACCTCCGGCTGGAACATGTCCTGGGACTGGACCGCAGGCTCAGGCATCACCATCGCCTCGGATATGCTCCGCTGGACCCGGGGGCTTTTCGGGGGTGAGGTGGTGAGCAAGGCAACGCTGGAGCAAATGATGACCCCTGTTCCACCAGCCACGGGCTACGGTTTCGGACTTGACGTATCGGCAGGATGGGCCGGTTTTTTCGGGGAAAAAGCCATCAGCCATTCTGGAGCGAATGCCGGAGTGTATGCTCTCTGGTTCTATTTTCCGGAATCAAACCGCACCATTTTCGTAGCCTTGAACCGGATGGATTTCTCAGATCCGCCGATGGTGGATTCAGGTGCAGTCATGTTGAATATCCTTTCCGGCGTTCGGAATATCCTGTGGAATCAGCAAAGTTTGCGAGAGTAAGATCGGTATATTTTCCGAGCATAAAAAAAGGACCGTAAGCTTTTATTTTTGCTTACGGTCCTTTTTTTTCCTGTAAGCTGCAAAACCGGATTCGAACCGGCCAATAACGGTTTTGAATACCGCTGCCTTTGTCTAGCAGCCTTATCAATTACAAATACTTATGGGTTTATATAGGACTCCAAAATCGCATCCCAGTTCGTAGATGGTCCGGAGGCAGGCTGAACTTTGGTTATGGAAAAAGCGTATACATTCCAATTTCCCGTAGGGTCTGCAATATCCCATATTGAGACGAAGCCGTTCTCTGTTCCCGACACCTCGATAATGTTGACAACGTGATCAAGTCTGATGGTGGTATCCTGTACCAGAGTGCCACTTTCATTGTAGCGTTTATATGCGTAGCTTGAGTCACAGGACTCAGCGTCGCAATACGTTGAAATGCCCTCCGTTCGATTTGCATCCCAGTAAAATAGGATTATTCGAGTGGAAGCATTAAGTGAAGTGCTATCTAGAAATACTCTCGAGCGTATTCTATCAATCGTAGTATAATTTGTACAACTTCCGCCTGTTGCCAATGACGCTGCACAGGCCCTTGCATCAACATTAATCTCCTCCCTTCCATCAGAATTGGAATAGAAGCCGTATAAATAAGGAGATATACTGGTTCCCACCTCTTCAATTGGAACCATGGCAAGAGCGTTAGATGATCCCTCGGGAATACGAACGTAATATATCCACCCTTCGAGGTTGTTCCCGGTAGCGAAAGGATAACCGGTCTCCGTGGGATTCAAAACGGTATCTGCCGACACAACATCTATGGTAACAAATCCCCGATAATAATTGCCTGTGGAATCGGTGAGCGCCGTCTTTACAGCTGAAGAAGCGACGCTGATGAGACCTCTCATAGACGTATTCCAGCTCTCCACAAAACCTAGATCAATGTTGCCATATAGACCTACATCATTTCCATCTACATCCCATACATGGTAATGAATTTTCGTACCAGCAGCAGCGACCGGTGCCCAAACCACCAATAGAGTATCTTCCGGGTGAGTCGCTGAATCGATACCCGCTTCAAAAAATGGAACCAGAAGACTCGCTGCCTTCACCTTGTCCGTTGCTCCGGGGATCCCGGCAAAACTGATACTGGTAAAACAAAAAAGAATCATGGACATCACAAGCAAATACACTGTCTTTTTCATGGCAAAAAGCTCCTTTCCATCGCTAGAATTTAATAATTTCAGAAGTCTATCACCATTATTAATGAAAATATATATAAAAATGAAAGCCATTTAGATTGATTCTAGAAAAGGTATGTTTTCAGGCACAAAAAAAGGACCGTAAGCTTTTCTTTTTGCTTACGGTCCTTTTGGTTTTTTCTGGAGGCGGCAACCAGATTCGAACTGGTGAATAACGGTTTTGCAGACCGCTGCCTTAGCCACTTGGCTATGCCGCCTTTTTATGGAGCGGGAAACGGGACTTGAACCCGCGACAACCACGTTGGCAACGTGGAGCTCTACCAGCTGAGCTATTCCCGCAAAATCAGGCTATTTTACAGAACCAAGCGGTTTTGTCAACAAAAAACACTGCAGAACCTTGAGTATTTTCGGTT
Organism: Deltaproteobacteria bacterium; assembly: GCA_018644785.1. The sequence goes on along the minus strand of JABGPV010000118.1, from coordinate 4,456 downwards.
CGGCCGACCCTCCGCCCTTCAAATTTCACAGCAAAAAAACTCGGCTGCGACATAGGCCGTTATTTAATCCGAACACCTCGATTTGTCAATAAGAAAATACAAAAACAGGTTCTTTCAATCCGGTCAGAATTTTAAGCAATACAACCCCTCACTTGGCGGCATTCTTGTAAGAACGGTAGTAACGCATCACCCTTTCAACAAACGCCCGGGTCTCCGGAAAGGGCGGAATCCCATTGTAGTTTTCCACAGTCTCGGGACCGGCATTATAGGCCGCCAGGGCCAGGGTTTTATTGTTCTTGAAACGCTTGAGCAACAGGCTGAAATACCGGGTGCCGCCTACGATGTTTTCTTCCGGATCGTGGGGATCCATAACCTCCATGTCGCTGGCCGTCCCCGGCATCAACTGCATCAGGCCTTTGGCACCCTTTTTAGAAACCGCCTCCTGGTCAAAGCCCGATTCAGCCTTGATAATCGCTTTGATAAAATGGATATCAACCCCAAAACGATCGGAAGCGTTTTTTACGATGCCGCCGTACTCGGCCAGATATTCCGATGGTGTTCTGTTGCCGGAACGAACATAAAGCCGATACCGACTGTCAGTTTTACGGTTTGTGAAGTGCCACACCCCGTTTCTGTCCACATAACGGAAAATTTCCGCCGAAACCAGATCCTGGCCAAACAGGGAAAGGGCCATTACCACCATGGCCCCCCGGAGGCATTTTTTTGTGATGTTCTTTTTCAGCCCAATTTTTTCCAATCCGCTAAAAAATTCTCCAGACCAATGTCGGTTAAGGGGTGCTTGATCAATTGCCGAATAACTTTCAGTGGAATGGTGGCGATATCAGCCCCGACCAGGGCAGCATCCAGCACATGGATCGGATTTCGCACACTGGCCACGATAATTTCCGTTTCATAGGCGTAGTTTTCATAGATGGCGGCAATTTGCTCCACCAGGTCCATTCCCACGGAACTGATGTCATCAAGCCTTCCTACAAATGGGCTGATATAGGCGGCACCCGCCTTTGCGGCCATCAATGCCTGGACCGGTGAAAAACACAGGGTCACATTGGTTTTGATCCCTTTTTCGGTCAACACTTTCACAGCCTTCAGACCCTCTTCAATGAGTGGCACCTTGATGACAATATTATCCGCCATAGCCGCCAGGTCCTGCGCCTCCTCAACCATCTTCCCTGCTTCCAGGCTGACCACCTCGACGCTGACCGGGCCCGCAACAACAGCGCAGATCTCTTTAATCAGTCCTCGAAAATCCTTTCCCTCTTTGGCCACCAGACTGGGATTGGTTGTTACGCCATCGACCATGCCCAGATCCTGAGCTTCTTTAATCTCATCAACATTTGCCGTATCGATAAAAAACTTCATGCATATCCTCCAACCCGGTTAGCCCGGCATTTATAAGGTTTGATATTTATTATACCATAAACTACGGTTTCTTCCGCTTAAACGCATCAGCACACGCCTGGCTGCAAAAAAAATGTGTTTCACCGCCTACAGACTTTCTGATGGCGCCGCTTTTTGGGATATAGGTCATGCAATTCGGGTCCTGAACCATCTCATCCACAGGCCCTAAACCGGTATTTCCACGATCCCTTCCGCCAGACAAGCGCATCTTCTGCACGAAACGGAAAACGAAATAAGCCAGAATTCCAAAAAACAGCAGTCTCAGCATTCAGGGCCTCTCATAAATTTCCACCGCCTGACCATCTTCGGGAAGCGATCCGGCCAGCTCCCGTATGGACTTACACAAGACCGGATGAATCAGGTTGGGTGCAATCTGCAACATGGGTGTCAGCACAAAACGTCTCAAATGCATGAGCGGATGGGGAACAATTAAGTCAGGCTTTTGGATGATCCTGGAACCAAAGAGCAAAATATCCAGATCGATCACCCTCGCGTCCCATTTTTTCCGTCTCACCCGGCCCATATGCGCTTCAATCTCAAGAAGGCATTTTAGCAGCGTATCGGCGGAAAGATCCGTATCCACACCAACAACACCGTTCACATAAAGGTCCTGCCCCTCAACCCCTACCGGCTCAGTCCGGTAAAAAGGCGACTGCACCCTCACTGAACACCCTTCAAGCCGTCCCATCAGGGAAATGGCCCTTCTGCAATGATCGATCTTATGACCGATATTTGATCCAAGACCGATATAAGCGCTTTCCATTGGCCCATGCTGTTTTGAAATGCCTACAACTTCAGACCTTTCAATCTCTCAATGGCCTCTCCGAGCCTTTTTCGGTTCTGGGTCAAAGCAATGCGAAAATACCCTTCCCCCGGCTCGCCAAAGCCATTACCCGGCGTGACCACCAGGCCCGCCTCTTCCAGAAGACGGGTGGCCAGCGATCCGGATGTGTACCCTTCGGGCACCCGGATCCACAAATAGAACGTTGCCTTTGGCGGATCCAGCTCAAACCCGGCTTCTCTGAGTCCTTGAACCATGAGATCCCGCCGGCCCGAATAGATGCGGTGCATGTCCGTAACACAAGCCTGGTCCCCTCGGATGGCCTCGATCCCTGCCCTTTGCACCGCCTGAAACACACCGGAATCGATATTGCTTTTTATGGCGCCGAGCCCTGCAACACCGTCCGGATTTCCCACGGCAAAACCGATTCGCCACCCGGTCATGTTGTAAGTTTTGGAAAGGGAGTGAAACTCCATCCCCACTTCTTTGGCCCCGTCAACCTCCAGAAAACTGGGCGGCCGATATCCATCAAAAGCCATCTCCGTATAGGCCGCATCATGGCAGACCAGAATGCTGTGCTTTTCCGCAAAAGAGACCACACGGCGGAAAAAATCCAGATCCGCCACGGCTGAAGTCGGGTTATTGGGATAATTGATAAACATCAGCTTGGCGCGATCCGCCACCTCCGGGGGAATGGCTTCCAGATCAGGCAAAAAATTATTCTGGCTCAATAACGGCATCACATGGGACTCGCCACCGGCAAAAAGGGTTGCAATATTGTAAACCGGGTACGCCGGGCTGGGCACCAGGGCCACATCACCCGGATTGATAAAGGCCAGGGGAAGATGGGCAATGCCTTCTTTGCTCCCGATGAGGGATACCACTTCCGAGGCCGGATCCAGCGCCACGTTAAAACGCTCCCCATACCACCAGGCCACGGCTTCCTTGAAATCCGACATCCCCGAATAGGATGGATACTGGTGATTTTCCGGATCATCCGCCGCCCGCTTCATCTCCCCGATGATATGTTCCGGGGTGGGGAGGTCCGGGTCTCCCACACCCAGGTCGATAATATCCACACCTCTGGCTTTTACCTCGGCCTTCTTCCGATCAATCTCCTTAAACAGGTAGGGGGGAAGCTGTTTTAAACGCTCGGCTTTCTCAAATCTCTCCATCATAAACCTCTTTACAGTTACCCATATTTACAACAACAGTAGGGGCACGATGCATCGTGCCCCTATTTAAGTCCCAATACATCCTGCATATCATACAGCCCCGCCGGCTGTCCGGTGATCCAAAGGGCTGCCCTTACGGCGCCCCTTGCAAAATTATCCCGATTATGGGCCCGGTGCACCAGTTCCAACCGCTCACCAATGCCGCCGAACATGACCGTATGTTCTCCCGCAATATCACCGGCGCGCCAGGTCTGAATGCCGATCTCTTCATCGGTTCGCTCGCCGATCATTCCCTTTCGGCCATAAACGCCGACTTTTTCGAGATCACGATCCACCGCTTCCGCCAGAATCTGTCCCAGCCGCATGGCGGTTCCGCTTGGGGCATCCTTTTTAAGCCGGTGATGGGCTTCCAGAATTTCCATATCGTAATCGTTACCTAAGATTCGCGCCATCTCCCCCGCAATTTTGAACATGACATTGACACCGACGCTCATATTGGGCGCCATGACGCATGGCATTTTTTCCGCAAGGGTTTTAATTTCTGAGATGCCGTCTTCAGAGATCCCGGTGGTTCCGATGACCACGGCAATCCCCTTTTCTGAAGCCTTTCGCGTATTTTGAAGAGTGCTCAGGGGCTGTGTGAAATCGATCAATACATTCGCCCCGCCAGCGGCCTCATCAAAGGACCCGCAAATGCCGACACCCAACTCGCCAATTCCAGCAACCGATCCCGCATCTTCACCCACACTTCTGTGGCCGGGATGTTCAAAGGCGCCTGCCAGTTCGGTCTCAGGGTTCTGGTGAATCATGTGAATGATTCTTCCCCCCATGCGACCGGCGGCCCCCGCAACCATTATTCTAATCATGATATAACCTCCATGATCTTGTATTTTTCCCTCTGCGCTTTATATAAGACCGTAATCCGTAAGCACGTTTTTTAGTTTTTCCAGGTTGGCAGAACCCATTGGGCACATGGGCAATCTCATTTCATCGCCGATCAAACCCATCAGTGCCGCGGAAGTTTTCACCGGGATCGGGTTCGTTTCAAAAAACATGGCCTTGCACAGGGGCAACAGTTTGT
>JABGPV010000117.1 GCA_018644785.1 Deltaproteobacteria bacterium | reverse complement strand
ATTTTGTTGTTGTCCTGTTTTACCGCGACCCCCTCTATGTGGGGCACCTGCTTGACACATACCAGAATTTTCATAAACCGGTGGGTTCCTTTGGATGTATGCCGCTGTGATCATTGTACCTGTTCGTCATTTAAATGGCCCCGGCCGCCATTGTCAATATAAAAATAACAAGTGTTCGTTATTTTTTATTGACTCGGGCGGATGGCTCCGCTATTCTGGCGCCACGAATCGCCAATTCACCAGGGAACCTGGCGGGTTGGCAAAATCAATGATAACCATGGAACAGCATGAGTGAAATATACTTTATCCGTCACGGGCAGGCCTCTTTCGGAGCAAGCGATTACGATCGCCTCTCCCCCATCGGGATTCAACAGGCCCGGATCATGGCCGACCACCTTCTGTCCCTGGGAATCGTTTTCGACGCCATCTACAGCGGCCGCATGAAACGCCAGCGGGATACGGCCGGACCCCTGTGTGAACATTATTCAGAAGTTCTGAAGGATGGTGATTTGCCGGGCATTCTGCCGGCTTTTGATGAATACGATGCGAGAGCGCTGCTGGTGGCGCGCACCCGGGTTTCCAGAGATCCTGACACGGTGTCGGCCGCAGATCTTGCCCGGCTTCGGCAGGACAAAAAAGCGTTTCAAGTCTATTTCTCCCAGACCGTGGATCGATGGCTCGATGGTCATTATGACGGTCAGGAAGGCGTTGAGCCGTGGCTCTCATTTTGTGCCCGGGTTCGTGGGGGCGTCGAATTTTTAAAAAGCCGCCATGGAAAGGGACACCGTATTGCCGTTTTCACCTCGGGTGGTCCCATATCGGTGATCATGCAGCTGGCTCTGGGCTTGAGCCACATTAAGACTCTGGAAATCAGCTGGCAGGTCATGAACGCGTCTCTGACCTGTGTCAAATACAACCCGTCGGGGCTTTCCCTGTCGGTGTTCAACGACACCACGCCCCTGTTGCTGGAAAAGGATCCGGCATTACTGACCTACAGGTAAGTGCCGGCTGGAGACGTCTTCAGACGATTTGCTGCATACCCCTAAACAGGAGTAACCAATGGATTTTACAATTTCAGAAAAGATGCAGACCATTTTGGGAATGATCCACGAATTCGTGGCCAAGGAACTGATCCCGCTTGAAAAGGAATTCCTGGCCGACAACCTGGCGGATCTGCTTCCGGTCCTGGAAGAGAAGCGGGACATGGTCCGGCAGATGGAGCTCTGGGCCCCGCTCCATCCGGCCGAACTGGGCGGCATGGGACTGACCCTGATGGAAAGTGCGCTGGTCTTCGAGGCCTTGGGCGGATGTCCCCTGGGCCTGTATACGTTCGGCTGCATGGCCCCGGATGCCGGCAATATTGAGATCCTGCACAAATTCGGGACGCCATGGCAGTCAAAGGAATTCCTGAAGCCCCTGGTTGCGGGAAAAATCCGCAGCTGTTTTTCCATGACCGAAGTGGACATGCCCGGTTCCAACCCCGTGATGATGGAGACCACCGCTGTCAAAGACGGGGATGATTACGTGATCGACGGCCACAAATGGTATACCAGTTCCGCCGACGGCGCCGCCTTTGCCATTGTCATGGCCGTTACCGATCCCGAAGCGTCTCCCTATCTTCAAGCCAGCATGATTATCGTACCCTCTGATACCAAGGGCTTCAACCTGGTGCGCAATATCCCGGTCATGGGGCACGCGGGAAAAGGCTATTTCAGTCATGCCGAGATCCTCTATCAAAACTGCCGTGTGCCGCAAGAGAATCTTCTGGGTAAAGAGGGCCACGGGTTTGTCATTGCCCAGGAAAGGCTGGGTCCCGGCCGTATCCATCACTGTATGCGCTGGATCGGCATCTGCAACCGAGCTTTCGATCTCATGTGCGCACGGGCCCGGGACCGTGTCATAGCACCCGGTCGAAAACTGGCCGACCGGCAGCTGGTCCAGGCCATGATTGCTGACAGCGCCGCGGAAATCCAGGCCGCCCGCCTGATGGTTCTCCATGCCGCCTGGAAAATCGAGCAGCTGGGAACCAAAGGGGCTCGCAAGGATATCTCCATGATCAAGTTTACGGTGGCCAATACCATGCAACGGGTGGTGGACCGGGCCCTGCAGATCCACGGGGGGCTTGGGATGACCGATGACACCATCATCGCCTTTTTCTACCGGCACGAGCGGGCAGCCCGCATCTATGACGGGGTGGACGAGGTGCACAAGGTTTCCGTGGCCCGACAGATCCTGAAGACTTACGAAAACAAAACCGTGAAATAGATGCGCCGTGAAACAGCTACCCATTGATGACTACAAACGCTTCAAAACAAAAGTGGACGCCCTTAAAAAAAGCTGCTATCTGGAGTTCTTTGCCCAGAACCCGGAGGTGTTTCAGATCAAGAAAGAAAAGACCATCAGCAAGAATCTGGAACGTATTTTTGCCGCGGCCTTGAAGATTAGCAACAAAAAGGGTTTCCATGCCATGAGCATGCGCCATTTGAGCAAAGAGGCCGGTTTGAGCACCGGCGCCCTTTACAACTATTTTTCAGGCAAAGAAGAATTGCTGGAGATGATGCAACGCCATCGCCGAACCATCACCTCCCGCGTGCTCAGGAGCAACATAGCGGTGGAGAAGGAACCCCTTGGAAAACTGCGCGCAGCCATAAAGACCCATCTTTACCTCAGCGAGGCCATGCAGCCCTGGTTTTTCTTTTCCTATATGGAAGCCAAAAACATCGGGCTCCGGGAGCGGCGGGCCGCGGTTCAGGGGGAATTGAACACGGAGAAGCTCTTCAGTGACATTGTTTCCATGGGTCGGGACCAGGGCATTTTCATCACGGACGACTGCCGGATGACAGCCGGCCTCATCAAGGCCATGCTGCAGGACTGGTATCTCAAACGGCCCAAGCATGCCCGCAGGAGTGTTGACGTGGACGGCTATTCCCGGTTTATGACGGCGTTTATCGAAAACAGTATCATTAACCCGCAAATTGACGCGAAAGGCAACCCACCATGAACCCAACAAATGGCATGGACCATATGGATCGACCCACCCATGTACGCCGGGGGGAGGAACTGGCTGCGGATCGCATTGAATCCCATTTAATGGGCGCCATTCCAGGGCTTGAAGGGCCGGTTCAGGTACAGCAGTACACAGGTGGTGCCTCCAACCTGACCTATCTGCTCTCCTTTGCCAACCGGCAATTGGTGTTGAGGCGACCGCCTTTTGGTACGAAGGCGGCCACAGCCCATGACATGGGCAGGGAATACAAAGTGCTTTCGGCCCTCAACCGGCACTGGCCCTACGCACCCCGCCCGCTGCTTTATTGCCGGGACGAGTCCGTCATGGGCGCCCCTTTTTATGTGATGGAACATCTGCCGGGCATCATTTTACGCAAAGAGATCCCCCAGGGCCTTTTCACCACCCCCCAGCAGGTCCGCCGGTTGTATGAAAAATTTGTCAATGCGCTGGTGGAACTGCATTCCCTGGACTACACCGCCATGGGGTTGGGGGACTTGGGAAGACCCGAAGGCTATGTTCGACGGCAGGTCCTGGGGTGGAATAAGCGTTTTCGAGCGGCGCGCACACCCGATGTGCCCGACTGCGAAGCCGTAATGGCCTGGCTGGAAGAGAAAATACCGCCCGAAACCGGGCAGTCCGGCATAATCCACAACGACTTCAAATTGGACAACATCGTTTTAGACCCTTCCGACCCCTACAAGATCATCGGTGTTCTGGACTGGGAGATGTGTACCGTTGGGGATCCCCTCATGGACCTTGGGTGCACCCTGGGCTACTGGGTGGAAAAGGATGATCCCGAGGAACGCCATGTCATCCGCACCATGCCCACCCATATTGACGGGGCTCTCACCCGCCGCCAATTGGTCGACTTGTATGGCCGCACCTCCGGTATCAAAATGGACCGTTTCGACTTCTACTACTGCTTTGGGCTTTTCCGGCTGGCGGTGATCATCCAACAGATTTATTACCGGTATTTCCACGGCCAGACCCGAAACCCGCGGGTCAAAACATACGCTCAGGGGGTTCACGTGCTGGAAGGGGCTGCTGGGAGGGCAATTGCCCGATCGGAGCTGTAAGCGGAAGCGTTGTCCCGTGAGATATCTCAACCCCCGGTGTATCTTTCTCGATAGAATCAGCATCTTTCTACATGCTGAAGGGGCCGAAACCAGATTTAGGGCTCAACCAGACTCCCCGTCGGTGCATCCAACGAGAAAAAATAGCTGGAAGGATTTCCAGCGGTTCCCTTCAAGCGAAGGGTATTGCTGATGGTAAATCTCAGGGTTGGTTGGAAATCCGTAGTTATACCGACTGTGATGGGGGTAATGGCGTATGTCTGTGGAGGCGCATTCACACCGAGTGCCCCCCATGTGGGGTTATAAAATATAAATTCCGCCATACTCCCAGGGATGGTTGTGGGGGAGCAAGCTAAGTTCTTCTGCCCAAAAAAGGGTGTGGCGGTGGTATAATAGGAAGTCGGGGGGTTACTTACCGTGCCTGAAACAGGGAATGAATTCTTAAAAGTGACCTTCACTTGGGAGTAAGTGCCTGCAGGAAGATTTAGGTTATTGATTCCCGGAAACGTTCCCCCGGTCACCATGTCAAGTTGTGTTGCCCCTGAAAAGACCGTAACCCATACGGCGCCATTCCACATATCAATCTTTGTCACGGTTAACTTGTAAGAAGAGGGGTTCCCGGTGCCCAATGTCGCAGGATCGCTATCATAGGTAAATGTCGATGCACCGGCGCCCGTGCCTCCGCCTGTTGTCACTGTAACGCCTCCCGTAGATCCGGCGCCCACCACAGCGGTTATCCGGTTCGGGGAGTCCACATTAAAACTTGCCGCATTCGTTCCTCCGAATTTTACCTCTGTTCCGGTAAATTGGGTCCCGACTATGACCACAGTTGCTCCCATACTGGCTGTTGTGGGCGTAAAAGAGGAGATGGTAGGCGCAGGGTTTTCTCCCACGATCAACGAGTCGGAGGCGGTGCCACTGTTGCCTAAAGAGGAAGTCAGATCTCCGGATGTGTTGACGTGGGTGCCCGTGCTGATGCTGGTTACATCCGCTTCTACCGTGCAAGTGCTCCTTGCTGCCGCCGTGCCGCCGGTGTACGAAATTACACTGGAACCGGCCACAGCCGTCAGAGCACCCCCGGTACAGGTGGTGGAAGCGTTAGCAGGTTCGGCTATAACCACGTCAGCGGGCAGGTTATCGGTGAAATCCAAACGGGTGGCATTCACCACTGAACCGGTATTGTTGATGGTGAAGGTCAGAGTGCTGGTCCCGCCGTAGGCAATGACGTCGGGTGAAAACATTTTACTGAAGGTGGGTGCGACAGCAGCACCCACGATCAACGAATCCGATGCCGTTCCACTGTTTCCCAGGGAGGAAGCTAGATCCCCGGATGTGTTGACGTGGGTGCCCGTGCTGATGCTGGTTACATCCGCTTCTACCGTGCAAGTGCTCCTTGCTGCCGCCGTGCCGCCGGTGTACGAAATTACACTGGAACCGGCCACAGCCGTCAGAGTACCCCCGGTACAGGTGGTGGAAGCGTTAGCAGGTTCGGCTATAACCACGTCAGCGGGCAGGTTATCGGTGAAATCCAAACGGGTGGCATTCACCACTGAACCGGTATTGTTGATGGTGAAGGTCAGAGTGCTGGTCCCGCCGTAGGCAATGGAGTCAGGTGAGAACATTTTACTGAAGGCGGGCGGGGCAGGCGTTAATGCGATCCCATCCGGCCCATTACATCCCGTGATCCAGTTCTGGGTAGCGCTGGTGCCGTCCAGGTTTGCCCGACCTATGGTGCTGCCATTGTAATTTGCCCAATACACATAGGTTCCATCAACTGCGATTCCGGCAGGCCAATCACACCCCTCGATCCAGTTCTGTTTATCGACGGTGCCGTCCAGGGTCGCACGACCAATGGTGTCGTCATCATAATTTGCCCAATATACATAATTTGCATCAATGGAAATCCCATCCGGCCCATTACACCCCGTGATCCAGGTTTGGCTGGGGTTGCTGCCATCCAGGTTTGCCCGACCTATGGTATCGACAACGTAATTTGTCCAGTATACATAATTTGCATCAACGGAAATCCCTTCCGGCCCAAAACACTCAATGATCCAGGCTTGGTCGGGGTTGCTCCCATCCAGGTTCGCCCGACCGATAGTGGCGCCAAAATAATTTGTCCAGTATATATAGGTTCCATCGACCGCGACTCTATACGGTCCAATACACCCCGTAATCAAGTTCTGGGTAGCGCCGGTGCCATCCAGGTTCGCCCGGCCGATGGTGCCGTTCCAGAAGTTTGCCCAGTACACATAGGTTTCATCAACCGCGACCCCAAGGGGGCCAGCGAACCCCGTGATCCAGTCCTGGTTGGGGCTCGAACCATCCAGGTTCGCCCGGCCGATGGTGCTGCCATTGTAATTTGTCCAGTACACATAACTTCCATCAACGACGATCCCATACGGTCCAAAAGTCCCCTCGATCCAGTCCTGGTCGGGATTGCTGCCGTTCAGATTGGCCCGGCCGATGGTGTCGTTCACCTCATTTGTCCAGTATACGAAGCTTCCATCAACGACGATCCCATACGGTCCAAAAGTCCCCTCGATCCAGTCCTGGTCGGGATTGCTACCATCCAGATTGGCCCGGCCGATGGTGTCGCCATTGTAATTTGTCCAGTATACATAGGTTCCATTGACCGCGACTCCGGCCGGTTCATCACACCCAATGATCCAGTCCTGGTCGGGATTGCTACCATCCAGATTGGCCCGGCCGATGGTGTCGCCTTCCAGGTTTGCCCAGTATACATAGTTTGAATCGACGGAAATCCCATCCGGATAATTACACCCCTCAATCCAGTCCTGGTCGGGATTGCTACCATCCAGATTGGCCCGGCCGATGGTGTCGTCATCGTAATTGGACCAATATATGTAGTTTGAATCGACGGTGACCTCATCCGGTCCAAAACACCCCGTGATCCAGTTCAGATTGGGGCTCGAACCGTCCAGGTTCGCCCGGGCTATGGTGTTGCTGTCGTAATCCGCCCAGTAAATATAGTTTGTATCGACGGCGACCCCAAGGGGACCAGAGAACCCTGAGATCCAACTCTGGTTGGGGTTGGAGCCGTCCAAGTCCGCTTTGGCTATGGTGTTGCCATCAAAATTTGCCCAGTATACTTTGGCCATACACGTATGGCACAAAAAGGTCGTAATCAACATTACCCCAAAGAATGCTGCCACGGAGTAGGCCAACAGCTTCTTCAGGAAAGCATTCATGATAGATTCTTCTTAATAGATCTTGGAATTCGAGCACCGATCATATTATTTTTCAATCTGGTTGAGCCGGTATTGAAAATAGGCATCCCGCATGGCCACGTAGGGATCGAGCGAAGCATCTTTCAGTGCTTCATATTCGCCGATACGAAGGGATGTCTTATTGGTCATATCAAAGGCTCGGGCGCCTATATTGGCCCACCAATCTTCCACGATATAGTCAAGGGGGTTGAGATAAAGCCCCCCCACCCAGCCAACGGTGTCGCGAAGGCTGCTGGCCCCCAGGAAAGGCAAGTTCAGGTAGAATCCCGGGCCGATACCGTAAAATGCAAACACCTGCCCCAGATCCTCGTCCTGCACCGGGTAATCCAGGGCCAGTTTGGCCACATCCTGAAATCCCAGGAAACCTGCCGATGAATTGACCACAAACCGCACCAGGATCATGCCTACGCTTTTAATTTTTCCCTGCAACAAACTACTGACCAGACGAATGGGCATGCTCAGATTGGTGAAAAAATTGCGGATGGAAACCCGCAGCACCTGCGGCATCACAAAGCTGTAGCCTTCGCCAACGGGTTTAAAAAACCAGAAATAAGCCGCATCGTTAAATGCAAAAAAAACACGATTCATCGGTTCGAGCGGATCGGGAATGAATGATTCCTCCGACAATTCATCCTCCGGCCAAGCTTCCGAATCATCCGGCTCTTCTGAGAGGTTTTCGCCCTTTGATGCCGCCTTCCCCTCCGAAGCGCTTGCTTTCGCAACGTCCTCATCCAGACGGGCCGTTTGAACCAGCTCATGGCCGGCCATGCTGACTTGAAGGGATGCGGCATCCTCCCCGGAATCAAATGGTGCAGCCCAGATTATATCCCGGTGGCCTTGAATTCCCCAGCAAACCAGCCCGAAAATCAGAACAAACCACAAACGTTTGCAAAACCCCATGAATTGTTTCCCCTCAACAACGCGCCACATTTCAATCTTTCTCCGCCACCTTTTTCCTTAGTTTCCGTACAAGCTCATCATAGGAAGAGCGTAGTATAATGCTGTTAAACTGTTTTCGATAATTATTGACCAGGCTGACTCCCTCGACGGAAATATCGTATACTTGCCAATTACCATCTAGTTCTTTCAGTCTGTAGCGAACCTCCACCTCTGTTTGGGAATGGGTGAGAATCTTAGCGGTTACGGTTCCATATCTCCCATCAATGGTTTCACCCACATAAATCACCTTTTCACCGGAATAACTCCCCACCTTGTCCAGGTAGGTCCGCTCCAGCAATTTCCCGAAAAGCGAGATAAATTCCTTTTTTTCCGCTTCGGTTCTCTTCCGCCAGTGTCTGGCAAGAGATCTTTTGGTCATGGCCTCCCAGTCAAACCGTTCATCTACCGCCTTTCGGATCAGCTGGCCCCGCTTGTCTTTATTTTCCGGGCCCTTTAAGGCCGGGTCACTGACAATGACGAGAATGCGGTCGGTGGTCTTTTTTATGCCGTCCGTGGGGACACCGGCGAAACAGGATACAGCAAACATCAGAATCAACAAAACACCGCTGAACAAAGATCGAAAATATAGCCGAATCCGGTGCTTTTTCATTGTACGGGCCTCCTGTCCATGGTTATTTCTATAATTTTCCAAATACATAATTTGAGATCAACTCCTCAAAATCAATCGCTGACTGTGTATCTCTGATCTTTCCGCCGGGACCGATCATTTCTTCAGAACCACCCGGTGTAATCTCAATAAATTTGTCGCCAATAAGCCCACGGGTCTTGATGGAAGCGATGGCATCCTCCTGGATCTTCACATGAAGGGGCAAATCCATCAATACCAGGGCCTGGTAATCATCCAGGCTGACCTTTTTGACCCGCCCGATTTCCACCCCGGCAATCACCACCGTCGAACCGGATTTGATACCACCGCCGTTTGAAAAGACGGCTTCCACCTCATATCCCCGGCTGCCCAGGACCTCCAGTTTCCCCAGCTTGATGGAAAGATACCCCAGGCACAAAATCCCTAAAATCATGAACAGGCCCACGCACAATTCAACATCAAATTTTTTCATCCGTTCCCCTTTAGAACCTGACATCTAACCACTCAAAAACGCTTGAATCACCGGATCACGGCTCTCCATAAAATCCGAAGGAGCCCCTTCCAAACATACCACCCCTTCGTGAAGCATGACGACCCGATCCACAATGGCAAACACCTTCGGGATTTCATGGGTAACAATAATACCTGTAAAAGAGAGCCGCCGGCGGCAGGAATCGATCAGTTTCAGAATCGACTGACCCGTTACCGGGTCCAGCCCGGTGGTGGGCTCGTCAAAAAGCATGATTTCAGGATCTTCCACCAGGGCTCTGGCAAGGGCTGCCCGCTTTACCATGCCGCCGCTGATTTGAGAAGGATAGCGATGCTCCGATCCGGAAAGCCCTACATTTTCCAACTCCATCAAAACCTTTTCCCGAATGACATTGCGGCTCAATTTGCTTTTCTCTTTCAAAGGAAAAGCAACATTTTCAAAAACACTTAAAGAATCAAAAAGCGCCCCTCCCTGGAAAAGAAAACCCAATCGTTCTCGAAAGGCCCGCAGGGATTCTTGTCCGGCAGACCCTATTTCCATACCGTCCACCGTTACGCTTCCCCGGTCCGGTTTCATGAGCCCTGCCACATGCTTCAGCAGCACACTCTTGCCTCCGCCACTCCCCCCGACCAGGGCAAACACCTCTCCCTTGCCCACTTCAAAGGAGATGCCCTTGAGCACGTCATGACCATCAAATGATTTCTGTAAGTCTTCGATTTTGATCATCAGTCCATAAACCAAAAAAGCATCAAAACAGTATGGATGTCATAAAATAATCCCACACAAGAATCAATACCGAAGAGAGTACCACAGCCTGGGTGGTGGCCTTGCTCACCCCTTCCGAACCGAATCCCGTGTATATCCCCGAATAATAGCCTTTGAAGCAACAAACCCAGGCGATAATAACCCCAAAACTCAGGGATTTATAAACACCCTCCAGGACATCTTTCATCTCCACATAATGGGCCATTTCCCCAAAATAGGTACCGGCTCCGACCCCCAGCAGCTTACCACCGATGAGGTAACCGCCGAAAATCCCCACCACATCAAAAAGCGCAGTGAGGAGGGGCAGGCAAATCATGGCGGCGATCAGATTGGGCACCACCAGATATCGATAGGGATTCAGCCCCATCAACTCCAGCGCATCAATCTGCTCACTGATGCGCATAATCCCGATTTCAGCGGCAATGGCGGAACCTGCCCTCCCCGTGACCATAAGGGCGGCAATGACAGGCCCCAGCTCCTTGATCAGGGCCAGGCCCACCATGGGGCCTAAAAACGCATCTGAGCCAAACCGGCTTAAGCTGTAAAACCCTTGAAATCCCAGTACCATACCTGAGAATCCACCGGTCAGGACAATGAGGAGAATGGATTGAAATCCGATGAATTGGATTTGCTTGAGGCATCTGTAGATCTTGAGAGGCGGAACAAGGGTGTAGAGGAGTGTCTTCAGAAAAAAAATACCCATAACGCCCATTCTGCGAACATATTCCAGGGTCAATAAACCAAACTTCCTGATCGCCATGGGAAAAAATGCGGCAAAACCCGCGTTATGTAAGGGCGAAAAATTTTTCGCCCCTGCCTTTGTTGAAATTCCCTTCATTTTGTAATAACCATTATGTAAGGGTGAAAAATTTTTCACCCCTGCCTTTGAAAAAACCGCACCGTTTATGTAAGGGCGAAAAATTTTTCGCCCCTACTCCGCCCGGGAGGCGCCATGCCGAAAATCAGAATCATTGTGGTGGGTCATACGAAATCTTCTTTCCTCAAAGAGGGTGAATCATTTTATCTCAAACGCCTCAGGCATTACATCCCAACTGAATGGATCGAAGTAAAACCCGAAAAAATTTCCAAGGGCATCCAAAAAGATGAATTGCTCGCAATGGAAGGGCGCTCCATTCTCAAGAAACTCCAGCTCAGAGACCACATCATCGTCCTCGACATATCTGGGAGGGAGTATACTTCTGAAGCGCTTTCCCACCGAATTGACCGTTTATCATGGAAGGGAGATTCGCTGTGTTTTGTTATCGGAGGTCCTTTAGGAATTTCAAAGGAGATCCTGCACAAGGCCCACGAAACGCTCTCACTTTCAAAGCTGACCCTGACCCATGAAATGTGCCGCGTCTTCCTCCTGGAACAACTCTACAGGACATTTACAATCATAAGAGGCGAAAAATATCACAAATAAGGGCCTCGCGGCTAACCCTGTTCTAATCCTTGGAGGCCTCAAGCGCCATGGCGATCTTGTTTTTCAGCTCGGACAGATCAAATGATTTGATGACATAGAAATCGGCGGCAATGGATTTCATGTTCTCCTTGAACGTGTCGTAGGCAGTGCATAAAACGACCGGCAGGTCGTAAAACTTATTTCTGATATCCTGCAAAAGATCGAGACCGTTATAATCCACCATCTTGATGTCCAGGACAACCAGATCCGGCTTTTCTTCCTCGATCTTTTCCAACAACATATACCCGTTCTCCGCCGTAATCACTTCGTAGCCGGCGTCACTCAACTCTTCTGAGTACAGATAGCGAATATGCTCTTCATCGTCCACAATCAGGATTTTGGCCATAATTCCTCTCCAGAAATTTTGAAAATTCAACCGGGCACGTTAGTGGTTTTCTGTCCGGCAGCTGAGCCCGACTCTATTTTTCGGGCATCATATCAAAAGCAAATGGCCTTTGCAAACCGACCATGACTCTTTTTTTCATACCTGTTCGGTCCCCGTTAAACGCGACCCGGTCCTTAGTAGGCATAAAATCCGCGGCCCGTTTTTCGACCCAGCCAGCCCGCGTCCACATATTTTCTCAGTAGCGGACATGCGCGATATTTGCTGTCACCCAACCCTTTCTGGAGAACCTCCAGAATCGCCAGGCAGGTATCCAACCCGATCAAGTCCGCCAGCGCAAGGGGCCCAATGGGATGATTCATGCCCAGCTTCATGATCTCATCAATATCTTTGGCTTCGCCCACGCCCTCATAAAGCGCATATATCGCTTCGTTTATCATGGGCATCAGGATACGGTTGGCCACAAACCCTGGGAAATCGTTGGCCGGTACCGGCGTTTTTCCCATTTTCACCGCCAGGTCCCGGGTCATCCGGGTGGTCTCATCGTCCGTTGCCAAACCATTGATGATCTCCACCAGCTTCATCAGGGGTACAGGATTCATAAAATGCATGCCGATGACTTTCTCCGGTCGCTTTGTGGCGGCGGCAATTTTGGTAATGGAGATGGAAGAGGTGTTTGAGGACAGTATGGCCCCGGGTTTACAGAATCCATCCAGATCATCAAATATTTTCAATTTAAGGGCTTCATTTTCCGTGGCCGCTTCCACCACATAGTCCGCTCGAATCATATCCTCCAGGGATGTGGACGCTTCGATCCTGCCCAATATGGATTGTTGTTCCTCAAGGGTAATCTTTTCTTTTTTTAAGAGGCGGCCGAGGCTTTTTTCGATGGTCTTATAACCCCGCTCCACAAATTCGTCATTGATATCATTCATCACAACGGTCAAACCGCAGGCTGAAGCCACCTGCGCAATTCCCGAACCCATCTGCCCGGCACCCACGACCCCCAGCACATTGATTGTCATATCGATACTCCTTTTTTCCGTCTGTTTTGATAAGATAGACCTAAAGCCGCCCAAACGGATCGAATTTTCATTGACCCATGTTGGAAAAACTTACATTGAAATAGAAATGAGTACAAGCATAAACATGAATTCCGGAGAAATTATTCATCCCGAAGCCCCATTCAACAACTTTAACACAAAATCGGCCGCCTCTTCCGCTCCGTTGCGCTTTTCTTTTGTAACAGACGGCTGATCAAGCAGTTCCGGAACCCGCAAAATCCAGTCCCCATTTTCGAATATCCGTTCATCAATTGAAAAACCCGTCATATAATTTTCGATATATTCAGAAAGTATTTCGGATTCCTGAAACCGGGTCCGTTTGATATATCCAAAGGGGACTCCCGCATGATAGACTTCCGCAAGGGTGCTGTATCCCACTTTTCCCACCACCGCATCAGCGGCATGAACCAGGTCCGGATGAAAAAATTCAGACTGATGGGGCAGAAGAATCACGTTTTCAAGAACCCGAAAGACCTTACCAGCGCCCGGTGCAACAAAAAGAGTCCCTTTTTCATTGGCCAATTGACCGATAAACCCATGATGTTTCGGTATCCCTCCCATGGTAATGAGAACCATGGGGTCTTGACCGGATATTCCCAGTTTTTCTCTGGTCTTTGATCGATCGCTTCTTGGCTTCCGACTTACCGGCCCGGTGGTCAGGTGAACCGACCCTTTTGAACAGATGGGCGCCGTTTGAATATGGAAATCAGCCGATGAAAAAAGGGACTCAAGATAGGTGATATGTGTTTTGAACCCTGTATTTTCAAAGACGTATTCCCCATAAACCCAATCCCACGTGAAGTTCTCCACCAAAATAGAGGGCAACCCTGCCTCCCGGGCAACGGCAATACCCATGGGAGAGATATCAGAAAGAATCATAGCACATTTTAATTGGTTCACTTTTTTTGCCAAATCCTCCAACTTCCTAGGGTTGAACGGCAGGAATTCGTTCAGACATGCCACTGTCCTGGATAGATTGGCACAAAGGGGATTTTCCTGCACCAGTCCCACATCGGTCAAAAGCGCATGATAAGAAAAGGGTCCGGAAAGGGATTCCTCGAAAAACCATGGCGGCACTGTGGTGAATATCTCAAATCGAATCCCGGGGCAGCGTTCCTGAATGGCACTCATAACCGCCGATGCTCGGGCGGCATGGCCGAACCCATGGGGTGAAATGAAGTACGCCATCGTCAGGCTGCCGGCCTGTACGGAGTTCATTGGATTCATCAAGATACCCTTTTTGCTTGCGGGGATGGTCGGCATTGGGTTAATCTCCCGCCAAAACAACCACGGGGAAAGCCCATGCAGACACATTTTCTTCTGGCGGACAAACTGATCCTTGTTTTCTATTTCATGGCCGTTATACTTTTTGGCGCCTATTTCCGCAAGAAAAGCAGTACCAGTTCCGGATTCATGATCGCGGATGGAAAACTTCCCAGCTGGGCGGTAGGCCTTTCCATACTGGGAACTTTCGTGAGCAGCATCACGTTTCTGGCCTATCCCGGCCAGGCCTACAACGCCAACTGGGATGTTTTCCTGTTTTCACTCACCCTGCCGCCGGCAGCCCTGGTCGCCACATTCTATTTCATTCCCCTTTACAGGACAAAGGTCAAAATATCAGCTTACGAATATCTGGAGCAGCGTTTCGGGCCCTGGGCCCGCATCTACGGCAGCATCAGTTTCATGTTGGGCTCTTTAGCCCGTATCGGCATGATTCTTTTTCTGGTTTCCCTCGTTTTGCACCATCTCACGGGATGGTCCTATGAAACCATCATCATCATTACCGGCATCGGGGTGACCTGTTATACGGTGCTGGGGGGCATTGAAGCGGTGATCTGGACGGACGTGGTCCAGGTCATTATCCTTTTCGCCGGTGCCATCGTTTCCATCATTATCCTGCTCGCCGGTATGCCGGAAGGTCCGGGGCAGTTATTCGAGGTTGCCCAGCAGCACGGGAAATTTTCCCTGGGCAGCTGGCAACCGGATCTTATCGCCCCCACGGTATGGGTGGTGCTCATATACGGTATTTTTGAAAACCTGAGAAATTTCGGCGTGGATCAAAACTATGTTCAACGCTACCAGGTCACAAAATCCATTAAGGCCGCATCACGCGCCGTCTGGATCGCGGCAATTGCCTATATTCCCGTTTCAGCACTTTTTCTATTTATCGGCACAGCCCTTTTTTCTTTTTACAGCGCCAACGCCGAACTGCTTCCGTCATCACTCGAAGGGGCGCTCACAGGGGA
>JABGPV010000116.1 GCA_018644785.1 Deltaproteobacteria bacterium | reverse complement strand
CAGGCGAAAGGGCCTGTTTTCCAGATCCACCGCAAGGGTATCTGTTGAGGCTTTCTGCATGGAAAAACCCACATCGTAGAGAATTTGAAACAGCTTTTCATGAAGGGGCCCAACCTTTTTCAAACAGGCCTGAAATCGTTTTAGATGTTCAGGGGAGACCGTAAAATGCAAGGAGCAACGGTTTGCGGCATCACAGGCGTATGAAACCGCCTCCACCAGGTGTTCTTCAAACGCGGTGCGGTTCCCTTCAGGGTATCCGTGAAACAGGAGGAGCCCTTTGGGTAAAGCCGCATAGCCTAAGCCCTCTTCTTTTAACAGCAATGAAATGATGTCTCTGAAAAGGCCTTTGCTCAGCAATTCTTCCATGATCATGCCATTCTTGGAGAGAGTCAATGACAGATCCTGAAAAAAAGCAAACCGGGTGATACCTTCCATGAAAACCAACAGCGCCCGTTCCCCCGTTCTAATTATTTGGGGATTTGGGGCCGATGCCCCGCCGGCCTGAGCATCCCGGTTCACCTTATTTTTTTCAATCTCCCCGGGCTGGTTCAAGTAACCCAGAAGCACCTTAAACATTCTGGAAGCCGCTCCTGAGGCGGGAACGAACTTGGTAAAGGAACGCTTCTGTTTTTCTTTCTCATAAAGTGTCGTAAAGGTTTTTCGCTCTTCCCGCGTGAAAACCGCGATCCCCTTTCCAGGAACACATGGGCCCGTAAGCTTTAAATATGGCCTGGCAGTTTTGAAAAGGGCGACCTGTCTTTCCGTCTCCTCCAGGGAGATCCCGTGCCCGTTTATCTGTTGAATATCCTTCTCGTTGAACAGATGCTCGTTCATGCTTCATGCTCCCTGTCGTCTTGATAGGCAATCACTCGCACCAAAATGCTGTGGGATGAGCCCGAATGTCAACAAAAAAAATCAAAGCGCTAACCCATGAACAGGCGGGGCAAACAGGACCTTATTAGAAAATGGCCCAAGAAATGAAGGATATGGCGATTTTCTATGGAATTTGGGAAAATTATAACTATAATAGTAAAATTGTTTGTTAAAGACCCCGTCAGTGTTCGAGAAAGTAATGTGATTGAGGGGGGTTTCAAATGATCGGCAATCTTTTCATGGAGGTTACAGACGATTGAATCCATTCTATAAAAATCTCGCCCTGTGGCTTGTCATCAGTTTAATGATGGTCATGCTGTTTCAAATGTTCAAACACCCCGACAGGAGCAAAGTCAATGTCAGTTACAGCGATTTTCTGAATATGGTGGATAGCGGGGGCGTAAACCAGGTTACCATTCAAGGGGAAAACATCACAGGCATGTCCGGCCAGGGGCCATTTAAGACATACGCCCCCAAAGATCCTGAACTGATCACCATGCTCAGAAGTAAAGGCGTTGCCATAACCGCCAAACCCATGGAAGAATCCCCCTGGTTTCAGGTGTTTTTGTCCTGGGTTCCCATGCTGTTGCTCATTGGCGTATGGATATTTTTCATGCGACAGATGCAGGCTGGCGGCGGAAAAGCAATGTCATTCGGGAAAAGTCGCGCCAGACTTATGACCGATGCGCAGGAAAAGGTCACCTTTGAAGATGTGGCGGGCATTGATGAAGCCAAGGAAGAGCTGGGAGAAATTGTGGACTTTCTCAGCGATCCCAAGAAATTCACCCGGCTGGGAGGCCGGATCCCGAAAGGCGTTCTTCTCGTGGGCGCTCCGGGGACGGGAAAAACCCTTCTGGCCCGCGCCATTGCCGGAGAAGCCGGCGTGCCCTTTTTTACCATCAGCGGTTCCGATTTCGTGGAAATGTTCGTGGGTGTGGGTGCTTCCCGGGTCAGGGATCTTTTCAACCAGGGAAAAAAGAATGCCCCATGCATTATTTTTATCGATGAAATTGACGCCGTGGGACGGCATCGCGGCGCGGGCTTAGGCGGCGGGCACGATGAGCGGGAGCAGACGCTGAATCAACTTCTGGTGGAAATGGACGGGTTCGAGTCCAACGAGGGGGTCATCCTCATCTCGGCCACAAACCGGCCGGACGTACTGGATCCGGCACTTTTGAGGCCCGGGCGTTTTGACCGGCAGGTGGTGGTGCCGGTTCCGGATTTAAAGGGTCGTGAAGGTATTTTGAAAGTCCACCTCAGAAAAAAAATGGTCGCCGACAATCTGGATACGTCCGTTCTGGCCAGGGGAACCCCGGGGTTTACCGGCGCGGACATTGAAAATATGGTCAACGAAGCGGCCCTCATGGCGGCCAGGCGTGGCAAAGACAAAATTGAATTGGACGATTTTGAGGATGCCAAAGACAAAGTCCTCATGGGAGCTGAGCGAAAAAGCATGATTATCAGTGAGGAGGAAAAAAAGATTACCGCTTACCATGAGTCCGGGCACACCCTGGTGGCCCGGTTGCTTCCCGATACGGACCCGATCCACAAGGTAACGATCATTCCAAGGGGAAGGGCATTGGGCTTGACGCAGCAACTTCCGGTGGATGAAAGACATACCTACCCGAAGGAACACCTGCTCAGCAACATTGCCATATTAATGGGGGGCCGGGCCGCTGAAAAAATTGTTCTGGGCACGGAAACCACCGGCGCGGGAAACGATATTGAACGGGCCTCGGAGTTGGCCCGCAAGATGGTCTGCGATTTCGGCATGAGCGAAGAGTTGGGCCCGTTGAGCTTTGGGAAGAAAGAGGAACAGATTTTTCTGGGCAGAGAGCTTTCACAACATAGAGACTATGGTGAAGATACCGCTAAAAAGATTGATTCGGAAGTCAGGCGAATTGTTACGAACGGCTATGATATAACCTGCCAGCTTATAAAAGACAATCTGAACATCATACATAACATGGCCAACGCCCTGCTGGAAAAGGAAACCTTAAACGGCAAGGACATTGATGAAATCATGGCCGGCGATAAGAAGTGGGATCGCAAAAATACCCCGGCCGAAAACGAAGCTGATTCACAGGAAACGTCAACAGATTCCCAGGTGTAGTATTTCAGAGGCGCATAGATTTCATGGATTTTTCTCTGAAATGGAATAAGTATTGCCTGGATCTGGGAGGCAGAACCCACCTCATGGGGGTTTTAAACGTTACCCCTGATTCTTTCTCGGATGGCGGCAGGTTTTTTTCCGAAGACCAGGCCGTGGCACACGGCATCGCCATGGCGCAAGACGGCGCGGACATCATCGACATCGGCGGTGAATCAACCCGTCCCTATTCCAGCAGACTCTCCGCGGATGAGGAGATGGCACGCGTTATCCCGGTCATCCGCCGGTTGAGCCGGGAAATTTCCATTCCCATCAGCATCGATACCTACAAGTCGGAAGTGGCGCTGGAAGCGCTGAAAGCCGGGGCTTCCATGATCAACGATATCAGTGCGCTGCGGATGGATTCGAACATGTGCCAGGTGGCTGCCGGAGCGGACGTCCCGGTCATTATCATGCATATGCAGGGAACGCCCGAGAGCATGCAGCGCCACCCCGAATATGACGATTTGATCCAGGAGGTCCTGGGTTTCCTAAGTGACGGATTGCAACGTTGCCTATCCGCCGGCATCAAAAAAGACCTGATCATTCTGGATCCCGGGATCGGGTTTGGGAAAACCTTTGACCACAATCTGAAAATTATTCATGAACTGGAGAAATTTGAACCCCTTAAACAACCGATTCTTATCGGTCCTTCGAACAAGGCTTTCATCGGTCGCATCTTGGGCAAAGAGGCCCATGAAAGAGATACGGGCACCATGGCCGCAGTGGCCGCCTGTGTGATGAACGGGGCCCATATCATTAGGGCGCACAATGTCAAACGGGCTGCGGAAACCATTCAAGTAATTGATGCGATTCGAAGAGAGCGAGTAAGCGAGCGGGTCCTCGCCTGAGGTGACAAACCATGCTGTTCTGCATTGACATCGGAAATACAAACATTGTCCTGGGTGTAACCCGGAAAGATCAAATCCTTCATCACTGGAGAATCCGCACTGAAAAGGAGATTACAGCGGATGAACTGGGTATTCTGGTAGGGAATTTTTTCCAGTGGGAAGGCCTTGGTTTTAAAGATATCAAAAACACCATCGTATCCTGTGTGGTGCCTCCCCTGCTCAACACGGTGGAGGATTTTTCCCGTCGCTATTTCCATGTGGAACCTATTATTGTGGGACCGGGACTTAAAACCGGCATGCCCATTAAATACGATAACCCCAAGGAGGTGGGTGCTGACAGGATCGTCAATGCCGTTGCCGCCTATGAAAAATACAGGACGGCGTTGATCGTGGTGGATTTTGGAACCGCCACCACCTTTGATTATATCTCCCGGGAGGGCGATTATATGGGGGGTGCCATCGCCCCGGGGGTCACCATCAGCTGTGAAGCCCTTTTCCAGGAGGCCTCGAAACTGCCGAGGGTGGAGATCTTTTCAAGACCGACTTCCGTGATTGCCAAGGATACCATCAGCAGCATGAATGCGGGCATTATCTATGGTTATGCCGGATTGGTGGACGGCATTGTAAACCGCATGTTGCAAGAGTCGGGGGAAGGTGCCAGGGTCATCGCCACGGGCGGTCTGGCGCCCCTTATCTCTGAAGTTTCGGAGACGATCCACGGTGTTGAAGCGTTCTTAACCCTGCATGGCCTGATCATCCTTTTTAACAAGAACGCCCGATAACCCGCCTCCCACCTAAAAGGCTATCGAAGAGTGAATGCCATGATCAAACCATCAAAACTGAAACCGGGTGATGCCGTGGGCGTTGTATCGCCGGCCGGGCCCATCAACCCGTCAGACCTGGAAGCAGGCCTTCATTTTCTGAAAACCAAAGGGTTTACCGTTCATGTGGCGCCTCACGTGTACGATCGGCAGGAATACCTGGCCGGTAATGACGAGGATCGCCTTTCGGATCTTCAAATCATGTTCCGAAATACCGAAATCAAAGCGGTTTTCTGTTCCCGTGGCGGATACGGCAGCCTGAGGCTACTGGACCGGATTGATTACGACCTGATCCGGAAAAACCCGAAGATCATTGTGGGATACAGTGATATGACAGCGCTTTTGGCAGCCATTTTCAAAAAGACCGGCCTGATTACATTTCATGGCCCCATGGTGAAAGGCCTTTCATCACTTCCCGAAAAAACATGGCAAAACCTGGTCCAAATGATTTCTTCCGAACAGCCGGCGTCATTCAGCCCCATGGCGGGTTACCCCCTTCGGGGCGGCAAAGCGACAGGACCCATCATGGGCGGCAACCTCTCCCTCATCTGCCGGCTTCTGGGAACCCCCTTTATGCCAAGCCTTAAGGGTTGCATCCTCTTTATTGAAGACAGGGGGGAGGCGCTTTACCGGCTCGATCGAATGCTCACCCACCTGACACTTGCAGGAAGCCTTGAAGGGGTAAAAGGCCTGATTGCGGGTCAGTTTATAGACTGCGGAGAGCCGGCCGCCATTGACCGCCTCATAAAAGAGCGGTTTAAACCCATGAATATCCCAATGGCAGCCGGATTTCCCCTGGGCCACGGCCCGGAAAATACCACCCTCCCCTTAGGCGTTTTGGCTGAACTGGATACCGACGCCATGTCACTCTCTCTTCTGGAATCAACTGTTGTTTGAACCTTAGAACCGCTCGAATTCCGTCAAAAATTTTCTTCTTACCTTTTGGCTTGTCCGGCGTATTCCCCCGTGATAGAATCTGAAGAGGTGCTGATATTGCCACAGAACCAACTTGCTCGAAAACACCACCAATATAATGTTATCAGGGACATATTGCCTGATATTCAATGGTTCGGCAAATAAGCAGGAGGGAAAAGGCTATGAATATCAGTCGAGACACATTAAAAGATTTATCAGTACAGGTTGCTAAACAGAAATTCGGCTCTAATAATTTCGAACGCCGCCCACTCATGCTTGCAGTTGAGAAACGCGTCAAAGAACTTGGGCATTGGACACCAGAAGATGATGGGGATTCAGGTTCTGTGGGTCTAAAATCAAAAGGCCTTGCTAACATTGATTGGGCTATGTCAGCTTTAAGAAAAGACGGTGGATTGCTCAATCCAAAACGCAATCAGTGGCGGGTGCCCAGTTGATTTATATAATGCCGAACAAAACGTTCAACTTGACCCAAAGGGACCGCGTTTGTTGGCTTTGCGAAGTTTTGTGTTTACGTGCTTTTTATTAATCCCAGTTCCCATTTTGGCAAGTTAACTTAGCGTTCTCATAGGAAAATATTCACTCAACCAAAGATTTAATGAAAATGAATTGTAGGTATTATGATGTCATCTACATTGCCACTTGATAAAATGTCAATTTCCGACAAAATTTCAATAATGGAACTTTTGTGGGATGATATCTGCAGAAATGTCCCCGAGTTTACTTTACCATTGTGGCATGGGGACATATTGAAAAAAAGAGAAGAAAGTCTAAAACAAGGGAAAGATGAGTTTGAAGATTGGGAAAAAGCCAAGAAAGATATTTGGAATGCTGTCTCATGAAGATAAAAATCTTAAAATCTGCTAGTTCCCATTCTCTGCGTGGGAACGAGAGAACTGTTTAGCTAACATAATCAAGGCGGTAAACTTATGCAAAAAATTCAGTCATTAAATAGTATCAGAATGGATAAGACAGCGTTTTCGACAGCTTCTCTTGATGATGAGCCTGACGAAAAACAGTACTGGCTGTCAAAAACTCCCGTTGAACGAATATACTGTGTCGAAATGATGAGGCAGATGCTTTATGGATACGATCCACTTACCGCAAGACTTCAGAGATTTTTTGAAACTGCTGAACTTCCATAAGGCCGAATATCTGCTGATCGGCGGCTTTGCGGTGGGCTATCACGGCTATCCGAGGGCAACAGGAGATATGGATATCTGGATTGCAGTTTCTCCTGAAAATGCTGAGAAGATGATGAATTTGCTAAAAGAGTTCGGTTTTGACATTCCGGATATCACCACCGATCTGTTTTTGAAAAAGAGGCAGGTGATACGGATGGGCATGCCTCCCATCAGGATTGAAGTGCTGACCGACATATCAGGGGTGAATTTTGACGAATGCTATGACGAAAGAGTAACCGATTTCATTGATGGTATAAGAGTGAGCATTATCAGCTCGAAACACCTTAAAAAAAACAAGAAAGCAAGCGGAAGGCTCAAAGACCTGAATGATCTTGAATATTTGCTGTAAATAACATGTCGTGGCAAGGGTTGACCCTCAACACTTTCCGAGGAATAAGGCACGAAAAATCCATTGAAATCAAAAAATTCTCCGTTAAATTTCAACACCGTTCCAGGCGCCGCACAAAATCCGTTGTCCCAACTGAACCACTGGGTTGAGGACGGTTGCCGGACCATGAGGGTCGCGGGTCTTTCAGGGGCTGCCCGCGCCTACGGCTTCGCCCGCTTCCTGGACGATCTGAACAAGCCCTGCCTGGTCGTTTTCCCGGAAAAGAAACGGGCTGAACGCTTTTACCGTGAAGTCCGGTTTTTCATGGGTTCCCCCAAAAATGGAAGCCATGGCGCCCCCATGCGCCTTTACCGATTTCCGCCCTACGACATGTCACCCCTGACAGGCCTCAGTCCTCACAGTCAACTGATCACCGAGCGAATCAACGCGCTTTATGCACTCATTACAGAGCCGAACCCTGTGGTGGTCACCTCCCTTGAAGCGCTTTGCTACAGGGCCATGCCCAAAAGAGCGCTCATTGATGCTCTGGAATACCTGGAAGAAGGGGAAGAGGTGGATCGGGAAGACCTGATCAGAACCCTCGAAATGAATGGTTACCACCACAGCTCCATGGTGGAAGAGAGGGGCGACTATTCCATCAGGGGGGGGGTGGTTGATGTCTTTTCCCCGCTGTATCCGTTGCCGGTGCGCCTGGAGTTCTGGGGAGATCGGCTGGAATCCATCCGTCAATTTGATCCCATGAGTCAACGGTCTGAAAACAGTCTTCATGAGTTGATCCTGCTGCCCGCCTGCGAGATCATCAAGGGCAAGAAAAACATCAAACGGGCCAGGTCCATGGGCCGACTCCCCGGCCATCACAGCGCCGGCAACGGCTTTCCCGGCCAAGAAGCCTGGCTGAACCATTTCTATGAAAGCCCTGACACATTGATCGGATATTTGCCGGAGGAAAGCATTCTGACGCTGGTGGAACCCGGTTTCCTGGAACCCAAAGGTCGAAAAGTAGAAAAGAAATTCGAGAAAGATATCGAAAAATACCAGGAGGAATCCTCGGCCAGGGGAGAACCTTTCCCGGATATTGAAGGTCTTTTTGTCCCCTTTACAAACATCACGGAGCTCACGGCGAAATATCAGAAAATTGAGTTTTCGGAACTGAATTTGGACCCTGATAACCGCGCTGAAAAGGCTTTGGTGTTTGAAGGGCGCTTTGAAATTGAAGATGATCTGGAAATCCGGCTTGCCGCCAAAGGCAGGGTTTCCATGGCGCCTTTTGCTCACAAATTAGATGCCTGGATCGCTTCAGGCGCACAGGTGGTGGTGACGTGCAGCACCCTGCAACAGGCCAACCGATTGAGGGAAATCCTCGGCAATTATGATGTTATCGTGGACCGGGTGGTGCAGGGCTGGCATGAAATGAAAAAGGGTCGCGGGCTCGCCATTTGCCTGGATCGCCTGGCCAGAGGCTTTGCCTGGCCGGAGATGGGCCTTTATGTGGTCAGTGAAGACGAGATTTTTGGTACGAGACGGGCCGGTCTGAGACGTCGTAAGAAAAAGCGCCGTCAGGGACTTTCCTGGTCCGCTTTCAGCCAGTTGAAGGCCGGCGATCTGGTGGTCCACGAGGAGCACGGCATCGGCCGCTATTTGGGCCTTTCCACCATGGAGATCGCACAACGCACCCATGACTTTATTATTGTTGAATATGCAGTCAAATCCAAGCTGTATCTTCCGGCCGACCGGGTCAGTGTTCTGCAGAAATATGCCGGGGCTGAGGAAAAAAGTCCGAAACTGGACCAGCTGGGGGGGCACGCTTGGACCCTGGCCAAACAGAAAGCCAAAAACTCCGTCAAAAAGATTGCCAAACAGCTGGTAGAACTCTACGCCCTCAGAAAATACCAAAAGGGATTCAGGTTTTCGCCGCCCGATCACTATTTCCGTGAATTCGAAGCAGGCTTTGAACATGAGGAAACGGATGATCAGAGCAAGGCCATTGATGATGTTCTGGCAGATCTTTCATCGGACAAAACCATGGATCGCCTCATCTGCGGCGATGTGGGCTTCGGAAAAACGGAAATTGCCATTCGGGCCGCGTTCAAGGCGGTATCCGATGGAAAACAGGTGGCTTTTCTGGTGCCCACGACGGTTCTGGCGGAACAGCATTATGAAACCTTTAAGAAGCGCATGGCCCCCCATGCCGTCAGCCTGGGGATCCTCAGTCGATTCAAAACCAGGGCGGAACAAGCAAAGACCGTTGCAGAAGTCCGATCCGGAAAAATCAGCATACTGATCGGCACACACAGAATACTCCAGAAAGATGTGTCATTCGCAGATCTGGGGCTCGTCATTATTGATGAAGAGCAGCGCTTCGGTGTCAAACAGAAAGAAGCCCTCAAAAAATATCGTGCCCTGGTGGATGTGCTGGCCATTACCGCCACCCCGGTTCCCAGAACACTTCAAATGTCCATGATGGGTGTCAGAGATCTGAGCGTCATCGAAACGCCCCCCAGAGACAGGCTGGCCATTGAAACCTATCTTTCGCCCTATGACGAAGCAACCATTAAAAGGGCCATTCACAATGAAGTGGAAAGGGGTGGACAGACCTTTTTTGTACACAATAGAGTGAAAAGCATCGCTCACGTGGCCGATCAGTTAAGAAAACTGGTCCCGAAAGCCAATTTTGAAGTGGCCCACGGCCAGATGAAGCCAAGGGAACTTGAAAACACCATGATGCGATTCCTGGGCAGGGAAATCGATGTCCTTGTTTGCACCACCATTATTGAATCAGGACTGGACATTCCTTCGGCCAATACCATTATTATCAACGAAGCGGATCGTTTGGGCCTGGCCCAGATTTATCAGCTGCGGGGCCGGGTGGGACGGGCCATGGAAAAGGCCTACGCTTACCTGCTGATCTCCAGGGATTCCACGCTCACAAGAGATGCGGAAAAACGATTGAAAGCGCTTATGGATTTTTCAAATCTGGGTGCCGGGCTGCACCTTGCCATGCATGACTTGAAAATCAGGGGGGGTGGCAATATTCTTGGTTTTTCCCAGTCAGGACATATTTCGGCAGTGGGATACGAACTCTACCTTAAACTGATTGAACGGGCTGTCACGGAATTAAAGGGCGAGCAATGGCAGGACGAGGTGAATCCCGAGATTAATATCAATATTCCAGCATTTCTGCCCGGTGACTACATACTGGATACGGATATGAGGCTAAATCTCTATCGCCGTCTCTCCTCGCTGATTGAAAAATCTGAACTGGAGGAAATGATACAGGAAATTCATGATCGTTTTGGAAATCCGCCTGCCGAAGTCAAAAACCTTTTGGCTTTGATGTCCATCCGTTTGCGCTTGAAGCAACTTCGTATCAACAAGTTGGATATGGGAAAAAATAAGCTGATGCTTGGTTTTCTGGAGGACGGGAGCCATAACAGGGAACATCTGGTAAAACTGGCAAATGAGCGCCCCAACCGATTCCGGTTCCTTCCCGACAACAGGCTCACGATCCATACGGGATCGATCACATTTCCGAAAGATCTTCAAAAAATTGAACAAATTCTGGATCAGCTCAACCCTTGAATGTCCGGCTTTTCGAGACTTGATGGTTTCATTAAAAAATATGCTTGCTTTTTCCCGCGTGCTTGATACTTTAAGGGGTTCGAAGCTTGTATTTATGAGCACTTAATTTTTCCTGTGGCCAAACGCCACTAGACAAATGAACCATCGGGCTATTTTTAATAACAAATCAACCGTTTTTTATTCGGTTCTTTTCCTGCTTCTGGGGGGCGCCGGCCCTTTTTTTATTACCGGTTGCGACCGCCTTGGGCTGATGACCCCCAGCACGGTCGTTATGGTCATTGGAAATCAACAGCTTACGGCCGATGATCTGAAACAGGACATGGTTTTTGCGAGCGAAGATTTGCCTATTTCCGCCCGGGATGCAAAAGGGATGAAAGCCCGCCTGCTGGATCATATCATAGACCGATACCTGATGTTGGAATACGCGAGGGGGCAGGGCATTGAGGTTACAGCGGAAGAGTTTCAGACGCAATTGAGCGAAATCAAAGAAGGATACACAGACGCCGGCTTTGAACAGGTACTGCTTCGAAAATCCGGTGATCCTGACACCTGGGAAAAACGATTTAAAGAGCAGCTTATCATTGAGAAGGTTATCGAATCGGTAACCAGGGAGATGGCGCCACCCGATTACACAGAAATAAAGGCCTATTTTGAATCAAGCCCAAACCGTTTCAAGGCCCCGGAAAAGGTTAAATTCAGGCAAATTGTCTGCCCAACCCGAAAGCAGGCCAGACAACTCCATGCAAGAATTCGTGCGGGTGAGAATCTGGCTGATCTGGCCCGGGAATACTCCGTAGGCCCTGAGGCTGAAAATGGCGGAGAAGTGGGTTGGATCCCCAAAGGCGTCATGGATGAAACCCTTGACAAAACGCTTTTTTCAATGGCTCCCGGTGATGTCAGCCCGGTGACGAAAGGTGTTTCGGGATACCATATTCTTGAGGTCATATCCCGCCGTCCCGGAGGATTCCAGGAATTTTCGGAGGTCATTGGCGACATAGAGCAAGAACTTTCTCAGCAGAGACGGGCATCTTTTTGCAGAGAGTGGCTTCAAAACCTTCATGGGAACATCAGGGTCAAAATCAACCAAAAAGCAATCGATAAATTGGAGTTTTCCTGAATGAAAAAATCGACCCTTCTCATCTTGATACCCCTGTTTCTTTGGGGGAACGCTTTTTTTCAAGGAAAGGCTTTTGGCGAAATTTACAATCGCGTGGTAGCCATTGTTAATGCGGATGTGGTTACATTATATGAACTCAATACGCGCATGAGGGAAATGACGGGAATGACCCCTGAAGCACTCAAAAGAAAATCCGAAAGTCAGTACCTTGAGACGCGCAGAAAATTTCTTGAAATGCTGATTGAAGAAAAAATTGCCCGTGAGAAGATTCAGGAATTAAAGATCAAGGTACCACAGAAAGAAGTGGACGCAGCCATCGAAAGGGTCAAGGCGGACAACAACATGACCCAGGAAGGCCTGGTTGCTGCGCTCAAAGAGCAAGGGCAAAGTTATGACCAATATCGAAAAATGCTCAAAATAGAGCTTGAACGGAGACGCCTGGTCAATTATGAGGTCACAAGTAAAATTATCATCAGAGAGGAAGAAATAAAAGAGTATTATGAGGCGCATAAAGATGAATTCAGCACCAAAGGAAAGGTTCATCTTGCCATGATTTTTCTAAAGCAGGAAGACCCGGCCGACCCGGCAGAATCCCGTGCATTAAAAGTAAAAGCCGGCGAAATCATTCAGAAAATAAAGGCCGGCGAAGATTTCGGGAAACTGGCTGGGCAGTTTTCCAACGGTCCGGGGGCAAAAGAGGGAGGAGATCTCGGGGTGTTCAAGATTTCGGAGCTCAATCCCGAAATGGCGGCGACCATCAAAGACCTTTCCTCGGGCGAGGTGGGAGTTCCCATTGTCGGACCCAACGGGATACAGATTATTAAAGTTGTGGAAAAAGACAAAGGCGGGGAAAAATCATTCGACCAGGTCAAAAATTCCATTCGCTCTACCCTTTACCGAGAAAAGATGAATCTGGCGTATTCCGCCTGGATCAAAGACTTAAGAGAAAAAGCATACATCAAAATCATCTTTTGAACACTCAAGGTCATTCAATATGGGTCAAGATGATCAACAGCCATTGAATGCTGAAACCGATGATTGGGTCTTTTCTTCCGGTATTTCCCTAGGTGCCTTGCTCAAAAAAGAACGAGAAAAAAAAGGACTCAGCCATACCCAAATTTCCCAGCAGATCCGACTGAGACCCCGTTTTCTGGAGGCCATTGAAAATGAAGAATGGGACCTGCTTCCCGCGCCCACCTTTGTAAGGGGTTTCATACGATCCTACGCCCGTGTTCTGGGGCTTGATGAAGAACGCGTTGTAGACCTTTACGGGGAGGAAGCAGAGGCGGATGACTTATCGCAAGAATTTGTCCTGCCGTCCATTCCTCAAAGGAAAAAATGGCCGTTTATGGTGGTTGGCCTGTTGTTCCTCCTGGCGGCAGCGGCAGCCTTTTATGCGTGGTTTTCGATTTCAACCGATTCAAAAGAAACCGCCGGCGCAACGGCTGTCAGTGTTCAAAGTTTACCGGTAAGCGAAAAACCGATTGCTCCCGATGAGCAACAGAAAACCGAAAAAGGACCTCTTATTGAAGAAAGTGCTCTTTCAACAGCTGATTCGGAATTGACCGCAGGTGTTTCAGCGGTGAGTTCCGAGACACAGGAAGAACCGAAAACACCGGAAAATGCATTGTCAAAGCCAGCCGTAACCCGGAGTGCCGCTGAAGAGAAGCCCGAAGTGAAAATTCCTTCCGCCGCCGGGGAGGCTGAAGTGTTGAATTTACAGCTGAAAGGCCATATAACGGAAAGGACTTGGGTGAGAATATCAATTGACGGTCTGAAATCGAAAGAGTATGTATTCGGCCCTTCAGATACACCTGAGTGGAAGGCTGAAAAGGGTTTTGAATTACTGATCGGCAATGCAGGCGGCATTGTTCTTGAGTTCAACGGCAAAAAAATGGATAATCTTGGAAAACAAGGACAGGTGGTACGCATCAAACTTCCCGAGGATGAAGAAAGGAGTCCCGCAAGAGACTGAAAATGGAAAATATTTTAGAAATCTTTCAAACCAGAGGATTCTTTGAACAGTCCACTGACAAAGGGTCGCTTTCGCAAATGCTCTCTCAACCCACCACCTGCTATATCGGTTTTGACCCGACCGCGAAAAGCCTTCACGTGGGAAGTCTGCTTCCCATAATGAGTCTGGTGCACATGCAGAATGCCGGCCACCGGCCGGTTGTGCTGGTGGGGGGCGGTACGGCCCTGGTGGGAGACCCCAGCGGAAAGACCGAGATGCGCCGTATCATGAGCCGTGAAGAAATTAATGACAATGCCCTGGGCCTGAAAAAACAGCTTTCCAATTTCATTGATTTCAGCGGTGAACGCGCCATCATGGCCAACAACGCCGACTGGCTGACGGAGCTCCGATATGTCGATTTTCTACGGGATATCGGTCGACATTTCAGCGTAAACCGGATGCTTGCCGCTGAAAGCTACAAGATGAGAATGGAAACCGGTCTCAGCTTCATCGAATTCAACTACATGCTGCTGCAGGCGTATGATTTCTGGCACCTTTTCAAGCATTACGACTGTCGTCTTCAGATGGGGGGCAACGATCAATGGGGCAATATCCTGGCCGGCGCCGATCTGATAAGGCGTCTGGAAGGTGAAGTTGTCCATGGACTCACGTTTCCGCTTTTGACCACCACTTCAGGCATTAAAATGGGCAAAACCCACAAAGGTGCGGTCTGGCTTGATGGTGAAATGACATCGCCCTATGACTATTACCAGTATTGGGTCAACCAGGATGATGGGGACATCGGGAGGTTCCTGGCCATATTTACACGGCTTAACATGGATGAAATAAAGCGGCTTCAAAAGCTGGAAGGTTCTGAGATTCGGGAAGCGAAAAAAATATTGGCTTACGAGGCGACGCGGTTATGCCACGGCAAGGAAAATGCGGAGCAGGCCCGGGCCGGGGCCGAGGGTCTGTTCGGCCGGAATAAAGGGGTTTCAGATGAATCCGTTCCCACATATGAAATTGAATCGGAAGCCCTTGAAACGGGTATACCGGCCTATATTCTGTTTGAAAATGCGGGCTTATGTAAATCAAGAGGTGAAGCCCGCAGATTGATTTCACAGGGGGGCGGCTATTTGAACAACCAGAAAATTTCGGTTTTTGACCAGACGGTCAGCGCGAATGATTTAGGAGAAGACGGGTTGCTCTTACGGGCAGGTAAAAAACGATACATGAAAATTATTTCCGGGGCCAAGTCGCAATAAACAGGTTCACGCATGTGAAACCATAGTAGGGTTTTTATATGAAAAAAGGGAGCTTTTAAGCTCCCTTCATTTTAAAGTATTCTGCCCCGCCGCATAAGTTATGTTACAAAGGATGTACACTAACTCGGCGACCAGTTTCAAATTTGACTTCCCCATCTATCTTAGTAAACAGTGTATAATCCTTGCCGCATCC
>JABGPV010000115.1 GCA_018644785.1 Deltaproteobacteria bacterium | reverse complement strand
AGGGGTTAGGGTGCAGGGGACAGTTGTCAGGGGGCAGGATGAAATTCGCTTGATGCTACGATTCAAAAAAAGGAGGTAGAAATATGATAACTTATCCCAGAATACTTTTCCCGGTGGATCTTACCAAAGAATCCCGGGTTGTTGCCGAACATGTGGCCACGATGGTCGACAAATTCGGATCCGAACTCCACATGGTTCATGTCATTACCGATTTTAAAAGTCCTACCTTCGCCTCCATAAGTGATGTGATGGATCAAATCAAACAGAATGCTCTGAAAGAAATTGACGCATTTGCGGCCGCACAATTTCCCCATGTAGCGCAAATGAAAACGAAGGTATTGGTCGGCCATAGTGGTCGTCGGATTTTACGTTACATCGAAAATCATGATATTTCCCTGGTCGTCATGGGGACCCATGGACGAAGCGGTCTGGGCACCGTCTTCTTCGGGAGCGTGGCCCAGCGGGTGGTGCAAAGCGCCAAGGTCCCGGTGTTGACCGTACATCCGGCACGTTAGGCTTGAATCCTTGATTTGAGGATTCATTGATTTTTTGTTTTCGAAGTAGGGGCTATGAATATAATTGTTGTCAATGCTGGGAGCTCTTCCGTAAAATTAACGTGTTTTGGGCCAACCGTGGATTCAGTGATGGCCACGGGAATGGTGGAACGTATCGGTTCGAACGGAACCCTGTTGCACTACCAGACCGGAAACCGGGAACCGATTAAAACACCGGTAAATATTCGGAACACCGCCGAGGCGGTGACGGCATTGGCTAATCACCTTGTAGACCCTCAGACAGGTTGCCTGAATTCACTGAAAGAGGTCCAGGCAGTGGGCCACCGGGTGGTGCATGGCGGCGAAAAACTCAATCAGCCCATGGTCATCGATAAGGCGGTTAAAGAGGTCATCAGGGAATATTTTGATCTGGCCCCTTTGCACAATCCGCCCAACCTGGAGGGCATTGAAGCCGCTGAAGCGGCCTTTCCCCGGGCCGTCCAAGTGGGAATATTTGATACGGCCTTTCATAGCACCATTCCCGCCAAAGCTTACATGTATGCACTGCCGCTGGAGCTGTATCGGAATGACAAAATCCGTCGCTACGGGTTTCACGGCATCAGCCACCAGAATGTCTCCCTTGCAGCCGCGAGGTTCCTGGACCGGGCCCCGGAAGAACTCAACCTGATCACCTGCCACCTGGGTAACGGTTGCAGCATCACCGCCGTTCAGGGCGGCCGCAGTCTGGACACCAGCATGGGCCTAACCCCGTTGGAGGGATTGGTCATGGGCACCCGCTGCGGCGATCTGGACCCGGCCATTGTCTTGCACCTGATGGAGCATAACGGTCTGACTTTGCCCCAAGTCAGAAACATCCTCAACAAAAAAAGCGGCCTGCTGGGGTTAAGCGGTGGAAGACTGAGCGATCTGCGGGACATTATCGATGCCATGGAACGGGGTGATGATGAGGCCCGAAATGCACTGGGAGTCTTCTGTTACCGCATAAAGAAATACATCGGAGCCTACATGGCGGCCATGGGCCGGGTGGATGCCGTGGTCTTCACCGCCGGAATCGGCGAAAACTCGCCTCTGGTTCGCGAGAAGACCCTGGCGGGATTGACCCGGTTGGGAATAACGGTTGACCGTGACAGGAATCAGGCCCGGTCTTCAAAACCC
This sequence comes from Deltaproteobacteria bacterium, assembly GCA_018644785.1. Next base: position 13,650 of record JABGPV010000115.1, on the reverse strand, counting down.
CGGGAGATCAGTGCTCCGGATAGCCCGGTGAAGGTTCTGGTGGTGCCCACCCGGGAGGAGCGGGAAATAGCCGGTCAGGTGATGGCTGTTCTGGAGACCGGCAGCAGCAATTTGTAGATAAAAAACGGAAAGGGGCTACTTTTTCTTTTGAGTCTTGGCATACCGGCTGTTTCTGGTCTTGCGAAAAACAGTACTGCGGTTCACCTGCAGCACCTCAGCAACCTTGCCCACCGATTTGTACACCGTCAACGCTTCGTTGATCAACTCTTTTTCGATATTGCCGATGATTTCCTTCAGGGGCCGCTTTCCGATATCGTAAGAACCACAGTCAGATAGGGTTCCGGAGCGTTGCTCTGTGCCGGGTGCCAACCCACCGGGCAGATCTTTGTAGGAAATCCGTTCCTTGAGGCTCTTGACCACCAGGCTGTGGAACATATTTTCCAGTTCTCGGACATTGCCCGGCCAGTCATGGTTAATCAGCGTGTTTTCCGCCTTACTGCTTAGCTTTACGCGTTTGCCATACTTTTTGTTGAATCTATGTAGAAACACCATCATTAACGGAAGAATGTCATCTTTTCTTTCCCGCAGTGGGGGGATTTTTATCACGGCAACCTTCAGTCGGTAATAAAGATCGCTTCTGAAAGCACCTTTTGCCACCAGTTCTTCCAAGTCTTGATTGGTTGCTGCAATAATTCGAACATCCACCCGGGTTACTTCTGTGGATCCCACCCGGATGACTTCCTGATCATGTATGGCACGTAAAAGCTTCGCCTGCATGGACAGGGACAGCTCCCCCACCTCATCCAGGAATAACGTTCCACCGTCAGCTCTTTCAAAAAAACCCTGCTTGCCTTTTGATCGGGCACCGGTGAAAGCACCGGGCGCGTAACCGAACAGTTCGGACTCCACCAAACTTTCCGGGATGGTCGAACAGTCTATCTTCAAAAACCGGGTGTTGGCCCTGAGACTCTGGCGATGGACTCTTTTGACAAGCACGTCCTTGCCCACTCCGGTCTCTCCCAGAATCAGGATCGTAACATCGGTGGGTGCAATATTCTCTAAAGATTTCAGAATCTTTTTGGATGCGCTGCTGGCGGCGACCATTCCGTCATTCAGAAATACATCTTCAGGATTAAGGGTGGATACCTGTTTCTGATAGTAATCCACCAGGGATTTCTGAGAGGCAATCTCTTCTTTTAATCGGCTGAATACGGTGATATCCCTGACAAAGGTCACTACCAGCTCCACATCACCTTTTTCATCGAGCACGGGGTGCCCGTGGAGTACCACCTTGCGACCATTGACTTCCTGTACGGATGTGACCGTTTCCGCGGTTCGCACAACTTCCGGATTGACGATGGAACTGAACACACCACTTTTTTTAAGCGCCAAAACGCTTTTTCCCATGACCTTTGCCGCCGAAATACCGCTAAGCCTTTCATAGGGTTCGTTAACCAGAAGCGTTATGCCACGACTGTCCGAAATATAGATACCGTCATGGAATAAATTTAATATTTTGATTAGATTCTTACTTATTTTTTCTTCCATTCCGGTGACATCCTTCCGTTCAGACCGGTGGCACAGGCGTTGAATGATATTTTGTATATTATCAATTCACATTTTTTATGAAAAGGACAATCAGTCTTTCAATATCCTTTAATCGCACTGGCAACCTAAATCCCAGTCTGTTCAAAGGCTGGAGAGAGCTTTCTGATTGTTTCTTCGCTGTAATCACCTTTTTTTGCGCTCAGCCGTTTCAGGTACGACTTGAATTCAGAATTTTCATGGAGCAGTTCATCCAAAACATCATAATAGTCCGTAACAATATCAATTGAGCCAAGCATATCCTCGGCATGCCGGTTCTTACCTCGGACCAAACATACCATTTGATGTAAACAAATCTTCAAGGGAAACAGGGTGTTTACCATCAAACTCTGTTTGGTTAACCCGTTGATAGCGCCATTGTTGGCCTATTTCTTCTGAAACACGTTTACACCAGGACTTCATGGCCTCATCCTTTGCGCGGGTCCCTTCCCATACGCGGCCCTTGGTCTCAATGATCCAGTTGACGTCCCCCTGATCTGTACTTTGAACCGCCACAAAATCCGGGTGATAAAAGCCGATAGCGCCACTGGGTTTAATGTAATCAACCCGGAACTGGGTACCTGACTCGCCTTGCTCGGTGGTTCCCAGAGCGGCAAAGCGCAGCACGTCGGAAGCACGGTCGAGAAATTCTGCGAAACGTCGCTCAAAATCATTATAGGTCGCAACGTAGTTGAAGATGGTTTTGCCGGCCACTAGGGGCGGAAGGTTCCGCCGCCAGCCGAAGAGTTTGGTTTCAGATAGCTTATAATCAGATTTGTCGAATTCAATGGCGCGACGCTCCAGGGTCAGCTCGGCGACTTTTCGGGCCAGATATTTGGCGATTCCTTCTTTCAGCTCCAATCTCGCCAGATGGGAGCGCACTTCCTTCTTTTCCAGTTCAACGGCGTGCCCAAAACAGCGTTTGGACACATAATCGCGAACAATCGGATACAGCTCTGCAAAACGGTTTGGGAGCCGAGCCTCTTCAATGACCTTGTTGGTGATAGAAACTATGATATCCCGAGCTTGGGGCGGTTCCCCCCCAATATCAGCCTGATGCACTTCGGTATTGAGGGTAGCAAACTGAAGCTTCAGCTTTAACCTGAAAATCTCGTTTAGTTCAACCTGCTCATGGATAGCTTCCAAATCGTCAATCAGCAATTCCGCCAGTTTTCGAACATCATGTATCAACCTTGGCTTAGTGATGGGCAAAGCGATATCATATTCCAGTCGCTCCCGGACAGGATATATGATAACCGGCAGGGGCGGGGTTTTTTTCTTGGTGGTGGCTACCCCGACTCCTTCAGCTTCAAGTTGTTCCCGCAGCACCTTGAGGAGATTACGCGTGCCCAGCACCTCAAGGGTCTGGGTCTTATCCGGACCAATTTGTGTCATCAGGCGCAGGCCCCGGCCGATAACCTGTTCGGGTAGGATCTCGGCCTTGGCGGTAAAGGGCCGAAGGCCCAGGACCACCGACACATTGCGCACATCCCACCCTTCGCGGAGCATCATGACGCTCACAATAGCTTTGATGCGGCTTTCGGCCTTGTCTATATCCCGGGCCGCTTCCCGGGCCTTTTCCAGATCCTTTTTAGTGACTTCGCCGGCGCTGTCCGTGTGGATTACGAGAATTTCAGATTCTTTCAATCCGAATTCCTTTGTTTTCCAGAGATACTCTCCCAATTTGTCAGCATAGACATTTTTTTCCGCCATGACGAACAGCACCGGCTTTTGTTTGAGTTTCTTGTATACTTTGTAGTGCTCCCGCCATCGAGCGACAGCCGCCCGGAGCCAGTATCCGTATTTTTCCGCAACGTTGTCTTTGGCGACCTTATCGGGATCCTGGGCCGGCTGCTTAGGATCATCCTCTTTGGTAACGATGATCGGCGCTTTGACGATCCGATCCTCCACAGCCTGTGCCAGCGGGTAGTCGCAAACAGTCCAGGGGTAGTACATACCGTGCTGATCTTTCGGGGTGGCTGAAAAATCGAGCCAGAGGGAGAGTCCCTTGGGAAAAGCACGGTGAATCCCTAACAAAGACTGACTCCAGGCCAAATCCTCATCGTGAACGTGGTGAGCTTCGTCGTTGAGTACCACCAGGTCTTTTAGGGATTTAACCCGTTCCAGCATGGAACGCCGGCCGGAATTAGCCAGATCTTGGGTCGGCTTTTTCCCGAGCAAGGTTTCCACTGCGTTTTGAGGTGTCCAATCCTTTTCACGGGATTCATAGAGTTGGTGAATATTGGTCAAAAACAGGTTGCCCGAAGGGTCCGGTTCGGTGGATTCACCTCGCAGGATGACCTTCTGGTTGAACAGGCCCCGCCACTCCGGTGGGATCAGGGGGATCTGATAAAAAACCCGGTTGGCGCCAAAATCCTTTTCCAGTCGCTGATAAACGATGACATTGGGCGCTACAACCAGGAAGTTGGTGGACAAATCCGATCCTGGGACCATTTTCCGATGAAAGTGCGCCCAGACGATAGCCATGGCCATCACCCAGGTTTTGCCCGATCCGGTGGCCATTTTGAAGGCAAAACGCCGAAGGTCTTCAGGGGGAAGGTCCTGTACCCCTTCCCTGTCCAGCTCCGGCACGTAGCGTTTAATCTGACGGCGACCGTCCATGGTGGTCTGAAAGGCAATATTCTTGGAAAAGAGGTCTTTTTGGTACACTTCGGCATAAGAATCGATCAAATCCCTGGCATCGCTTTTGGCTGCGATCTCAACCAGCCAGGCCAAAGTCTCCATGGCCTCTCGCTGGCAGAAATAGTACCGAAACGGTGTCCCGAATCCGGGCACTTCATGGTCTTCCTCAAACCAATATTCAAAAAGCCGTCTTGTAACTTCAGAGGCGCCCGAATAATTTTTCGCGCGCCATTCGTCCACGGCAGTACGAATTTTGGGCACGAGCAACAGGCGACTGTCTCGCCTACCGGCTTCAACACGCCAGCCGCTTTCAGACTTGACGTCCTTGACCAGATGGGCATCGGGTTTCAGCCAGGATAGACGGCCGGGGACTTCAGGCAGGTCTTTGTCGTATGAAATCACAGCGTGGGGCATGATCAGTCCTTTCTATCCTCAAGACGGTGCTTTCAGCTTTCATCTTCCTCCAAGCGGCGACGGGCCAACACAACCGCCTCGTGGAGTTTGCTCTCCAGTTGGGCCTTGGGCAAAGCCTCGGTCCAATAAGAGGCCACCCGGATGCCGCTTTTTTCCATGTCCAGAAGGCGAACCGTCTCTTCCTTTTTTCCGGCACACAAAATGAGCCCGATAGGCGAAAGCTCCTCCTCTCGGCGTTCGTACTTATCCAGCCATCGCAGATACAGTTCCATCTGCCCCTTGTCGGCCGGTTTGAAATCGCTCAGTTTCAGTTCAATGGCCACCAGACGCCGCAACCTCCGGTGGAAAAAGAGCAAATCCAGATAGTAATCGTCACCATCCACCGTAATACGCTTTTGCCTCTCCATGAAAGCGAACCCCACACCGAGCTCCAGGATAAAGGACTCCATCTCACGCAGGATGGCGGCTTCGAGATCTTTTTCCGCATAGGTGTCCCTGAGCCCCAAAAAGTCCAAAAGATAAGGGTCGCGAAACACGAGATCCGGCGTGAGCTTGTCTTGGTCACGCAGGGCCTTGAGTTCCTGGGCGATCAACTTTTCAGGCTTGCGGGACAGTGCGGTACGCTCAAAAAGCATGGCGTTGATTTTTTTATCCAGGGTTCGGGTGGGCCATCTTTCGACGCGGCACATCTGGACGTAGAATTCGCGTTTGAGAGGATCGTCGAGGTAAATCAAGCGCTTGAAGTGGGTCCAGGTCAATTGTCTCCGCAGCGCGGAGACAATCTTCTCGTCAGGAAAGGTCTCGGCAAACCGAATCATGTGCCGAAGAGATTTTTCTGAAAATCCCCGGCCGAATTCAGCCTCTAATTGTCTCCCCACCGCGGAGACAATCCCCGCGCCGTACTCGGCCCGGCGATCCTTGAGAATTTCCCTTCGAATGCGTGTGCCGATGCGCCAGTAAAGCGTGCACAACTGGTCATCAACCACGCGGGCAGCGGAAGTACGCGCCTGGTGTATCCATTGGCGTAATTCCGCCAAAAGATCCTGTGGTGGATCGGGCAATGGGGAAGCCGTAAGTCTGGCGGGTGGTCCGGGTTTCTTTTTCATCGCTAGGATACCTCCACATCAAAAGCCTGGGAGGTATCGTTGCCGAAGATGTCGATCACTTTCACCAGAATGCGGTATGTACCTGCCTTTTTATACCGATGGGGCTCGGAGGTGAGGGTCAGTTTCCGCTCCTTTCGGGTACGGAAGGCCACCCAGCCCTGCATAAAGGTATCGTTTTGAAAATCCCAGTCCACAGCCCAGTAGTCGATGTAGTCGGACCACTTCTTGACCTTGCTGCGCACTTCCTCGGGAATCAGCTCTGTATTGGGGATTACAAAGTCTTTGAGGCTCACCTGAGCGGTCAACTTCTTAGGGGTCTTGATTTCGGCTTCCAGATAGGCCAGTTCAAAAAACCGTACGTCGCCTTTGGCCGCGGCCTGCTGTTCCATGACCTCACGGGGGATCTGCAGCAACAGGAGTTTTACGCCTTTTTTCTTGGCCGCATCCACCATCAGATCGTACAAGCCCATCTCCCACTCCCAACCCACCACGTGCAGTTCCGGCTGCTTGACCTGCACGCATTCGTCAACGGCAGCGTCGATTTCAGAGATGGTCACCGGTGCATCCACCGCGCCGATATGTACCATGGCCCGGTTCTTTTTTCCGTGAAGATGAATGAGCCCAGACACCGGTTGGGCGCCGTAGAGTTTGAGAATGAAAGCCAGGTATTCGTACAGCGCCTGCTCGGTCAGGTGCTTGTTTTTGGCTTCACCAAAAGTAACACCCTGCCAGTATTGGCGCTCGTACTTGCCCAGATTGAGAACCTCAAAAGGCTTGCAGCTCTCAATTCCCAAAAGGCGCTTGCGGGTCACGTGGATACCCCACCGACCCAGATCGCAGCCAATCCAGCGGCGGCCAAGTTTTTCGCCCACAGCCAGAGCCGTACCGGAGCCGCAAAAGAAGTCGGCGACGAGATCGTTTTTGTCCGTTGTTGCAAGAATGAGTTGGCGAAGTAAAGCCTCCGGTTTTTGAGTCGGGAAAGGCAAAACCTCATTCAATGATTTATATGCAGGGGCTATGATCATATAGTCTTCAGGGATTTTGCCTTTTTCATTGAGTTCTCCTGCGCCAAAACCTGATCCACCCGCACCAGGAACAAAATTTGCTTTGGTTTTTTCGCTATATGGTATCCTGACACTATCGAGATTGAATTTTCTTTTTGAACCTTTTGAATACCAAAAAATGTTGTCGTGAGCTCTCGTGAATTGTTTCTGATTACCTATTCCGAATCTGTGATAACACCAGATAATCTCATTCCTCAACGCCTCCCCACCGAATATTTCGTCACAGAGTACTCTCAGCGGACCAGCCACATGCCAATCAACATGCAAAAAGAAAGAAGCACCGTCCGCAAGCAAACTGTGGATAAGGCGCAACCGATCAGAAAGAATCAATAAATAGGAATGCATACCGTGTCCCCAAGTATCACGGTACGCTTTCTCCTCAATGGAGGATTGTTTCTTGGTAAGTGAAACATCAGCTTCCCCAATATGCGTTTTAAACGAAAAATCCGTCCCCGTCGCAAAGGGCGGATCAATATAAATCAAGTCAATTTTCCCGGCGAACTTTTCCAGAAGGGACCCCATCACAAGCAGGTTATCGCCCCAGATCAGCTTGTTTTTCCAGCCGTCTTCGAAGGTGTCCCCTTCGTTTCCCTCGTAGATGTCGAAAAGGCTTCTCTGGATACCGCCTTTCTGCGTAAGGGCCTGGCGGGTGGCCCGGCTCTCGTTGATCGTTTCGATGACCTGGAAAGGGAGGTTGACCCGCGGCACTTCCTTAAGGGTGCCGTCTTCGTTGTACTTTCCGGGCCAGACCAGCTCGGTGCGCATAACCCGCATCATTCCCGCTGGTGGATCAGGGAGGCGTAGCCCGGTTTCGTCATTGACAGTGGCCGCGGGGTTTGTTTCCGACAAAGGCGTGGATTCCTTGTTTCGTTTCTTCTTTTTCTTCATGGTATATTTTCCAATCCGGTCTAAAGTTTTTTTCACACAGCCTTGTTGCTCTGTTTTTTATAAATTCAATTCCCAGATGGGACAGCCTTTACAATTCCCTCCGTGGTGCAAAGCGATCTTAAATCACACTCCTTGCAGACTTTTGATTCGGGTGTCTGGGCGACAATGAAATCCCGGGATTGAATGCGAGAAACAACACGATCAAAGCGACGTCCGGCCCCTTCAACCTTTTCGCGGCGGTACGGGATCTCCATTAATGCGTCCGCTCTATCGGCTTCAGCGGTCCAATAGAGCAGCAAACGTTCAGGGTGTTTGCCGTGTCGTCGCTCCAAGATGTGGGCGTAGGTACAGAGTTGATCCTCATAGGTCGCCAGCAGACTGGGGTCGGTGCTTCGCTCACTGGTCTTAAAATCCAGCAACTCCAGCTTTCCGTCACTGCCCAACAGGAGATCCACCTTGCCAACCAGGATGTAACCTTCTTTCTCAACGGATACATCCACCTCGGTCTGGATGACCCGCTGCATCTCCGCGCGATTCTGATCAAAATAGTTCATGACCTGATTAAAGGCGTCTTCTTTGGCTGTCTGTCCAATGGGGTGAACATCGCTCAAGCTGAGAAATCGAAAGGTCCGTTCAAACAGGTCGCCGATGTTTGTTCGGTTGAGTGTATGGAGTTTGCCGTCGAGTACAATACGATGGATCTCCTCAATGGTCTGATGAACCAGCAGCCCGAAAAAGATCACGGCCGACCGGGAGGGTGTGAAATCGTATTCACGGAAAAACTGGTACTGCCGAGGGCATGTCGCGTAGATTTTCAGATCGCCGGTAAAACTGTAGCTTTTTTTGACCGGCATGCGGTTCCGAAGAGCAAAACGCTGAGCTGCCAGCAGGTCCGTCTCCACATAGGGCCATTGGGGCAACCCCTGCCAAATGGATGCAAAATGCGGCTTGGGTGTTTCATGACTGGTGAGAACCAACAGTTTCTGAGGACGGGAAAAGGCCACATAGTGAAGCCTCATGCGGTCGAACAGGGTAATGCGGCGCTCCGGCTCAAAAGGCGGACGATGGTAAAAAGGCGCCAGATCGCGATCGATTCCTTTTGGGCTTGAGAGCTGCTTACTCAAACTTCCAACCACAACGACCGGGAACTCGAGTCCTTTTGCTTGATGGATGGTCATCACCTGGACAAAGCCTTTGGGCAAAGGACGATCCGGATCTTCGTATTCATTGATGCCGCCATCATGGAGCAGGCGGAAAAAGCTGTTGAACAGGTGGAATCGCAGGTATTCGCGATTGGCATGGGTAACGACCGTATAATGGTAGTAATTCTGAAAGATATTGAGCAACTGGCTGAATAGCGCCAGATTGCGAGCCGTGTTTTCAGACTTCAGGGTGATCGCAAAGGGTTCCATCGCCACAAGTCTGTAGAAATAGTCAGCCGGGCGCATGTCCAGGGATTGACCCGGCTCAAGCGCTGCAATTTCATCGATCCACTGGCGCAGCTCGAGCGACAGCGGGTGCGGAGGAGCAAATCCGCTGGCCAGATCCACAAGCCCCTGGTCCACATAGCGGGCAAGGGTCGCCACCACCCCGGCCACCTGTCCCCGGCTGTCTCCATGCCAACCGAAAAGCAGCGCAAAACAGCCGACCATAAGACGAATCTCATGATTTTCAAAGTAGGTCCGCGCCCTGGGACAAAAAACCGGAATTCCACGTGCTTGCAGGGCAGAGAGATAAGAATGGCTGTGGTCCTCCCTTACACTGTGCAGCAGCAGCGCGATCTGGCTGTAGTCCTCGACCACATGGTTTGATTTTAGAAACACCACAAGATCCGCAAACCGTTCGGCTTCATCACGGGCGTCCCGGCCCCATATACTGATGACTGACGGGTAATCTGTGTGATCACCATCCGGGTCGGCTTCAATGGTTTTTTCAAAACGAAACGGTGTGCCCCTTGGATTGGTCCAGTCAATGGATGCCATCCAGCCATCAAAACGCTCAATAATGGAACGCTGGGATCGGTAATTGGTGGTCAACCGTACCACAGGACAGGTTTGAAAACGATTTTGAAATTCGAGGATGTTCCTCACGGTGGCACCGCGAAAACGATACAGGCTCTGGTCCTCATCACCAACAACACAGAGGTTGCCCGAATTGGCGGAAAGTTTGAGCAAAACCTGCTCCTGAACCGTGTTGGTGTCCTGGTATTCATCCACAAGTACGTAGCGAATATCGCTTGTCAGGGTCTTTCGCCGCTCCTCATCTTTAAGAAGACTATAAACGATACTCTGGAGGTGCGCAAAATCCAATCGGTTATTGGCATAAAGCGCCGTCTCATAGGTACGGTAGGCTCCCGATATCGCTTTAAGAAAAGGGCTTCCGGAAGCAGAAAGTGTATTGACATCAACCAGTTCTTCGGTGATTTTGTCAAAATACCCTTGAGCGCTTTTGATGGCAGTCCACTTGGTTTTCCATCGACCCAGAAAACGACCTTCATCTGCCGACCCTATAACCTCATCAAAATGTTCAAAAATAAAGAGTAGCTGCATCAGCTCGTCAAGGGTTTCGTAGCTGCTTCCAAGTTGTGTGTGGTGACGGTGCTGTGAAATGAAATGGTTGCACAGCCCGTGGATGGTCGTCACCCGCAGTTCGGACAGGTCATTCCCGTAGTTTACTTTCTGAGCCGTGGCGGAAATCCGATCACGCATTTCGAAAGCGGCTTTTTCGGTGAATGTGCAAAGCACAATCTCTCGAGCGGCTGCTTTTTCCAAAAGGAGCAGGTTCAAGGCCCGCAGAACAATACTGTATGTTTTTCCCGAACCCGGGCCGGCAATAACCAGAAGGGGGCCATCAAGGTGTCCGATAACCTGGCGCTGGGCCGGGTTGAGGTCCGGATAGTGCTGAAGAATATCCGGCGCGATGGTCACAGCAACCCTGTCTTTCGAAAGCTGAACACATCAGTCGAAGAAACAATGAGGTGATCTGCAATCTTCAGTTGCACCGCTTCCGCCGCCAGAACAAGGGCTCGTGTAAGCAGCTTGTCCTGCTCACTGGGCTCAACGTTGCCGTTGGGATGATTATGGGCCAGCACGATGGCTGCCGACCTTCGCCGCAGAGCCGCCTCAATCACTTTGCGTGGATACACGTTGGCACGATCCACGGTGCCTTCTTCCAGGGTTTCGACGCCGTCTCGCAAGAGCCGATACGCAGAGTCCAGATAGCCGACCTGAAAAACCTCATTTTGCAGTCCGCCGATCCGCATACGCCAGAAAGCTGAAAGTTGTAAGGGATCGGACAGAATATCCCGATTCTCAGCGTCCTGTTGCAAATAGAGGGTAGCGACAGATTTAATGATTTTCAATGCCACGGGCGTCACCGAACCAATTTCCTTAACCTTCCCTATTTCCTCAACAGGCGCATCAAGAATTCCTTTCAGGTTTCCAAACTGCTGGAGCAATCGTTTCGCCCGCTCCTTGACATCCTTTCGCGGAATGGCCAACGTCAGTAGAAGTTCAACAACCTCGTGCTCGGACATCCCTTTGATGCCGGTTTTGAGGAAACGTTCCCGAAGCCGTTTGCGATGGCCCAAATAATGCGGCGGTTCATCGGTCATTTTTTGCTCACTGAAAAAGTTAAATTCTGTCGGATCAGGTTCCCCTTCACATAACCCCTGATGAGGTCACCCTCTATGTTGATGAAACGGAGAATAGAATCGGGATAATCCTGAATCAGCCTGTTTTGAAGGCCAAAGACGTCCATGATGAGAGCCCCATTGTTGTTTTGGGTTTACCGATATAGCGGCGGAACACGAGAAGCATCAAAAAAAGTAAATGCTACGGCATCATTTCAGAGAGCTTACTACTCGAAGGGCTTTCAATCAATACAAAAAAATGCGTCTTCCATATATGAGGATGGATTTAAAAGCAAGACCACCGGTGAGAAAAATATTGACAAATACTCTGTTCATTTTATAGGAATGGGAGAAGACTTTTAATAATGAAGGGTTTACCAATGACCGATCAAAAGTTCACGGGCTTTTTTTATTTTAGCAACTGGCGGATACCTGTGCCCGTGGATTGATGGCGTTTTTTGACAATTTTAAAGCCGTGGGCACTTAAAAGCCCACGGCTTTTTTTTTGCGTAATTGAAGGTGAAAAAATGAACCGTATGACATCTAAACCCATTGCCATAACGCCCAATTTCCATCGATTGGGCACAGCTGCTTTTCCTGCTTTTCTGTCCACGGGAAAGGTCGGCATGATCATTGAGGGGGGCACGGGGCCCACATCTGAAATGATCGTCGAACAGGTCAAAAGCCTCGGCGTTGATATGAAAAAGATAGAATACATCCTCCTGACCCATACCCATGCAGACCATATCGGCGCCCTGCCGCACCTGAAGCGAAGGTGGCCGCATCTCAAAATCGTTGCCAGTGGGCCCGGCGCCAAAGTACTGAATACGCGAGAGCTGTACAACGAGTTTCTTCTGGTGGACCTGGGCCTTGCACAACTCATGCGCGCCAAGTCGGAAATTGACGAAATACCGCCCACCCCCGAAGATTACCGTTTCGAGGTTGACCTGGTGGTGGCGGGTGGGGATACCATCGACCTGGGAAACGGTGTCATATGGGAAATTATCGAGACCCCTGGCCATTCGCCATGCCATATCTCAGCCTATGAGAGCACCGAGAAAACACTGATGGTGGGAGATGCCACAGGGTTCTATGTTCCGGAAAAGGACGTTTTCTGGCCCAATTATTTTGTTTCCTTAAAAAACTATCTCGAAAGCATCAGAAAGCTGGCCACATTTCCGGCCGAACGTGCGGTACTCAGTCATAATGCCGTGGTGGAAGGGGATATTCACCGCTATTTTGAGAGCGCCATGGTGGCGACCCGGGAGTATCATGAAAATATTTTAAAACAGCTCAACCGCGGAAATTCCGCCGAGGGCATTGCCCTTGAAGGGGCCCAGTTCGTCAGCAGCCTCACAGACATCCAGCCCTTCAAAGTCATGTACGATCTCTGCAAACTCATGATCAACCGTTCCCGGAATAATGTTGACGCATTATCTTTCAGCCTATCTGAAGAAGATGCGTCCGCTCTCCATGAAACACACATACCCAAAGCCGAATTGGGGGCGGAATCAACATCTGAGCCGGAAACCGTCAAATTTACCGAGACCCATAAGGGCCTGAACCTGAGCGAACGGTTGAGCCTGGTGGCATTGATCGATGAGGGCATGCGCCGTGGATTGGCGGAAGCACCGGTTTCGGCGGACCTCTTTGACAATCTCTGGGAACTGGTGGGCGCCACCGCAAAGGGTGGCCGGATCAACCGCTTGCCCTTTCCCAAAACAGGCACCGATTCTCAAAACGGGTTTCAGATGTTTGAAATCAAGGCGGAAACCGGAGAAAATCTCGCTCGCCTCAACATGATCTATCTGAAAAAGCCCATCCCCTGCTATTATCTGGTTTACGTTGAAGTAGCCGCCCCTTTCAGGCGAAAAGGCCTGGGACACCAGATTCTGAAGTCCTTTGCCGATTTCCTCACGCAAAAATCAGCGGTGGGCATTCTCGACAACATCATACCCCAGGAGGACCCCACCAATGATGTTTACCTGAAACAGTCCTGGATTCCCGTGGAGGACATCATCGGAAATCTCATGTTTTATAAAGATAACAATTACATGATTTTTATTCCGCCTTCCATGAAAAACAGGGATCTGAAACAGCCGGTCCTGAAACTCATGTACCACTTGAAACGGAAACGGGCGGTCATTGATATTCGAGAAAATGAAACCATGGTCAAAAAGACCCTTAACGAATTCAGGGAACTCTACCAGACGCTGATGACCTATTTTCATTCGGAGCTTGAGGGGCCTCGATCCTCAGTATTCATGCGTTTTCTATTCACCCGCTTTGTAACCAAATTCATCGCTTTCAGACGCCGGAT
>JABGPV010000114.1 GCA_018644785.1 Deltaproteobacteria bacterium | reverse complement strand
ATGAGAGTACCCTCCGAATGCTTTCAAGCAATTTCCGTATGAGCTCGTCGTAAAAGATGTGAAGGGCCGTGCCGACGCGATCCTTGGGCGCCGCCGAAAGGTCGAGGGTTTCTTCCTTGATCTCCTTGACTTTTGTAGCGGGTTCACCCACGGATTTTTCGACCATGGCGTCAATATAGTCCCCAGCCATCTGGATGGAATAGGTAATGACGGGGAAAGAAAGGTACGACAGGCAAACGTTGCACATTCCCCCGCCCATGCTGATCCCGATTCCCGTAAAATCATCCTGTGAAAGTTCTGAAAGGACGATTGCCATCCCTTCATTGACCGATATGGGGGTATACCCTAAACTGCCAATAACCCTTTTGAGCATGGATTCGTGATAGATCACGGTCCCGGGCTTATCGATGGGGTCCCCCGGGACCCCGAAACACAATGTCTCCCCAAACTGTTTGGGTTTCTCCATGAGGGTCTTTAAAATCGCTTGAATGATCTTTATGCCCTCGTTTTCGATGGAACTCAAGACCCCCTGCCGCATGGGTCGCCTTGTGTTCATGTTGAACATGTTGGCAAAATTCTGGGCGGAATAGCCGATAACGTAAAACTGACCTTCGAGTTCGTAATAATTGATTTCTTTCTGATTGAGGATCTGTCTGGAAAATTTGCTGACGGGAACCGTAAAGAATGCGTTCAGTTCCCGGGTGAGGTGAATGTCCCTCTGTTTGTTTTGCGCGACGATGATATGGCTGGTTCCGATGTCAAGCCCGATGGGTCCTTTCAGGGTTTCAGCCCCTTCTCCAATCGGTTTTTCTCTCGTCACCACGTTTTTTTGCGAGGCCTCCACCGCTTTTTCAACCCGCTTTTCCGCCTTTTTATCGCGGGGGGGATTCGCCGAAGTCTTCTGTCCTTCTCTGAAATCTCCCAAATCACTTTTCTCTGCCATGCTCATACACCTCCACGCCCATTCACATCGGATACCCGCTCGAAACGGTTGTCGGTTGTCGATTTACAGGCCATAGCCATTTTGATCGATAACGGTTACATGTTCTTTTTATCTTTGGCGGAAACTCGATCCATTCTTTTCTCCAACCGGTCAATGTCGCCCTGTTGCCGCCTAAACTTTTGTCGAACAAGGTAAAGAATATAAACGATGACCAAAATAAAAATAATAGTAAACATTTATTCTACCGTCCTTTTCCCGTCCCGGGGTTGGGGTTGATATTGAAGTTGGAAAGTACGAATCACTGTAAGCGGGAGGCAATATGTGTGCCACCCTTGGTTTTGGGACAAAATGTAATGAAACATCCGTAAGATAGCTGGAACGAAGTTAAAAAGGAAAATGATTGGCGGATTAGGCGTTTTTACTCATCCGGAATGGAAACGTCGAGGTAAACGCTCTAGATTAAGATTGTTTTTGTATTATGGGAAGGTTTTACCTGAAGATGCGACAAATCTACGCATCATCCATTGCGATGTTCAATTTATGGGTTTTAGCTGCACCGAAATTTGCAGGAGGTTCTTCCCTGTTTTAGCTTCATGGAAACTTCCATCCTGCTTTCAGCATCATAAAATACGTTCCGCGCTTTTCTGAGCATGCCATCGTATTTTTTCAATTTCGGCAGTTGCCGTTCCCTTTGATCTGAAATTTCATCCAGAGCATTTTCCATCTTGTGGATTCGTTTGACGAGGACGGTTCTTTCATTTTTCAGGTTCTCGTATTCCTCGGTCAGGGTTTTTTGAAGTAATTGGGTACTTTCCTCGTCTTCCCGGGAACTCATAACCTTAAGTTTGATATTGTTAAGTTCGGCAACCCGTAATTCACTTTTCGATTTCAGGCTTTCAATCCTGCTCTGATATTCCCTGATTTTTTTCCCGGTTGTTTCCATGTTCTTACCGACAGATTCAAGAGAATTGTCGATTCGTTCAATTTTGGTGGACAATTCGCTAATCCGGGTCGCATAAGTCCTGTTTTCTTCGGATAGTCGGTCAATGTCAGACGAATCATACATCCTTTAGCTCCTGGAACAGTCGAAATTTCTCTTTGTTTGCCTCTTCCAATTCGGATTCGAGAAAACGCCTTTTTTCCATGAGCGTCAGACGTTCCCCCCGCAACGCGTCCATCTCATTTTTGTAGTCGTTGTTCTTTTTCAGCGCCGCATTCAGTTTCGCCTCCACATAATCCATTTCAAGGATGATGTCTTTTTTGTCCTCCTTGAGACTGCCCATCTGTTTCCGGTATTTATCGATTTCCTTGTGAAGTTTGTCGATTTTCGATCTCATGGCGTGGATGTTGAGCTGGGCGTCATTTCTTTCTTCAATCAACTCGTCGATTTCCAGCCGGAGTTCCCGATTTGAAGGCATTTCCGCCTCCATGCGGGAGATTTTCTCTTCAAGATGGGAATTTTCAGAATGAAGGTCCACAACCAGTCCTTTAGACGCGTCAAGATCGCTTTCAAGCTTGGCGTTTAAATTTAAAACACTTTCAAGTTGCGCCTCCATCCGCTTGATGACATCCAGCATATCAGAGATTGTTTTTTCGAGATCAACCGCGTAAGTTCCCTCCTTCAGGATCTCAAGGCCCTTGATCTCCGACATAATGGCCTGACTGGTTTCTCCGATGGTGCCTGAATCGGGCATCACGGAATGGTGTTCCTTAGACGTCTCTTTTTCTTTCAAAGCTGAAGGTGTCATGTCTTCTCCTTTTGGTAGTAGAGGACCTTTGCCTTTCTTTCAACAATATCAACCCTGTTTTGAAGATTATTCAGCGCTTTGATGAAGGTGCCTTTGATTTTTTTGTCCAGGTTGTCCGCGTCTCTGTATCTTTCCGGGATCTCTTCTTCAAGCATGCCCATTTGCAATACCAGGGCGCGGATCTCGCCTTTTAGAAATCCCACGTTTTTAATCATGTCCTCAAGACTTTTCATATTGTCTTTATATTTTGCAGAAACATCGGCATAGATTTCGTCCATTTTGTTCTTTTCAGAGGCATAAAATTCGATTTCCTGCACAAGATCATTTTTTTCAGCGACCCATGCCAGAAGACGCTTCTTTTGTTCCTCCGAACTTTCCAACAGGGTTTTGGCTTCTCTCTTTTTCTTGACAAGGGTAAATTCCAGATCGCTCAATTTCCCGGTCAAGGCCTTGTTTTCTTTTTTAAGGCTTTCAACCTCCCCGGTAAGAGCCGGATTCTCTTTGATCGGACTTGATTCGTTCATGGATTAATCCACATTGAAGACCCAAACGGGTTGAGCGGAGTTCATGGCTCCCGCCACCATTTACGCATTATGTTCAACGATGAGATCTGTAATCTCTGATTTGGTCAGTTTCTCGTCGCAGTCAATGCCAAGATCCTTACAGATAGCGACAAGCTCTGACTTCAGTTTTTTGATTAACCCTTCTTTCGTCAATGTTTCTACTTCGGGCTCTCCGGCTTCTTCCGTCACTCCTTCCTCAATCTCTTCCGTCTCCCGGGTCTGCTCCGCTTCAGGATCGGGTGGTTGAACGAATTCATCGTCCTGATCTATTTCAGCTTCGCCCAGCCTGGTTTTCTGCCACCAATCAATCAGTTCATCGATCGCCTTATCCAGCTCCTCGCCGCCTGCCTGCAAATCAAAGATGATTTCCTCACCCGTAATCATCTTGATGGCATCCAAGGCTCTCTTCTTCAGTTCAAGATCTTCGTTTTTCAATACCTTTATAAGCGGTAGAACGGCTGATTTGTCCCTGATCGCTGCAAGCGCCGACAATGCCGCCTTGGTCACCCTTTCATCTTCATCCTTCAACCCTTGAACAAGCGCTGGAACCGCTTCCTCATTACCTTTCCAGCCCAGGAAGGTTGCGCCGGATTTCCTGACGTCGGGGTGTTCATCCTGCAGGGCGTTCGTCAGAACCTGCGTCGATTCGTCGTCGTTTTCCGCCGCCAGTTTGTACAGCCCACGCAGGCATGCGACGCGCACCCTGTAATGGGGATCTCTTGCCTGATCTTTGAATAGTTTGACGGCGCTGGAATCCCCTATATCGATCAGAGCGTTAACAATCTCCAGGGTCAGATTCGGGTCCTCAAACCCGGCGGATTCGGCAAGTACCGGTACGGCCGCTTTGTTCTTCATTTTACCGAGCTCGGCTACGGCAAGAATCTTGATTTCCATCTCGGTCTCAAGGAGGTCCGCTGCAACTTTTTCGAATTTTGCTCTTTCAGAAGCGAATTCAAACACGCCCGACTTCAAACCGGTTTCGATGGCCGCCGCCATTGCCGCATGTAACGGAAGTTGTGGTTCTTCTGCTGCCGGTATCTTTTCCGGTGCTTCGGCAAACACGGCTTCTTGTTCCGTTTTCAAGCTTTCCACTGCGGTTTTATCTTTTTGGGCATTCAATTCCGTTATCCGACCCTTGAGCCTCCCGATTTCTTTCTCATATTCCTTAACATCGGAAATCAGACTTTTTACAACGTCCGTATCCAGGGGCGCGCCATCTTCGGTATAGCTGACGCCTTCTTTTCCGATTTCCCGGTAGAGGCCCTCAATCTTGGATTCCTTTTCCTTGATCTTATCCTTAATAACGTGGTTTTCACTCCTTTTGGGGGACGTACCTTTCGGTTTGAGGGTTTCACGTGTTTTCTTTCTTAACCCGGGCGCTTTCTTAATCTTGCAGCCGACCTTGTCCACAGCGCTTTCGCCCAGTTCAAATAGATCCACCAGAGCGCCGCCTGCTTCGTTCAACACTTTTACAGTAAACCCCCACACACCCTTCCGTTTTTTTTCCATACGAATCTCCTTTCCAGCCTAAGAAAATTGAAAATCGAAAATTGAAATTTGATATCATCCGGAACTACCGCCATATAAAATGCCGTGCCCCAGCAATACGATGCTTTGAAGTTCCATTTGCGCTTTGATACAGACGTCAAGGGACATGGCCGTTTTTTGGCCAATGGCTTCCATGTCGCCATTTACCTTATTGATGACGGCCTGAAATCGGTTATTTGTTTCAAAATCCATATTTGATTTTGCGATTTGATCTTTTAGTTTCTCCATTTCCACTTCAACGTCATCGAGGGTTGAAATGAATTGTTTTCTTTCTGTAAGATACCGGACCTTTTTATCCAGATCCAAATCTGATTCTCTTTCAATTTCAAGCTTTTTTTCGTACGCCGTTACCGCAGGCCGTATACGGGAAATCTCATCCTGATGGGCGGCAATTTCACTTGCAAAATCCTTTTTTTGTTCGGACAGGGCGGCAACTTCGCGGCCCAAGTTATCTTTGTCCACATCCGGTTTTATTTTGTCCCCAAGCGCTTCGAGCCTGCTTGCCAAGTCTTCTTTCTCCAGGGTCAGGGATTTTTCCAGGTTGCGGCTTCCCCATACCCCTTTCTTAAAGGAGGAAATATCACTTTTCATCTTTTCCATTGCATCTTTGACATCACCGGTATATTCCTCCACGTTCCGATCCGTGCTTTGCAAACTCGGGAATTCTTCAATATCAATAAAATCAGGAATCTGTCCGGTTAGCAGATCTCTCGTTGTCGTCATGACCCCTATTTCTTCGTCCAGCTTGCTCAGATTGTGTTTGCCGGAACCCATTTCCCGCTGAACGTGCCGCTTCTGATTCAGGATTTGGGTTTCCCGGTCTTTCAGCGTTGAAGTCTCCTCTTCCATGTTCCGGATATCCAAGGTCAGACGGTCAAGCATTGACTTCTTGTTTTCAATATCCGCCCGTTTTTTCTCAAAATTAATCTGAATGTCATGAAGCCGGCTGTATTCGTTCTCAAGCGGTTGTTTTTCTTGCTCGAGTCTTGCAAGGTTATCTCTGAATTCAGTGATTTTGGGTGAAACTCTGGCAATAGATTCCCTGTTCAGGTCAATTTTTTTCCGGGTTTCTTCAATTCCAAGCCCGATATATGTTATTTCCCTGCTGATTTTCAGCAGATCCGCCTCAAGAATGGCCTTTTTCTTTTTTGCGGAAAGGAAAGTGCTTAACTTGTTGATGTAAGAAATAAGTGCTTTTTTTTCGGGGTCATTTATGCGGTCGACGGCAGTTTCTTTCATTTTACTACCCCCTCTCCAGCGTCGTGCGCCTACGAAGACGTGCCCATTTTTGAGCCAAATTCCAGTTCGTATTTGCCACCGGCGGAAAACAACTTTTTCAACTCGGAAATCGTTTCTTCGATCCGGGAATCAGACTCGTTCAGCTTATTTTTACCCGCTTCCGCTTTCGCGGCCAGTTCGTCAAATATCGCGACTTCATCTGCAAGGGTTTTAAGCAGGGTCTCTTTATCTTTTTTTCCGGACAAAAGCAGTTTCAGATCGGCTTCTTTCCGCGAAAACGTCGTTTGCATTTCTTCCGCTTTTTCCCTGCTGGTCCGAGTTTCCTCTTCCAGTTCGTTCATATGGGTTTCAAGCAGGATCTTTTCTTTTTCCAACGCAACGACCTCCTCGATGGAAACGCATCTTTCTTTTAAAGCGTCTGTTTCATGTCCTAAGTCAGAAATGAACTTTTCTCTTTTTTGGTACGCCCCCTTGATCTCTTCCCGTTCTATGGCCAATCTTCCAAAATCCATGGAAAAAGCGTCCAGGGCTTTGTCGCTCTGTTCCTTGTCCGTCGCCACATTTGACAGCTTTTCGGATATTTCCGTCGTTAAACGGGCCTTTTGATCTTTCCGCGCTTCAATGGCGGAAAATATCCTCTGCATTTCTTTTTCATTTTCATGGAGGTCATCCATGGTGAGTTGCAATCGCGACTTGATTGGCGTAAGAATTTCCATTAAATCGTTTTTTTGTGCGGATAATTTTTCCCATTCATCATCTGTTCTCTTAAGTTCCTGATCTACGAACTCGAGGTCGCTGTCCATTGCGGAGATCTTTTTCTTCAATACCGCGATCTCGTTTTCTGCGTTTCTTATGGTTTTATCCCCTATTCGAGAGTCCTTCAGGGCGGCCTTCAATTCCACGGTGGTATCGCTTAATTCCCCCTGCTCTTCGTCCGCCTGTTTTTTTAAATCGTCGAACTCCCTGCGTGCGAAAACATACGCTTTTTGCAACGCAACAATCTTTTGGATGATTGCATTCTCGTCTTTTTCAAACATATCATTCGCCTGCTACGTACATTTCCCAGTTGTTCTGAAGTTTGGTGAGCTTTTCTTCTATGGAAACTTTTTCAGCATGGTTCTGTTCTGCAAGGGCCAATGCGGTTTCCAATTCACCGTTTAATCGATTGATCTCCCCGGAAAGCTGCTTAATACGTTCGGCATCTTCCTCTCGAAGTTTGGCAATGCCCGCTTCCGCCTCCTTTTTCTCATTCAAGGCGGCATCCACTTTGGCTTCCGCGTCCGCTTGGGCTTTCAGCGCAAAGCCTGCTTTTTTTTCTGCGTTCGCCTTGGCTTTCAAAGCCGCCGCTGCCACCTTTTCAGCTTCGGATTGGGCTGCTGAGGCCTTTTTCGCTTTATTCTCCGCCTCATGTTTTTCATTCAGGGCCGCTTCCGTTTTGGCTTCTGAGTCAGTTTGGGTTTTCAGAGCCGCTGCCGCCTTTTCCTCCGCCTCAATCTTTTCTTTCAGGTAAACTTTACTTTTCTCCGTCACTGCCTGCATTTCTTGTTGGGTTAGAACCTTTTCCTGCTCGGCCTGCCGTACATGTTCCTGTAAAAATGCCAGTATATCCGCCTGCGTTTTTTCCCTTTCTTTCAGGAGCGCTTCATCGGCAACCGATTTTTCCCGTAAAACCGATACGGCATCGTCAAAGGCCTTTTGAATATTGTTCAGGTACGAGATTGTTTTTCCCCCGGAAATTTCGGGGGCGACATATCCCGTAAGGATGACGTCAAAGTCCTCGCCGGCTTTTTGGGAAAGTTCAGCCGGGTTGTCGGCCAGGGTTACGTCACAGGTTTCGGAAAAGACGTTTTTGACGAATTCCGTTGTTTTTGAATCATGGTTTAAGACCAGTATCTTCCGGATTTTTTCCGACATGGGGCGCAACCTCCCTTGAAAGAATCATGCCTCGTTGCCATTACCGTTTTTCAGTTCGAAGGTTCAGGGATTCAATGTGCGAGCGTTTCACGAGATAACAACTCATATGCCGATCCGTTTGTTGCAAAGTTCTCAGGGTATAAGCGCTCTTTGCGTTCTTTTTTAAAGGTTTCAATCCCCTTTTCAATCCGGTCCAGTTCGGACAGGAGCGCCGTCATTGTTTCATCCTTGGAAATATTGAACATCGGATCTTCTTTCCTGCCGGCAGCGATTCTTTTTCCCATCCCGGAGACAATCTTTTGTTTCTCCTTTCCGAGCCCGTCAATATGGTAGGTGAGGACAATCCCACGAACAGACCCCTTGGCGGCATGGCCCAGATTTTCAACCTGATCGGCAAAGGCATCCCCAATATGTCTCATTTTGTACTTGAAATTCTTCTCCATATTGTTTTCCCCTTCAAATTCCATTTATGTTCCATATGCCTGCCTGTTCCAAATTTCCAATTTCAAGTTCCAAGTTTCTTTCATTTTCTCAGCAGGGACTTCAGCTCCTTGTTTTCTTCAACGATAAGGGCCAAAAGACCCCTCCGTTCCTCATCCAGTTCCTTGTGCTTCTTTTGATATTCCCCGGTTTGGGCTATTTTTACGCCATGCTTTTCCAGGTCAGCCAGCTTTTCTTCAATGACGGCGATCCTCTCTTCGATACCCCGGATGGCCTCGTTGTCAAGCGCGTCTTCACTGTTGGCGCCTTTTCGGAATTTTTTATTGACTGCGATAAGGGGGTCCGCCATGTTGCGGCCCATATGTTTCGCCATCTTTGACGTATTTTTCTTGATGGTGCAGCCGCTTCTGCTCAAAACACTCCACACAACCATGCCCGAGTAGTCAATAACCGCCATGGCGCCTCTCATTGCCGCATCCAGCGTATGGGAATCATCTTGATTGGTTTTCATTTCTTATCCTCATCGCTTGACTGACCTTTATGCCTTCGTTTTCGGGTGGGGTGAATGTCGGTCCGTTTGTTTTGTGCGACGATGATATCGTCCCCCGCCTGATGAACTCGTTTACAGGGTGCAGTTGTCAGGGTTCAGAAAAAGTAGCTTCGAATTTCGTCCTGCCCCCTGACAGCTGCCGACAGCCCCTGTACCCTGTGAAATCACGGCTCAATTGCCGCTTTTGTTACGGCGTAACTGAGAAGGCCGACGCCCGCAAAAAGAGCGCCCGTAAGAAAGACCGCCCCGATTGCAAGGGCACCGCCCAATACGGCTGCACTCGTCGCGGTCTGGCTCCCCGATGATGTCCATAAACTGGAGAGTGATGCCTTGCTCGTGGAAAGCTGTACGCCGCTGCTTGAAGTTGAAAGGGTTGTTCCGGACGTCGTTATCCCGGCCGTGGTTGTGCCTCCCGTTGTTATCCCCGCCGTGGTTGTGCCGCCTGTAACCACCGTTGCCAGATCGGTGGGATCATGCAGCAACAGGGGGCCTGTGCCATCCGCTACACCCACTGAGGTTGTGCCTGCCGTAACCACCGTTGCCAAATCAGTGGGATCATGCAGCAACAATGGGCCTGTGCCATCCGCTACACCAATCGTCCCCGCCATAATGTTTCCTCCTTTTGGTGTTGATCGTTACTTCATGCTCATGCTTTCTTCCAATTCCTGAAGTTTTCGGGTCGTTTTCTTTACTTTTGAACCGATCACGAATACCGACACAATTACAGCCAGCAGAACGAGGCTTCCTATGCTCATTATCAGACTCCTTTCCCCGGCGGACAACTCAGGACTTCCACCGTTGTAACCATTACGATTGTCCGCATGAAGCGGTACGGTTTAAGGGGCTACTCTTTGATGAAAAGCTCTTCCAATTCCTGCAGTTTCCGGGAATTGTTCCTTAACTTCGCACCAATTACGATTAACGCTATAACAACCGCTATCAGCAATATGCTACCGAAAGTCATACGATTTCACCTCCTTTCGCATTTTCTCGTTTTCGACATCCTTCACTTGCCGGTTTACATTTTTTTGAAAAGCCATGCGAAACTTGAGACTTGAAATTAGAAATTCTGTGACGTATTTAAACGCGTATGTTTTCCCAATTTCAAATTTCAATTTTCAAACCTCTTCTCTACCAAACACACATATATTGCCCTTGCGTTGGGGGTTATTTGGATTTCCTGACGCTGCCGATCCCTGCCAGAACAGACAATACCCCGAAAATAATAATGCCGACGGGAATAACGACTTTTACAAAATCGAAAACAGCCCACCAATTGGTCATTATCCCGAAGATCCCGATACACAAAAGACAAAGCCCCACAATGATATTCAACATGATTTCGTTTCACCCCTTCACTGATTTTTGATCTTCATAAGGAACAATTTCGCTCGGTTTACCGGTATTGCAAAGCCAACACCGCAATAAACCCTGTTGGGCGCGAAAATAGCGACATTGACCCCGATCACTTCTCCGGCTGGATTGATCAATGGTCCCCCGCTGTTTCCGGAATTGACGGACGCGTCGGTTTGAATCAAATCCACGTAGTCCCGTCCCTCGATGTTGACAGTGCGTTTGGTGTCGCTGATGATCCCGTGGCTTACGGACTGCTCCAGGCTGAAAGGACAACCGACGGCCAGCACTTCGTCTGCGATTTCCACCATGTCTGAGTTGCCCAATGTGACAACGGGCAAAGGGAAGCCGGTATTGACTTTGATGACTGCGAGATCATTTTGCGCGTCAAGGGCGATCACTTCCGCAGCATAGGCGCCTTCCGGATGTCCGAAGAGACTGACGCGAATATCCGTCATGACCGAGGCAACATGATAATTGGTCAGGATGTAGCCTGCGGGATTAAAGATCATCCCGGATCCCATTTTGTCACCGGGGAGTGACGTCGGTGTAAAAGCAATGCCCACGGTGGGTGGCAGGGACGATGTCGCGGCTATGGGATGGCCGGTGATGTAGACCACGGCGGATCGAACCCGCGCCACGGCCACGGCCGGATCATTCGCCGTCAAGATGGCGGAAACTTGAATCGCGGCTGGTTCCGGCCCGCTCGCCACTGCTTCGGTTCCCGTTTTCGGGTAGGTCCAATAGTAGCCCAGCAAAAGCGTGACTTGAACCAGCGCTAAAACGACCAGCAGGAAAAAAAGAAATAGTTTAATGATCGAGTTCGTCATAACGTTTGTTTTCTAAAGTGATTTCGAAGTGGACTCTCCCTTGGACTTGGATTTGCTGGAACTTTGACCATGGTCTTCTTCTTCAACACTTGATGTGCTCAAGGTCGCCGGCGTCAACCGGTTGCTCTGATACCAGTCCACTGCCTGGGCTGCGGTGCCGGTTACCCCGGTAAAGACCTGAACGCGAAGCCGCATCAGCTCTTCCATGGCTTTGACGGCCAGATCGTTTGTAATAACAACCCTTGCTCCCTCGCTGACCACCAGTTGCGCGGACTGAACGCCGACGCCGGTCCTGTCGCCGATATTGGGATTTGGAATGACCTTGAAAGTACCCAGGCCCACCAGCAGGAAGTATGGAGCGCGCCCGAACAGGGGCGCTACCTGTGCATTCATTGTGGGGCCGGTTGCGGCGATGCAGATGGTCCCCTGATCTTCCCCGGCGACGGACTGAGCGGCAATGGGGGAGCCGGCAGTCAAAGTCAAAGGCTGACTGGCAGTCGGAATGGCCGTACTCACTCCGGCTACGGTAATCCCGGCGGACGTTTGCCCTGTGGGCGGGATGGTGTCAGGTTGCCCGCCCGTTGTGATCCCGGCGGACGTTTGTCCGGTGGGTGGGATGGTATCGGGCTGCCCGCCCACGGTAATCCCCACAGTGGTCAGCGCCGTCGGGTAAACGGATATGGGGCTCAGGACTGCCCCTTCTCCGACCATGAGCGTACCGCATTTGGGGCAGGGGATGGTGTAACAGGCGGTTCCACGCACATGGGGAACGGTTGTTCCGCATTTGGGACAGATACAGCTTCCGTCAACAGTTCCCTGAAGGACCCCTGTTGATGAGGAAGTTGTTCCCGCCGAGGTCTGCCCCGTGGGTGGGATGGTATCGGGCTGTCCGCCCGTTGTAATCCCGGCGGATGTTTGCCCTGTGGGCGGGATGGTATCGGGTTGCCCGCCCACGGTAATTCCGGCGGACGTTTGCCCCGTGGGTGGGATGGTATCGGGCTGCCCGCCCGTTGTGATCCCGGCGGACGTTTGCCCCGTGGGTGGGATGGTATCGGGCTGCCCGCCCGTTGTGATCCCGGCGGACGTTTGCCCTGTGGGCGGGATGGTATCGGGTTGCCCGCCCACCGTAACCCCGGTGACGGGCTGGCCCGCGGTTGCAATTCCTACCGAGGTCTGGCCCGTGGGTGGGATGGTATCGGGTTGCCCGCCCACCGTAACCCCGGTGATGGGCAAAACCTGTGAAATTCTGGATCCGGAATCGAGACTCATCAACCGGTTACCACATACCGAGCAAGTCAAGGATGAACAGGGGATGCCCGCGGGGTGTTCGTAAACAATGTTGCAGATGGGACAATAACAGTACTGCGTCTGCTGGTTGAGATTCAGCGTCGAAGCGGTGGCCGGCAGGGTCTGCGTCTGAGTGCCGACGACCGTTGTGTTCAGCCGGCTCTGAGTTTGGAGTTGAGATTGCTGGCTCTGGAGTTGAGATTGCTGGCTGGTGGAACCCGCAATGGTTCCCAATTGACCCGGGACCAGGCTCTGCACGTTGCCGGTATTGGGGAGCGTAGTGCCGGAATCCAGATTCATGAGGCGGTTGCCGCATTGGGGACACGTGAGCTCGGAACAGGGGACGCTTGCCGGGTGAGGCACGACAATCTGGCAGAAGGCGCAGTAACAGTATTCCGAGCGCTGGGTGGAACCCGCTGTTTGCTGCAAGGCGTTTGCAGGGTCCAATACCGGATCATATGAACCCTTGGGGGGTATGGTGTAGGGGAGACCCTTGTATCCGCTCTGCTCCTCTTCCTCTTCATCGGTGGTGGTTGTGTCCGTATCGTCTTCACTGCCAAAGGGGCTCCCCCCCGTGGGTAAAATGTTCCGGGTATAACCGTACCCGGAAAGGGTCGGATCCGCCATCAGGGCGAGGAGGCCTGAACGGTATTCGCTGAGCGCATCCGACACCGTTTCAGGTTTGGCGACAAAAGGGGTAATATTCAAGGCTTTTAACGTGGCAAAAGCCTGAGCGCCATAGCTGCCGCTCACGGCGGCCCCGGTTCCCTGTGCCGCCACAAGCTGGGCGGCCGCGATGCCGAAACCTCTCGTGTCGTTCAGGGCCGTGTTAGGGATTGTCCAGAATCGATTTTGAGCCAGATCCGCAACAATGAAATAGGGTGCTGTTCCGAAACGTACCGCAACCTGGGATTTGAGATCGTTACCCACGGCTGCCACCGCCACCCGGGAGGGGAGGGGGGCGCTGTCGCCCAGGCTTCCGGCGATGGTGGCCACGGGAGGCGACGCTGAGGCCGTTTGCAATTGTAGATACAGGGTCTGACCCTTTCTATAGATGCCTAAGGTCACGGATTCCTGACCCTGAATTTCCTTGTAAAAAGAGGCGAGGTCCTCGGTTTCCTCTCGATTGACGCCGACAATCACATCTCCCGGCAATATGCCGGCGCTTTTGGCCAGGCCCACGGGCGCCACCGCCACAACGACAACGCCCCTGATGGATGCGGGAAGGGACAGTGTCCGGACAAGATCGGCGGTCAACGGAGAGAGCGTACATCCCCAATCGGATGTGACAACGGTTTGATCCTCGGTTGTGCCCGTCTGGGGGGGCGAACCCAGGGCGGTCTGGACGAGATAGACGGGCGGTTGACCCAGTTCCACATAATAGGTCCTCACTTGACCCGCCCGGTCGATAACCGCCTGCACCACATCACCGGGTTCCGCATCGGCCATCAGTTTTTGGAGTGCCGCCGTATTGCCTACGATGGAACGGTCAAAGCGTAAGATGATGTCCCCGGCTCGAAGACGGGCCCGGGCGGCCGGTGAAGCGGAGATTACCCGGGTGATTGTTACGCCCTGGCCGTATCTGAGATTCAGGGCACTGGCCACGGATGTCTTCAAATCCTGAATTTCCACCCCGAGATACGCCCTTTGGGTTGATGCCACCACATCCTTTCCCAGAAAGGCGGCCAACGAGCTTCCCAGTTTCCCGGGCAGAAGATTGGGGTACATGAAAACGAAAATAAAGCCCAGTGCCACCATGGCCAGAACTATCAGGTTGACGGTCCACCATTTCACACTGCTTTTCAGTGAAAGAAGTCGTTCTTCCGTTGCGGCCAGTCTTTGAGATTCAGCCTTCAAATCATCTATCATAACAGTAATCCTTTCACGTTCTTTTTTTAGCATTTGGCGGTTAGTATCTTATCGCCTGGTTTTCTATGACTGAAAAACCTAAAACTTTAAACTTTAAACTTTAAACTTTAAACTGCGGCTTGCCGCCTTAGCCAAATAAGGGGCTCAACATTTTTTACCGATCGCTAACAGCTTCCTTCACTCATCCGCCGTGGGACTTATGGTCATCAAGCCTAGATTATCGATTTTCTCCACCAGCCGAGCCTTTACACGGTTGACGACCCTGTAACCTTCATTCAAAGTAATATCGGGCGAAACCCTGCACTTCATTTCCACAGACCGGTGCTGCCCGATGGCGCGTGTCTTTAGCAAAACGACCTCCAGCACCTCGGGATCGGCCTCCGCCTCTTCGCGAATTTGACTCTCAACGGCATCCTCCAGGGACCTGTCGAGAATGCCGTGCCACGCGTCCCTCAGCATTTTGATGCCGCTCTTGGTAATCAATACGGCCACGAGAATGGCACCCACCCGATCCATGAACAGGAACCCCAACTGGGCTCCGACCACGCCCACCAGCGCCGCAAGGGATGAGTAAACATCCGCCCGGTTCTCCCATGCGTTCGCTATCATCGCCGGCGAGCGAAACCTTTCGCCACAGCATAAAGATTGGCGAAACATCAATTCGTTTCCTATGATAGAAACAATCAGGCCCAGAAGCGCGATGAAATTCGGCTGGGTGCTGACCCCGCTCAGGATGTCCATGACTGCGTTGTAAAGGATGAAGACGGCGACCGTTATCAGTGACAGGCCGATGAAGAGCGAGGTGATATACTCCACCTGTCCGTGCCCGAAGGGATGCTCTTCGTCCGGGGGCGTTTTGCTGACGCGAAGGCAGATCATCACGATTGTCGCGGTCACCACATCCACGGCCGAATGAACCGCATCCGCCAGAAGCGCTTTGGATCCCCCGGCAATTCCACAGAGGAGTTTTACGCCGAAGAGCCCGACGTTTCCCCAAAAAGCGATTCGTCCCACATTGTTCGCACACCATTGACATTCAGGAAATACCTCGCTTCGTTTCTCAACGTTTGCCATCAATGCCACCGTTTATGACTTCCCTATCGGCTTGAATGGCAGGCAGGG
>JABGPV010000113.1 GCA_018644785.1 Deltaproteobacteria bacterium | reverse complement strand
TTCAGCTGGATTACAGGCTTTTACTGGACCCTTACGGTCATGTCCACCCTCGGTTTCGGTGATATTACCTTCACCTCGGATTTGGGGAGACTGTTCTGTATGGTTGTGCTCCTGTCCGGCATCATATTGCTTCTCATTATGCTTCCCTTCACTTTCATTCAATTCTTTTATGCACCGTGGCTTGAGGCCCAGACAAGAGCCAGGGCGCCTCGAGAATTGCCCGAGGACACGAAAGGTCATGTCATTCTGACAAGCTACGATCCCATCACCATGAATCTTGTCGACAGGCTGAGACAGTATCAGTATGAATATGTCATTGTTGCGGAGGATATACACAAAGCACTGGAGTTAATCGACCTGGACTATAAGGTGGTGGCAGGTGAGTTGGGTAATCCGGAAACTTACAGACGTCTCAGGGCACAAAAGGCTGCCCTGGTGGTTGCCAACAGTAACGACATGATGAATACAAACATCGCCTTCACAATCCGGGAGATTTCTAAAGAGGTCCCTATTGCCGCAAATGCCGATCTGGATGATTCCGTGGACATTTTGCAGCTCGCGGGGAGCACGTACGTTTTCCAATTCATGAAGCTACTGGGCCAATCATTGTCAAGAAGAGTGATCGGGACGAGCACCCGGGCAAACGTCATTGGAAGCATCGAATCCCTTCTCATTGCTGAGGCCCCCGCCATGAGGACGCCTATGGTAGGCAGGACCCTCCAGGAAAGCAGGCTGCGGGAGACAATCGGCATTACGGTTGTGGGTGTTTGGGAGGGGGGTACATTTGAAATACCTAACGCCGCAACGGTGATCAAATCCACGACCGTTTTTCTATTGGCCGGATCAGCGGAGCAACTTAAAAACTACGATAAACATTTTGGGGGTTATCAAAAATCCCCGGCGCCGGTCATTGTTTTGGGAGGTGGCCGGGTTGGCCGTGCTGCCGCAGAGGCGCTGGAGGAAGGGGGCGTTGATTATCGGATCATTGAGAAAAACAAGCGGCTTATCGAAGATGACCGGTACATCTATGGAAGTGCTGCGGATATCAACACACTGGAACGGGCAGGGATCAAGGAGGCGCCATCGGTTATCATCACCACCCACGATGATCCCACAAATATCTACCTGACCATTTACTGCCGGAGGCTGCGACCCGACATCCAGATTATCAGCCGGGCTACCCTTGACAGAAGTATCTCAAAGCTGCACACGGCCGGGGCCGACCTGGTGATGTCATATGCTTCCCTGGCTGCCAATACCATACTCAATGTTCTCAAACCCGATGAAATGTTAATGCTTGCTGAAGGGCTAAATGTATTCCGTGTTGGCGTGCATTCCTCTCTTTTGGGAAAATCCCTAGCTGAAAGTCAGATCCGCATGCAAACAGACTGCAGCGTCATCGCCATAAGCCAAGACGGAAAAATGGTGATCAACCCTGACCCCGCTATTTGTTTCCGTGAGAAAGATGAGCTTATTATGATTGGTGCCGATGATGCGGAAAAACGATTTTTCAAGATGTATGAGGCTTCATTCTAGAAACAGTTTCTGAACATCCCTTAGATTGAGACTCATACAGACGACGATCACCCGTTCATTGGCCCGGATATGGGTGTCTCCCACGGCGGTTTGCCATTTTCCATCTCGAAAAATGCCGCCGATGAGGATTTTTCCGTAAAATGAGGGGTCCAGTTTTGAAAGCGGGCGGCGTGTAATGGGCGAGTTGGGCGCTGCCGCCAGTTCAACCACTTCAGCGTCAAAGCCGTGAAGGTGGGCTACGGACAGCAATTCCCCCCTGCGGATGAATTTCAGAATTTCGTTTCCAGCCAG
The DNA here is from genome assembly GCA_018644785.1 of Deltaproteobacteria bacterium. The sequence goes on along the minus strand of JABGPV010000113.1, from coordinate 13,671 downwards.
AATTTTCTTGTTCAGCGCGATATCCGATCCGCTGGTGGCCGCCAGCACCATATATTGTTCCTTGGTACACAGGGCAATGGTTTTGGTTTGATTGCCATGGGAATTTCCGTTTCCCGTTTCCGTGAGACGCTTGGCCATGAGGCTGCTCAGGATATTGGTCTCGTTATTACCCGTGGCGGTGATGAAGGTGTCCATGTCCATGAGTCCGGCGGAGCGCAGTACGTCCAGGTCCGTGCCATCCCCGTTCAACACCTCGGTATGCTTCAGTATGAAGGAAAGGCCCTCTGCTATTTTTTCGTCCTTTTCAATGAGTTTGACATGAACGGTTCTTTCAAGGAGTTCGGCCACACGGCTTCCCACCAGGCCGCCGCCCAGGATCATAACCCGATGACGCCGCTGCTCTCTGACCCCGGTGAGTTCCATCAGGCGGGGCAGATCTTCACTGGCGGCCATGAAAAACACCTGATCATGGGGTAGAATTTCATGTTCTCCGCCGGGTATGCTGGTGGTGATACCCCGTGCAATGGCCACCACGCGAAAATGGAATTCGTGATAAGTTTGAGAGATTTCCTTTAATTTTTTAAAGGCCAGTGGCGAATCGTTGTCAATACGGGTTGCCATGACCTGCATTTGCCCATCAGCGATATCGATAATTTCATTGCCCGCCGTCAGCTTAATGAGCCTCACAATTTCCTGGGCGGCCAGTTCCTCCGGATGAATCACCAGATTGATCTTCAGATCATCGGCCGTCAGTAAGGAATGCTTTATACCGAATTCCAGGGAATGGACCCGCGCGATTTTTCGGGATATGCCGAAACGATCGGCGATCAGGGAAGACAACATGTTAACCGCGTCGTTGTCGGTCACGGCAATCAGCAAATCCATCTCTTCGGCATCCGCTTCCTTCCAGCAGTCGATGCTCATGGCGGTACCTTGAATCAGTCGTGCGTCCATCTGTCCCTCTGCATAGCGGAGCAGGTCGACGTCCGGCTCGATAGCGGTCACGGCGTAACCTTCGTGCACCAGCCTTTTGGCCAGGTAGAGGCCCACACCGCCCAGCCCCAGAATGAGGATATTTTCAAACCGATTTTTTTTCGTTTTAAACATACGGGACCTTCAAACCTTCTTATCTTGCAGGACCTTAAAAGGTTATCCCCTAAAGCAATTGTGGTTTCTTTGTCAAGGACTAATAAGCGGATGAAATCATTTTAGCTGTTGTCTCCCTCTGAAACCCATGTTTATTAACTATTATTTCTATGGAAAAATACTTCCATAAAATAATGATATGCTATATAATACAGAGACAGAGTGAGGAAAGAGAGATGAATTATTATCTGTTTTTGCCGTTTGCTTCCGTTCTAATCAATGTCTTCGCATGGTCCTACATTTATGCGCAAAAACAAAATACGGCCGTAAACAAAACCTGTCTGATTTTCCTGGCCGGCCTTCTGGGCTGGGTGTTTTGTGATTTCCTCGCCTGGATGCCCACGCCGCCATCCTGGAAAGTTCCACTCTTTAGAATTGCCTGCATCTTCTGGGTGCCGAGCGGATTCCTATTCCTCACTTTCACCTATGCATTCCTGGAAAAAGAAAAAGACGTCTTTTATAAGATCATGCTGGCCGCCTGCGCGCTCGCCGTTTTCCTGTCTTTAGCGACTGATTGGACCATCAAAGGGCATGAGAGGACCTACTGGGGTGAAATGGTGGTCACCGGGATTTTGTTTGATCCGTTTATTCTGCTTCTTGTTACCCCATCGACACTCTATGCCTACTATCTCACTTTCGTGGAAGTCATGAAGACCGACAACACCAATGAGAAAAAGCAGTTGTCTCTGCTGCTGTTTGGCGTCACTATTTCATTGTCCATTGGATTGGTCTGCGATTTCTTTTTCCCCACTGTTCTGAAGGTCCATGACTTCATCCGCTTGGGCTCCTCCGGTTGCGGCGCCATCTCCCTCTGCGCATTTCTGGCCGTCATCAAATACAACTTTCTCTCCGTGGGCGTGGAAAAAGCAGCCAGAAATCTGTTTGAAAACATCTTAGACGGCATCATTGTGTTAAGTCCCGATGGCAAAATTATCCAGATCAATGAAGCGGCCAAGACCCTGTTTTATGTGCGCGATTCTGAAATAAAGTCTCTCAGGATTTCGGATTTGCTTGCCAATCATGATTTCACGGAAACCTACCAGAATCGGGAGATCAAGATTGCGCGTAAGGGAGAAATGCGGTTTTTTTCGGTATCACAATCAACCATCGAAGATTACGGGGTCCCACTGGGGAAACTCATCATCGTCCGGGATTTTACAGACATACGGTTGGCGGATCAAGAAAAGAGACGCCTTCAGGGCCAGTTGCAGAAAGCGCAGAAAATGGAAGTGGTGGGTGGCCTTGCCGGCGGCGTGGCACATGACCTGAACAACATCCTTTCAGGAATTGTCAGTTATCCAGAGCTGATCTTGCTCCATTTACCTGAAGACAGCCCCTTGAAAAAGCCCATCAAGGCCATCCAGGAATCGGGGCTGCGGGCGGCCGAAGTGGTCGAAGATCTGCTGACCATTGCCAGGGGTGTGGCGATCAGCAAAGAAACTTCTAATCTGAACATTATTGTCGAGGAGTATCTGGCCACTAACGAACACCGGCAGATCCAGCAAACCCATTCGTTTGTCACGTTCAACACGGAACTTGATCCCGATCTTCTCAATGTGAGTTGCTCCAAAATACACATCATCAAGGCCCTCATGAACCTTGTGATCAACGCATCAGAGTCTACAAAGGGCTCACTGTGCACGGTGACCATCTCCACCATGAACCGGTATTTAGATGAGCCGCTAAAGGGGTATGAACAGGTCCGTCTGGGTGAATATGCCGTACTCAGCGTTTCCGATGACGGTCACGGGATTGCTTCAAAAGACCTGGACAGGATCTTTGAGCCGTTTTACACCAAAAAGAAAATGGGAAGAAGTGGCAGCGGCCTGGGGCTGGCGGTGGTCTGGAATACAGTCCAGGATCATAAGGGGTATAAGGATGTCAAAAGCAGTGAGAAGGGAACGGTGTTTGAACTCTATTTCCCTGCTGAAAGAACGGCAATTGCTGTTGGCGAAAAACCGGTGTCCCTGAAAGATTATATTGGAAACAAAGAAAAGATTCTTGTTGTTGACGATGAGGCGCAGCAAAGGGATATTGCATTCAGACTCCTGACTGAACTTAACTATCAGGCCACGACCGTATCAAGCGGTGAATTGGCCATCAGCCATATAAAAAGAGAATCGTTTGATCTCATTGTTCTCGATATGGTCATGCCCGAAGGCATCAACGGACGAGAGACCTACGAGGCGATCATCAAAATCCGTCCCGGGCAGAAGGCTGTCATTGCCAGCGGTTACGCCAAGACGAAAGAGGTGAAAGCCGCCCAGATGCTGGGAGCTGGAAAATATTTAAAAAAACCCTATGTTCTGGAAAAGCTCGGTATGGCCATCAAGGAAGAACTGGAAAAATAGGGGTTTTTTTCAGTTTTCACTTGCAAATGTCTCGATTCTCATGGACCAATGCACATCTCCCGCACATGCAGGGTTCCCATGGTCACCCGCAGAGATCTGATCCGGGTCAGGTTTGAAGTCTGGGTGCTGAATGCGGCATTCCAGCTACCGCTGAGGGTCAGTATCCTGGATTGGTCGAGCAATGGTGTTTCATTGTAGTTTCCCTCGCTGATCCGGATGTGGGCCCCGGTGGTTGCAGCAACCAGCGCCGCCTGAATGGTGCCGTAACAGGGGCTGTTGCCGCCGCAGGCGGGATCCGTCCGGCTGACGTAGAGGACCATGGGGGCTTCCGAAGCCGCTACCTGCCAGACATGCACCACGGTCTCATCTGAAGAACCGGCAGTTTGTTCCGTAAAATAAATGAGGCCGTTATCCCGATCAAAAGCGACAGCTCCCAATTCCGGACATCCCCCATCCAGCATATAACCTGTGAGATCCATGGTTTCATAGGACAGGACCGTCCACGGGTCACGGGTTCCCGCAACCACCTGTTTCAATTCTTCCGGGTCATAGAAAATAATTTGGGCGGCGTAGGGATAGGCATGATACCCCTTGTACATATCGCAGGGATCACCCCCGCATTCGGCCTGGGTACCGTAGCAGCTGTTTCCCAGCCCTTTGACGCCGAATATGAGAACAGCACTCTTGGCGGCGGTCTGAACCCAGGCGCCGCCGACCCAGTTGTCTTTGGCGCGATAGCCGGGAAAATGACAAACGCTTGAATCGGTCCATACGCAGTCATAGATCTCCGGATAGTAGAGCAGGGGCGTTGCGTTCAGGTTTTGTCCGGAAGCGGGCGGATTTCCGTCCTCCCATGGCGCCAGGGCGTAGAGCGTGGGCCCCTGGGAACCTCCGAGAGCGCCACCTTCCCGGTGGTTCCCTGCCATAAGCCATTTCCCCCCGAGGAATTCAGATGCAAAATCTTCGGGGGCTTTAAAAAGGTAGTTGCAGGTACGCGCATTGTGAAAGAGGGGATTGTTTCGTTCTCCCACGTGCCATACCCCTTGCCCATGGGTCAGGTCCGTATGGCTCCACCCGAGGGAATCCTGATCGTATGCGGCGACATTGTACCAGTCCCGTAAATTCCAGACAATGCGGCTCACATTGGGCAGAAACGCCAGTCCGGACAGCTCCCGGTAGATACAGTCTGCATGATAGGTACAGTTATCTTTCCAGCCGCCGGTGATATCAGCGAGAGGTTGTAAAACGTTTCCCTTGGAAAGGGTATTGTAATCAGTGGTTGTGATGGGGGTGGGAATAGCAATTTCTCCGACCAGGCCCTGTACGGCATGGCCTGCCGTATACAATGAGCCTGGATAGCCGTCATTCGACCCTGACGGGTCTCCTTCCGGAAAAAAAGCGAGGGCGTGCCCGCCGTAAGCCCATGGGTCTCCGGTAGGAAAAGAGAAGGCCCCCCTGTAAATCAGATCAGATGCGTGCAGGCGTTGGGCATTCGCTTTCCCATGAAGAAAAAGACTGAGACAGATCGGAATGATAAAAAGAGCCTGAATCAATGAAAATGCTTTGACAAACAAGGGTTTCATAACAGAATCTCCTGACTGATCAGTTGACAGGAAATGAGGAAAAATATAAAAGAGCCATAATACAATTCAGACAGTTCATCACAGCTGAAAATATAGAAAGGGTATTGTATGGCACTTAATGATCCGTTTCAAGCGGAAGATTTTAAAAAATGTGCTGATTTCCATGGACATATCTGCCCGGGATTATCCATCGGTTACCGGGCAAGCCAAAAGGCCATGGAATGGCTCAGGGAAAACCGGGCGGAAGATGAGGAGATTGTGGCCATCGTTGAAACCAATGCCTGCGGTGCAGACGCGGTTCAGGTTCTGACCGGCTGTACTTTTGGAAAAGGAAACCTTATCTTCAAAGATCATGGCAAACAGGTGCTGACCCTGCTGAGCCGGAAAAGCGGAGACGGGGTACGGGTTGCCCTGAAAGCCGGCGCTCTGGAATTAAATGAGGAACACCGGCAGCTCATGGACAAGATTCGAAAAGGGGGCGCAACCGATACGGAAAGGGGAAGGTTTCAGGAACTGCACCTGAAGCGAAGTCGGGAGATTATGGAAAACACGAAAGAAGCGCTTTTTGATGTGCGCGAAATTCATGAAGATTTGCCCCCCAAAGCGCGAATTGAACCTTCAATATCCTGCGATCGCTGTGGGGAGCCGACCATGGCTTCCAAATTGAGGCCGGAAGATGGCATGAAGGTTTGCGGCGGATGCCTGAAAGGGTAGGGCAGGGTGTTGGGCCAGATGTAATGAAAAAATACTAATTTCTTAAACAGGAGAGAACAATGGAACCAGTTAAAATAGCGGATGGAATCTTTAGCGTGGGCGTTACCGATTGGAATATCAGGGATTTTCATGGGTATTCCACCTATGAGGGAACTACGTACAACGCCTATCTGATCCTTGATGACAAAATTACCCTCATTGATACGGTCAAGAAGGAGTTCGGCGGTCAGCTCCTGGCCAATATCAGCGCCATCGTTGACCCCAAAAAAATAGACTATATGATCAGTAACCACACTGAGATGGATCATTCCAGCAGTCTGCCCCGGGTGATGCACAAAATCGGTGAAGACAAGCCCCTTTATTGCTCCAAGATGGGGCAGAAGAATTTATCAAAGCATTTTTCCCAGGAATGGAATTATCAGCCGGTTGAAAATCTTGGAACCCTGTCTCTGGGCAAAAGAACCGTCACTTTCATGGAAACCCGAATGCTGCATTGGCCGGACAGCATGTTTACCTATGTGAACGAGGACAAACTGCTCTTTTCCAGTGATGCCTTTGGGCAGCATTACGCGGGGCCGGAAAAATTTGACGATCAGATTGGTGACGATATCTTTCCCCATGCAAAAAAATACTTCGCCAATATCCTGATGCCTTATGCCCCGCTCATTTTAAAACTGGTGGATACAGTAACGGAAATGGGCCTGCAGATTGACACCATCTGCCCGGACCACGGCATCATCTGGCGAAAGGACCCCTCAAAAATCATTAATACCTACGTTGAGTGGAGTAAAATGGCGCCCAAACGGAAGGCCCTGGTGATTTACGACACCATGTGGCACAGCACCGAAGCCATGGCCGAGGCCATTGTCGGCGCACTGATCCAGGAAGGGGTGAATGCCAAACCCATGCACCTCAGGAACTGTCACCGCAGCGATGTCATAACGGAGGTCCTGGATGCCGGCGCCATTATTGTGGGTTCTCCCACCCTCAACAACAATATGTTCCCCACGGTCGCCGATTTTCTGACCTATATGAAAGGGTTGAAACCCCAGAACAAGATCGCGGCCCCTTTCGGTTCCTTCGGGTGGAGCGGCGAATCCGTAAAGCAGGTAACCAAGGCGTTGGAAGAAATGAAATTTGATGTTATTGACCCCGGGGTGAGGCTTCAATATGTACCCGACGAAAAAGGCTTGGCGGCATGTGCGGCCCTGGGAAAGAAAATCGCTGCGGCACTGCCTGATAAGTAAACCTGAAGAAAGTGTTCAGCCATGAAATGGAAAAAGTTTTTCAATCCGGTGGGGAATATGGACTCGGAGGAGGCCCGGGCCTATATGGCGGAGCGTCCGGAAGGGACCTATACCCTGCTGGATGTCCGTCAGATGCGCGAATATGAAGAGAGCCGGATCCTGGGGGCCACCCTGATTCCCCTGCCGCAGCTTTCTGATCGTCTCCAGGAACTGGATCCTGAAAAACCTGTTCTGGTCTACTGTGCCATCGGCGGCAGAAGTCGCGCCGCCGCTCAGCTTCTGGCAGGAAAGAGATTCAGGGAAGTATACAACCTGCGAGGCGGCATCAAAGCCTGGAACGGCCTCACGGCGGAAGGGCCGGTTGATTTTGGAAGTGAAATTTCCAGCGTGAAAGAGATGTCTCCCGTTGAGGTGGTGGACTTTGCCATGGGCATGGAAAAGGGGTTGGCGGCGTTCTATGTTCTGGCGGCCCGTAAATGTGAAGACAAAGAGGCGGCCGACTTGCTGAAAAAGCTTGCCGGTTTCGAGGAGAAGCACCAGCAAAAGCTTCTGGAATTGCATCAAACCCTCAAAGGCGCAGCGGACAACCGGCAGTCATTTGAAGGGGAAAGTCCTTCGGTTATGGAAGGTGGTTTTGATACCACTGATTTCATGGAAAAAAACCAACCCCTCATGGAGACAACCGCTGATGTGTTTTCTCTGGCCATGATGTTGGAAAGCCAGGGCTTCGATCTCTATGTCAGGCTCGCGGGCCATGTGGATGACGAAGAAAGCCGGGCCGTGCTCCACGGCATTGCGGAAGATGAAAAAGCGCACCTGAATTCGCTTGGAGAGATGATCGAGGCAGGGTATTTACCGCCAGGGCGGTAATCGGCATCCCGGATTCTTTGTACATGAAAATGTCCCGTACTTCCTTTTTATCATTCCTCTGTCTACATGGGCGAGGCCATTAGAACCAAGCCCTCATGTTGCGATAATTCCTTCTTTGTTTCAATGAAAAAAAGAGGATTTAGGATGGTTTAAATCGAGCCAAAAACCCCGTTACTCCCGACCGGATGGAGGGCGGGGTTCTGTATTTCTGAACCCAGGCCATTCTCGTTCCCATGCTCCGGGGGGGAACGCAACAGGGACGGTTTACATGAAAGAGAATCTCCTTTGACCGATAAACAGAAACCATACAATCACCGGTTATGGATACACAAGTGATGAATCTATATCTGAATAATAATTGAAAGAAGGGGAAATATGCCGACAGTACGCGATGTTACCTTCAATTTGCTGCGTAAACTTGACCTTCGTATAATTGTGGGTAATCCAGGCTCAACCGAAGAGACATTTTTAAAAAACTTTCCTGACGATTTCACCTATATACTGGCGCTTCAGGAGGCCAGTGTCGTGGGAATCGCTGATGGATTGTCACAAGGATTAAGGAAGCCGGTCATGGTCAATGTGCATACCGGGGCAGGGATGGGGAATGCAATGGGCTGCATATTAACCTCATACGTCAACAAAACACCATTGATCATTACTGCGGGCCAGCAAACCCGCGATATGCTTCTCTGTGAACCGTTTCTTACCAATACACAGGCTGAAAACCTGCCTAAACCCTGGGTGAAATGGAGCTATCAACCCTATCGTCCCGAAGATGTGCCGGGGGCTTTTATGCGGGCGTATGCAACCGCGGTTCAGCAACCGACAGGACCTGTTTTTCTCTCTTTACCCCTTGATGACTGGGATAAGGAGATGGATGATGTGGATGTATTGCGTAGCACTTCAACCAGAATTGCGCCAGATCCGGAACGATTACAAGAATTTGCTGAGAGGATCAATCAAAGTGAAAATCCCGTTCTGGTCTATGGCGGTGACATATCCAGAAGCAATGCATGGGATGAAGGTGTTGCTTTTGCCGAAAAACTCAATGCCCCTGTATGGATCGGGTCGTTTTCAGAACGAATTTCCTTCCCGGAAAACCATCCGCTTTTTGCCGGCAGTCTCCCTTCGGCCATTGGTCCATTGTGCGAAACACTGAAAGGACATGATCTGATCGTTGTCATCGGTGCACCCGTGTTTCGTTACTACCCCTGGATCCCGGGGGAATACCTGCCGGATGGTGCAACATTATTACAGGTGACGGATGACGCTTATGACGCTGCCAAGTCTGTTGCCGGTGATAGCCTCATGAGTGACAGCCGTCTGGCTTTGATTTCATTAAATGAATCCGTTTCAGCACGGCAAAAACCGACTCATAATCTTAATGATCGCTTAACTTCGGATACAGGTGAGCTGAAAAATATCGACTATCCTTTGACGGCCCAACAGCTTTTTGATGTGCTGTCACGAGAGATCCCCGAAGATTATATTCTTGTCCAGGAATCTCCGTCAAATATTCCGGAACTGGGACGCTCAAGAATGGGTACGATCCGCAAGCCGGACAGCTACTACACCATGGGCTCCGGCGGTTTGGGCTGGGATTTGCCTGCCGCAGTTGGTCTTGCATTTGCAGAAAAGCGTTTGGGAAGAAATCGTCCCGTTATCGCAATTATAGGGGATGGTTCATTTCAGTATTCACCTCAGTCGATCTGGACCGCTGTTCAGCATGAACTGCACCTTGTCATTGTGGCATTGCGAAATGAAGAATATGGCATATTGAAATCATTTGCACTTCTGGAAGATACGCCAAATGTTCCCGGCCTTGATCTTCCCGGTCTTGACATTGTTTCACTGGCGAAAGGCTATGGCGCGAAAGCATATTTTGAAGAAAGAGTTGACCATATCCAGGCGAGGTTCCGGCAGGCTCTGGATCAAAAAGGGGTCACAACTATTGTGGTGCCGATTGATAAAAAAATTAAGCAGCTACTCCATGATTAGGTAAAATTCCGGGGACGCTGCGCGTCCGTTTAGTTGAAAGGGGAAAGGCCATTGCCGGTCAAAACGGGTATCGGTTGAACAAATTGATTTTTACTTTTTTACCAGCGTCCCCACCTAACAGTGTCAATCGACGAGCTAGAAACTGATTGCACGGCAATTCTTCTCCCGCATCAGTTTTTCCGTACCGATCTATCAAGCCAGCATGCGAAGGCTTTTAAAAATTTTGGATTTCAACCAGCCTAGCCATTTTTCACACTCCACTCTGAATCTGACATTATCTGATATAACCCCCACGATGAACGGTCTCATTTTTCTCTATTCGTTAAGCCTACGTTCCAAATTGGTATCATGCCAATCTTTTAAAATTTCATATTGGCTTTTTTCCTGGCCGTCCTGGCAGGTCTTGAAAACAGTAATGATAAAAAGAATCACATCGATGTCGCTGTAGCCGTTTGAAGATTCAACGGACAAAAAAAGAATCAAGATGACTGTGGGGAATATAGTTCTGGAAAAATGGATCATTTTTAGATTCAACCGTGCTCTTTTCCCTCGAGTTCATCCCAATTCCAACGAATTTACAAGCGATCCGACAGGCTATCTTGGCAGCTTGGCTGTTGACCATATTGGTTGCTAAAAAGGGCCATAGCGCAAATATCCGATTGATGGGGCGCTGAATTTTTCTGAAAAAGTGAAATCCCCACAAGAAAAAGATCAAGCTGCGACCGTATCTGTCAAACCCGTCTGTTACGATACCTGCAAACTGAGCGAAAAGAGACACAAACATGGATACCCTTATCTTGAAATACCTTTTATTCGACCACATCTTGAGCAAGAAGGGAAACGATCACAAAGATGCGTTCAGCATCAAGTATATATTGACTTAATGACTAGCTGGGTGTAGGCAATATAATAAAGAATTCGTGAGCCAATATTTCTTCTTTGATTCAATGAAAAAAAGAGGATTAAGAATGGTTTAGATCGAGCCAAAAAACCCCGTTAATCCCGAACAGATGGAGAGCGGGGTTTTGTATTTTTTAGCCCAGGCAAAACGATAAATGACCCCAAGGGTATCCATCCGGGAGCTGATCGAAAAGGGCGCCCGCTTTTTCGATGATGAATATTTCGGGGATGACGATCGCTTTCGTGGATAGAAACCGAGGTGCTTTGCCCTGATTCAAGGGCTGACCCCGTATCTTCTCATTATTGCCTTTCCCCCACGCGTACAAAGGGAGAAATATCATGGACGAGAGGCAGGTTACCCGGCGGGATTTTATGCTCAGCGGGCTGGCAGCCGGGCTGTCAGTAGCGTTTGTAGATTTAAAAGTCCCCTTCGCCAGAGCCGCTGCTGGGAGCCCTGTGTCCGATGGAGCCGGGAGCAGCAGTCCCATGGCGGAGGGCCGCCCGAGCAGAACCGCGCTTGGTGCGGCAAAGCGCAGGGCGGTACACCAATTGATCGATTTTCCCAGAGTCTTCCATGACCCCCTTGCGTTAAAGATTATCTGCGAAAATGCCGAAAAGAAAACTTGGGTAGATCTGTGTCAGCTTCAGAAAAAAAGTTCCCTGCGCGCATTCATTGCTCTGCGGAGCCGGTACGCAGAGGACGAATTGTACCGTGCCATTCAGAGAGGCGTCAGACAGTACGTCATCCTGGGGGCTGGTTTGGACACGTTCGGTTATCGAAATCCCTACCCTGTGTCGCGTCTGCGCGTCTTCGAGGTGGACCATCCGGTCATGCAGGCCTGGAAGCGCGTCCGGCTTGGCGAGGCGGGAATAGCGATTCCAGATTCGCTGGCGTTCGCCCCCGTTGACTTCGAGCAACAGACGCTCGCCGACGCTCTGAATCGCGCAGGTTTCAAGGCGGATGAGCCGGCGTTTTTTTCGATGCTTGGCGTTGTGATGTATCTGACGAAGACAGCGGTCATGGAGACGTTCAAGTTTGTGGCCTCCCTGCCCTCAGGCACCGAGATCGTTTTCGACTACGGGATCTTGTCCTCGATGCTGACGGAGCGTCAACGGTCCGCCCGGGAGTATCTGGCACGTCGGGTGGCGGCCATCGGGGAACCCTTTATCACCTACTTTGATCCAGCATCCCTCGGGCTAGAGCTCCGGGGTATGGGGTTCACGCAGGTGGAGGATTTTGGGCCTGAAGCGGCGAAAGAACGCTACTTCAAGGATCGTACGGACGGCCTTTTCATCAGTGGGAGTTCTCATCTCATGAAAGCGCGTGTCTGACCCCAGAATGGAAATATATCTCGTGTCTGAACGGGGTGTTGGGAGAAAGATTATTCGGGGACGCTCTATGAACGATCAGGGCGGACGGCAGAAAAGAAAGGAGTTCAATAATGAAACGCATAATCGAAAATTCGCGAAAGCGTACAGGATGGGTAAAAGTGCTTGGCATGGGTCTGAGCATGGCCGTCATCTCCTGGGGAACACCCGCAGGCGCGGATACCGGCCCGGGTGATGCCAGCTACTGGTTTTCGTTCCGAACCCAGCCCGCACACCAGGTGACCGCTGAATTCCAGAATGATGGTATGAATATCCTTCTGGCCCGCGGTGGCGGGGGAGGCGGCAGAGGTGGCGGGGGAGGGGGCAAAGGTGGCGGTTCCGGGCAGTGCGACGGCAGCGGTTCCGGCCAGGGAAAAGGCAAAGGTTACGGTGCCAAAGACGGGACCGGCACCGGAGAACGTTCCCGGGATGGTTCCGGCTATGGCGCAGGATCAGGTCAGGGCACAAAGGATGGTTCAGAGAAAGGCTCCGGCAGCGGCTCAGGAAGAGGTAACCGTTAGCGGTTTGCGGGACGGGTTTCCTCGTTCCCATGCTCTGCGTTCCTTTAGCCCGACTTTCGCACTTCAAAAAAAAGTTCAATATTTCCTGTCTCTTACAGATCAAGGTACTACAGACTCGCCTTACTTTTTTGATCAGGCGAGGTTGCGCCTTAACGGTAAATGTTTGTAGCCTACCTTCAGTTTCTCATAAATCTCCATATGGATGCCTTCCGGGATGCCCGGCTTCCTGATATTGATTACCGGACCAGCGGTTGTAGGCAGCTGTATTGTCGAATAGGCATGTGTGCTTACCACGCGTTTTATGGTAGCCCAGCGGGAATGTACACCCCGAGCTCGCAACATATATTCGATGGCGTGAAGCAGATGATAGGCAAGGATTGAAATAAATATGTGGCCGTCAACGCGGTCTTCTTTTTGATGTTGGTTCGGACGCAAGCCCAGATACGACTTCAAATCCCGAAATGCGTTTTCTATCCGGGTCAGTGTCACATATAGCTTCCATATTTCGTCGGCATTTAGGTCCAATACCCGTGAATGAATTGCATTCACTGTTGTAGAATAGTTGATATCTTCAGTTAATCGTCAAAATACGAAGGAATTATATGAAAAAGCAACAAAAACAGGCTTGACCAGGTCACGCTTCTGATTTCGTTGAAAAATCTCAAAATATGGCGCGGGACATTTTTTTCATGTTCATCTATCCTCTGATGGGGTCATCCAATGACCATTTAATCGGAAAATTCAGATGAGGATAGAGTCATGATCAAAACCGCCGCAGAAGCTTTCTCCCAAGTTGGAAGTCATTTTGAGTTTGCGCCTTTTGAGAAAATTATTCAGCCAATCATTGATGATGTTCTCAAAGAACATCAAAAAGACAAATATAGAAAAGGTACGATTTTGACACCGTGCATTTTGGTCTGGCTATGCTTTTCATTAGCTTTGCGTCGAAACTCAAATTACAGCAAAACCTTGA
>JABGPV010000112.1 GCA_018644785.1 Deltaproteobacteria bacterium | reverse complement strand
ACTGTAAACCCAATATCTTGCCCAATGTGGATTTTTACAGTGCGCCGGTTTATCATATTATGGGTATTCCCTTCGATTTTATGACCCCCATTTTTGCCATTTCAAGGGTTTCCGGCTGGTGCGCCCATATCGTTGAAGAAAAATTTGCCGACGCTCAGGAAAAACCCGCACTTTATCGACCCAAAGCGGAGTACGTGGGCGAATACTGCGGGTTAACCGGCTGTGAATACGAACCCGTGGATGACAGGTAACCGTTCACGGATTTGAGAAAGGAGGATTAAATTGACTGAACTGAAAGAATCTCCATATGTGAGCCACATTTTTGTGTGTACCAATGATCGCGGCGGAAAACGGAAATCTTGTGCCGATAATGACAGCCCGGCTATTCGAAAAGCCCTGAAAGAAGTGGTTGCTGACAGGGGATGGAAGGGCAGGGTGAGGGTATCTCAATCGGGGTGTATGGGACTTTGCGCCAAAGGGCCCAACGTAATGATTTATCCTCAGAAAATCTGGTTTTCGGATGTCTCAACCGATGATGTGGATCTCATTATTTCAAAAATTGAACCTTTTCTTGATTAAGCCGCTCAAACCCTGACGGCGTGGAGATAATCGAAATGCAATTAGCCATGATCGGTCTGGGGCGTATGGGAATGAATATGGCCAAACGGCTTCTTTCGGACGGGCACCGGGTGGTGGCATATAACCGATCGCCTCAAAAAACGGACCAACTGGTGGAAGACGGCGCCATCGGTGCTTATTCACTCCCCGAGGTGGTGCAGGCGCTTTCCCCTCCCCGCATTGTCTGGATTATGTTGCCTGCGGGTTCTTTGGTGGACGAGGTTCTGGAACAGTTACGCGAACAATTGTCCCCCGGTGATATCATCGTTGACGGCGGCAACACCTATTATAAAGATGATATTCGACGTTCACGATTTCTGGGGGAAAAGAAAATTCAGTTTGTTGATGCGGGTGTCAGTGGCGGTGTTTGGGGATTAAAAAACGGCTACTGCCTGATGCTGGGTGGAGACGAAGAGACCTGCCGACTTCTGGATCCCGTATTCAAGTCTCTCGCCCCTCCGAACGGACACCTTTATTGTGGAGACACGGGTTCCGGTCATTTTGTTAAAATGGTCCATAACGGTATTGAGTACGGCATGATGCAAGCCTATGCTGAAGGGTTTGATATCCTGAAAGCATCGCCCTATTCGGAATCCCTGAACTTTGAGGATGTTGCCCATTTATGGAATCAGGGGAGCGTGGTTCGGTCATGGCTGCTGGAACTCGTGGAATCCGCTTTTAAAAAGGACCCCCGCCTGTCCCGTATCAAGGGGGTGGTGGCGGATTCCGGTGAAGGACGTTGGACCATTGACCAGGCTGTTGAATCGGGTGTGTCCGCTCCGGTGATTGCGCTCTCCCTCATGGCCCGCTTTCGCTCTCAGGTAGAGGATGCGTTTTCAGACCGGGTGGTGGCAGCCCTGCGCCAGGAATTCGGTGGGCATGCCGTCGAGAAAGCGGATCCTTGAGTAAACCTCAAAAGAGGAGGGGAGGTATGACGCTGGAACCGGGCAGTGCAGGCCACATGGGCGAGTCTGAGTTGACACCCGCTACCGCCCATTCGGGAAACGGGGTGGAATCGTGCCTCCTGGATGGGGTTCCGGCCCCCTGCATGCTGGTGATTGTGGGGGCATCGGGAGACCTCACGGCCAGAAAAATCATACCGGCGGTGTACAACCTTTATATCAACGGCGGGCTGCCCGATCCCTTTATTGTGGTGGGATGCGCCAGGACTTCTCTCACAACGGAGTCCTTTCGGGACAAGATGAAGGCGGCCCTGAAGCAGACGCGCTTTTTTGATCCGAATCGGTGGCAGGATTTTGCCGCACTTCTGCACTATCACCCCATTGAATATGAGGACCAGACTTCTTTTGACGCCCTGGCCCGATACCTTGCCCGGTTGGATCACGAATTCGGGACCGGCGGAAACAAGGTTTTTTACCTGGCCATTCCCCCTTCCCTGTACCAGCCCACGGCCCGAACGCTGGGGCGCGCCGGCCTTTCCGCCAAGGGCCGTAATGAGCGCTCGTGGGCAAGGATCGTCGTGGAAAAACCCTTTGGCCGCGACCTTGATTCCGCCATTGATCTGGACCGCACCCTTCACCGGCATTTTGATGAGCACCAGATTTTCAGGATTGATCATTACCTGGCCAAGGAAACGGTCCAGAATATTCTCATGTTCCGATTTGCCAATGCCATTTTTGAACCCATCTGGAACCGGCGATACATTGATTCCGTAAGCATCATTGCCGCCGAAACCCTGGGCGTGGAACACCGGGCCGGGTACTATGAACAGGCGGGCGTGTTACGGGATATGTTCCAGAACCACATGATGCAGCTCCTGGCGCTCACAGCCATGGACCCGCCATCCCTGTTTGAAGCGGACCGCGTAAGGGATGAGAAGGTCAGAGTTTATGGGACCATGAGGCCCTTTCCCACGGACAATCTATGGGATTACCTGGTGCTGGGGCAATATGGCGAAGGAACTCCGGACGGAAATCAGGTTCCAGCGTATCGCCGGGAAAGGGGGGTGAACTTTAACTCCCTGACCCCCACCTTTGCCGCCATGAAAGTATTTCTGGACAGCTGGCGATGGCAGGGCGTGCCATTTTATCTCACTTCGGGCAAAAGGCTGGCTAAAAAATTGACGGAGATCACCATTCGGTTCAAGGAAGTGCCCCATGCCCTGTTTCGCAGCACCCTCGGGGAAGACATCATGGCAAACCAGCTGATCCTGGGGATCTATCCCGATGAACGCATTACCCTGACCTTCCAGACCAAGAACCCCGGTGCCAGGGTCTGCTTGAGATCCGTCACTATGGATTTTCAATATCATCAGAACTATACCGGCCCCGTACTGGACGCCTACGAAAAGGTGCTTCTGGACTGCATGCTGGGGGACCAGATGCTTTTCTGGCGGCAGGATGGGCTGGAGCGTTGCTGGTCTTTCCTGACCCCGATTCTGGAGGAGTGTGAAACCTGCAAGGGTCGTTCGAGCATGCTGCTGCCATACGAATCGGGTTCGTGGGGGCCGGAGGCTGCCAGGAAGCTTCGTCATGACGTTTAGAATTAGGGAGTCAAATCTTGCATGGTGAATAAACACGGTAGTATTTAGCCCGAAAATCGAGTTTTTTTTGCCGAAGCCCTAAAGGAGAAAAGGCAGTTAATGAAAAATTCAGAATCAAGCGGTTATTCCGGAAGTTACGAGGGGAAAAAACCGAGTCAATATACGAGAATTCCTTACTATGCGCAACCGGACTATTCAAGACCGCTCCTGGAAATCCCCGGCAAAGCACGGGAGAGGATGATGGGCAGGCTGCGGTTCCTTTACGGGGAAGCCGCGGCTGAAAAATATATGCCGGAGCTCGAAAGAATTCTCAGGGTACACTATGCCCATAAACCCCCGGAAATGATCGACCGTGAACAGGGATTTGATCCTCAACACCGTTTTACACAACGGGATATGATTCTCATCACTTACGGTGACCTGCTTCGCGGGGAAGGTCACTCTCCCTTGGACTGCCTGGACCAATTTGTACAATATCCCGGTCTCAGGGATACCTTCAATACCCTGCACATCCTCCCTTTCTTTCCCTACTCTTCCGATAAGGGGTTTTCCGTCACTGACTTTGAAAGCGTTGATCCCAACTTGGGATCCTGGCAGGATATTGAGGATATGGGAAAGCGTTACCAGCTCATGTTTGACGGGGTCCTCAACCATATCTCCGCTAAGAGTGCCGCATTTCAGGAATTCCTGAATGGGAGCCCGTATTTTAAAGACATTGCCATTGCATACAAATCCCGTGACGCTCTGACACCGGAGCAGCGAAAGATCATCGTCCGTCCCCGAACCTCTGATCTCCTGACCAAATTCCGTACAATGGGGGGGGACAGATATGTGTGGACCACTTTCTCAGCAGATCAGATAGACCTGAACTACAAAAATCCGGATGTGCTCATGTTTATCATTGAAACCATGCTCCTGTATGTGCGTCGGGGGGCTGATATCCTTCGCCTGGACGCCGTGACCTATCTGTGGGCGGAACTTGGAACGTCCTCCGTGCATCTGGAGCAAACGCATGAAATTATCAAACTCCTGCGTGATGTTTTTAATGTGGTGGCGCCCTGGGCCACGGTACTCACGGAAACCAATGTGCCCCATAAAGAAAACGTCTCTTACTTCGGAAATGGCCATGATGAAGCGCAGATGGTGTATAATTTTGCCCTTCCCCCACTGGTCCTGCACACATTTTACAGAGAAGATGCGACCGCGCTGTCCCGGTGGGCAAAGGATCTGAAATATATCTCCAATTCCACGACTTTCCTCAACATGCTTGATACCCACGACGGCATCGGGCTCATGGGGGTGAAAGACATCCTGCCAAAGGAAGATATCGATTTCGTCATTCAAACGGCAAAGGAACATGGGGCCTTTGTCTCTTACAAAACGGGGAAGGATGGCAAGGACGAACCTTACGAAGTCAACAGTACCTGGTTCAGTGCCATAAACCACGACAGCAGCGATGAGGATGTTACCTTGCAGGTAAAACGTTTTATTGCCTCAAGGAGCATTTCCTTTGCGCTTCGGGGTGTGCCGGCCATATATTTCCATGGGTTGATCGGAACCCGCAACGACATCGAAACGGTTTTGAAAACAAAGTCAAAACGGGATATCAACCGTAAGGTGGTTGAGGAACAGTCACTGCTTGAAAAATTGGAAAACCCTGATTCCAGACTTTCGCAAATCGCTCGCCAGCTCAGCTGGATTGGGAATATCCGGGTGCGGCAGCGCGCTTTCCACCCCAACGGTGATCAACGTGTGTTAATGATTTCTCCTGATATTTTTGCGGTTCTGAGAATATCCCCTGACGGCGATCAGCATATCCTGGCTTTAACCAATGTGACCGGCAGGGTTTGCCAAATAGGGATACCCCTTTCAAAACTCGACGTTGAGAACGGCCACTGGTACGATCTTATGGGGAAACGGGGTTGGATCGCCAAAGACGGAAAGCTGGGTGTGACGCTGCAACCTTATGATGTTTGCTGGTTCATACCTTACAACGAACTGGAAAAGATGGTCGAGTCATAGGGATAGGGACGGGGGACCCCTGTTCTTTTCAAACAGATTATCCCCTCACCTTCGGAATTTAAAGGACTGGACGTTTTGGCCCTGGTCAAATACCGATCTTTTCTTCGATCTTCTTCAGGGCCGCATCAAGGGCTTCCGTATCCAGAGGCTTATTGAAAAATTCAGCCACTTCAAGGTCAAAGGCCTTTTTTTTCAGATCTTTGTCTCCATGTCCAGTGACGACCATCACTTCTGTTTCAGGGCGTAAGGCTTTGATCATTTTCAGTATGGAAAAAACGTCTCTGCCCGGCATTTTGATGTCGGTCAAAACAATGGGAGGGAGTTCTTTTTCAAAGATTTCAAGCCCCGACTCGGCATTTTCGGCGGTTAATACCTCGTAGCCGCATGCCCCCAAAAAAAGCTTCATCATTTGCAAGGTCGTTTTTTCGTCATCAATGATCAGAATTTTTTTCATTTTTGGTATAGCTCCCCGGGCCAACTGGATTCAAGAGGTTGTGAAACCGATGAAACCGGATTTTCGTCATTCGGATTTTCTGCCGGATGGAAAGCGGAGGTGAAACCGGGTCCCTCCGCCCGGCTGACTCTCCACATTAATGGTCCCCCCAAAATCTCTGATGATGCCGTAGGTTATGGAGAGCCCCAGGCCCATGCCTTTTCCCACTTCCTTGGTTGTATAAAACGGTTCAAATATCTTTTGTACATTCTTTTCCGGTATACCGGCGCCCGTATCCGATATGGTTATATTCAAATGTGTTCGTTGTTCAGACCAGGTCGATATGGCAATGATATTTTCACCGGAGTCTTTTGGGAAATGGTCCCGATTTTCGATGGCATCGCGGGCATTGGTCACCAGATTAAAGATGACCTGCTCCAGGCGATTCTTATTCGCCAGAATGGGTGGGACGGTTTCGTTCAAGTCATAGACCACCTTGATGTTCTGAAGGCTGAGTTGTTGGCCGATGATTTTCATGACATCCCTGATGGTTGCGTTGACGTCGACTTTCTCCTTTTTGAAATCCGGTTTCCTTCCGAATTCCCTGAGGCTCTGTATGATTTCTGAAGCCCTGTTCGCTTGATTGGAAACAGCACCGACGACCTGGTACAATTCATTGGAAGGTATGGGTCGATTTTGTTCGATCTGCTTTTTCAAAAAGTCGTTGCCGATCTTGATGGCATTGAGGGGCTGATTGAGTTCATGGGCAATCCCGGCCGACATTTCTCCAAGGGTTGTCATCTTACTGGCCTGGAAAAGCTGGGCATCTTTTTCGATGATTTCCGTGATGTCCGATGCGGCCAGAATAATGGCGGGTCGTCCCTGATAACTTGTGGGGCAGGCTTTGACTTCCACATAAAAGGGCTCTCCGCCCTGCCGAAAATGTTTGATCCGCTGGCTGAAAACGCAACTGTCGGACCAGTCCCTGCTTTCCATGAGTGAGAGAGATTCGTCTTCGTATTCAAAGGTGCCCAGTTCTTCAAAGTTTCGCCCGATCAGTTCATCCTTGTAGTAGCCATAGGTCTCTTCAGCACTCGGGCTGGCGTCCAGGATCGTCAGGGTTTCGCGATCAAGGACGAAAATAGGGTTCGGGCCGCTGATAAACAGAGAACGGTATTTCTGTTCCGATTCATGAAGGGCATATTCGGCCCGTTTTCGCTCTGTGACATCCAGGAAAGACCCGGTTACAAAGTCGATGTTTCCATCCTCGTCACACACAATTTTGCTGCATGCTTCAATCCATATGATTTCTCCGTCATTTCTTCGAATCCGGTATTCCCGAATATAGGATTTGTCTGATTTCAGGGCCTCAATGAATTTCTGTCGAGCCTGGGGGCGATCCTTTTCCACAATGAGATCAAACCAATTAATCTGCCGTGAATTAAAAAGTTCTTTCCTGTAGCCGGTTAAGGCCTCAATTTTATCATCGTAAAGATCCATTGACCCATCGGCGTATCCGCGAAAAACGATATTGGGAATATTGTCGATGAGGAATCTGTAGTTCGCTTCGCTTTCCGCCAGGGCCTTTTCGGACCGTTTCTTTTCGGTCACATCCATGGCGATACACAGAAAACCGTAGAGGACCCCTTCAGGATCCCGGAGTGCGCTGATGGAAAGGACTGCGGGAAAGCGGGTTCCATCCCTCCTGAGATATGTCCATTCCTGTTGCTCCTTTTTTCCCTGCCCGGCGTATTCTAAAAAGATTTCATATCCTTTTACGTCACGGCCTGAATCCACCTTGATGGCTTCAAGATGGCGCTTCAGCTCGGATTTCAGAAAAAATATTTCAGGCGTGGTTTTTCCGATGACTTCCTCGGCCCGGTATTGCAGGAGATTTTCAGCACCGGTGTTGAAAACCGAAATGGTCCCATTCAAGTCGGCGGCAATGATGGCGATCCGGGTGGCCGAGTCAAGGACCGCTTTTCGCTGTGCGTTGGCATCCTGTAGCTTCTGGAGAACCCGCTCCGTTTCCTCGAACTGTTTGACGACCAGGCTTGCCGTGATTTCGGCCGCTTCCCTGGCCACACGAATCTCTTTTCGAAGGATGGCATTTTCTTTCAAAAGTGCCTGAATCAGGGCAGGGGAATCAGTTCCGGATGGTTTTGGCAAGGGACGCGCTTGCATATTTTATTCTTCTTCCACTAGCAGAAAATCTTTGAGGTCCGCCGTTTGCCATGTCCCGTTATGGCATGGACGCAACATACCATGCAGGGGTCGAAAGACCGGATTGTATGTTCGATCTCAACCGGATGCTCAGGGTCTTTTATTAAGGTTCCCACGAGCGCTTCCTCCCAGGGACCTCGGATACCGTTTCCATCTCGGGGGGAGGCGTTCCAGGTGGTGGGCGTGATGACCTGGTATTGTGAGATCTTTCCGCCTTCGAGGGTCACCCAGTGCCCGAGGGCGCCCCGGTGGGCCTGGACCAGGCCGAAGCCCCGGCCGTTTTCCTGGGGCTCGTTTTTGATGTAGAAGATCTCATTATTCACACCGGTTTCCCCGAGCCAGCAATCCATGGCCGGGAACAGAAGAGCGGGCCTGATCAAACGGGCCAACTGGCGCAGAAACACGTTGGGCCCGTCTTCTTCCAGAAGCCCTTTGATGAGTGGGTCCGAGGCCAACACAAGCTCCGCCAGGGGGCCGGTCTCGGCGGGCTTTCCGTCGTATCTCGGGGCCTTTCCCCAGGAATAGGCTTCATTATTTTCATTTGGCGGCTCAATGACCGTGGCCTCTTCAAAGGGGTGTCGGGGAGCTCCATGGGATTTGAAATGGGAAAAAGTAACGTCTTCCGTGATCTTTTCCTGATCAAAAGGGCTGGGGCGACCGTTTTCAAACAGACCCGGCGGAAAAAGATATGAATCGCCTGCGGCGTCATTGAGCGCCGTTCTTGCGGGCATTTCATAGGCTCCGTAGCTGATGAACCTGTCGTGCCCTTTCCCCAGCTCCTGTAGTCGGGCTTCCCTCGAAAAACGGATAAAGAACCCCAGGTCACTTTCGCGGTGTTCCGGCTTTTCATGGAGCCAATGGCCAAGGTCCCGGGGGGTCCTGACATCCGACCAGCGTGCCAGAGTGCACCCCAGAACACGGCGTTCATACCAGTGGCGAAAGTTGGCCAGCAGGCTGCGGCACTGACTGATGTCATTCTGCCCGGGAACCGAGACAACCCCTCCCGGTACCATGAAGGATGAATGGGGCCATTGCCCCCCAAGTATTGCAATGATTTCAATTATTTTCTTTGTTTGTCGAACGGTCTCGACAACGCTCCGGCCCCGAATAGGCCGGTAGCGTTTGAGTGCTTCGGTGTAAAGGGGATGCCCACGGTAGGCCGGACCGGCAAAGTCGGGAGTAAAGAGCAGAAAGGAATGCCGCAGGTCGTTTTGGAGCTGCTCGGCCATGAGTGTGAGATTCCTCACCCGCAGAGCATCGTCCGGGACGGGGACCCCGGCCATCATGTCCAGGGCTTTAACGGCGGCCTTGAGGTGGGCTGTAGTGCAGATGCCGCATATCCTCGGCGTAATCACCAGTCCGTCCAGGGGAGCTCTGCCTTTAAGCAGGTTCTCAAACCCCCGGTACATGGTGCCGACGCTTCTGGCTTCGGAAACCGTGTCGTTGTCCATTTCAAGATGGATTTCCAGGTCCCCTTCCGACCGGTTCAGCGGTATCACCTGAATATTTTTTGAACTCATGATCTATATCCCGGACTTGCGTTTAATCAGCCTTTTGGGCGCGGCCGCGGCGGCCATTCCTTTGTAAGCCATGTAGTGTGCCCGGCTTACCCCGGCCGGCAGTTCAATGGGTATTCCTTCGATGTTTCGGGTCTTGAAAAAGGGATATCGCTGCGGGAAATCGGGACGGGTACAGCCGAAACAGGGGACGCCCACTCTCGTTTTGGACGAACGCCTGTTCCACAGGATCTTGTTGCAGGGGCCTTTCACAAGAGGTCCCTGGCATCCCATGTAAAAGAAGAGGCACCCTTTTTCACCAAACTGCTTTTCCTCAACACGATACTCGTGGTATTCGTTCCGGGTACACCCTTGGTGAACCATGATGCGGTACCAGTCCAGGGGTGAGTTGGTTTCGTTCAGCTCCAACGGCAAATCATTGGCCAGGGCGGAAAGCGTGCCGGCCAACACATCGCTGTGGCATGGGCAGCCGGGAAGATTGATCACCGGAAGGCCGCTTTTGCTCTTGTATTTTTTTCCAAGGAAGCCCCCCAAATCATGTTTGTGAAACTGCATGCCGGTGGCTTGTGTTTCCTGATCCGTCCCAAACCCTCCGAAACTGGCGCATGTGCCAACGGCAATAATGTGGTGCGCTTTTTCTGCCAGGGCGCCGATAAAATCTTTTTTCGGCTTGCCCAGCACGGTGTCGGCAAGACCGGTTCCAGACGGACCCTGAATAATGGATCCTTCCACACACAGGATATCAAGGGGTACGTCATCTTCAAGAATAGCCTGGTCCAGTTCTTCCCTGGACTGGTGATCGGCTACAGAGAGGGAAGGGTGCCAAAGCACTTTGATGGAAAGAATGTCGAAGAGCTCATAAATATCGGGGGACTCTGCGCTCAAAAAAGACCAGGTATCACCGCCGCAGCCCCCGCCTTGAATCCAATAGAGCGTCCTGGACATGGGTCATCTTCCTCTCATTTACGATGTTAAAATAAGGAATGCGCTGCATTGCTATGGATTTCAAATGGTTCGTGGGAATAGTAAAGGTATATTACCCTGAAACCGATACTGTCAAGGCTTTTTGTCTAAAATCGTTTTCAACCGATTTCTTTAAGAACTGCGGGTTGATAGGTGGTACAGCATCATCCGTCCAAGGTCCGCATTACAGGGTCAGCGTAGTGGTCTGTGTCAGGGCAAAGCAATCCATGCTGATGTGGTTATCTTCGTTGATGGATCGGCATTCCTCAACAATCCTGTCCTGGTCTGCGTCGCTGCGGTTCTGGTTGTGGTGAAAAAGTCCGAATCTTTTGACCTGGGCTTCCTGGGCCAGACGCAGGGCATCCGGGTAGGTGGAATGCCCCCAGCCCCGGGTGGTTTGATATTCTTCCGTCGTGAATTCCGAATCGTGAATAAGCAGGTCCACATCCTTTGAAAACTCGGCATATTCTTCAAAGGTGCGGCCGTTTCGATGTTTGCCCCCCAACTCGTTGTCCGTCAGGAATACGAAAGACTTGCCATCCTCCACGAATTTGTATCCCATACCGCCATTGGGATGATTGAGGTTGATGGGAAAGATCTCGATGGAGTCGAACCGGTAGCGTAGCTGGCATGCCACATCGTATTCTATGGTGGCTTGAAGAGCGTCAAACTGTATGGGAAAGAGTGGGGCGCTCATGGCCTTGCTGAGCAGTTTTTGGATATTTCCCTGGGTGGTGGGGCAGCCTGTCATGTGGATGACCGCTTCCGGATGGTAGATGGGTTTAAAAAAAGGAAACCCCAGGATGTGGTCCAGGTGGGAGTGGGTGAAAATGAGGTGATAGTGGAATTTCCCTTCATCAAGAAGCTGGTTTCCCAAACGCCGAATTCCGCTTCCGGCGTCCACAATAATGATTTCACCGCTTTTGGTTCGG
Source organism: Deltaproteobacteria bacterium (assembly GCA_018644785.1). The sequence continues at coordinate 4,341 of JABGPV010000112.1, read as the reverse complement.
ATTTCGAGACAGGTGGTGTCGCCGCCATATTTGAGATACTCCTGGCCTGAAACCGGAATGGACCCCCTTGCGCCGTGGCATCTGATGATCATTTGTATGCTCTCCCTGATTTGTATGCTAATGTTTTTAAAGGTTTCTGGAACACGAACACTATCCCTCTCTCAGCAGGGAATAGATGTGTACGGGTTTTTCGATCCCTTTCAAGACTTTGCTCCCCTTGTCAAATACCGGCCAGAGGCCTTTAATCAGATTTCGGGTTTCATCCGCGATGAGGATGTCGCCGCCTCTGGCATGGGCGGCCAGCCGGGCGGCCAGATTGGTCACATTCCCGCTGGCCGTATAGGTCATTCTGGTATCGATGGAGCCTTTGAACCGGGTCATGCCCACCAGGGCTGTGCCACAGTGAATGCCCATGTTAACATTCAACGGATCAATGTGGGACGGCAGTTTTCGATTAGACGAAAGACTCTGCTGGTGGATGTCAAAGGCGGCCTTGATGGAATTAATGGCATTGGCCTTGATGTCCTCCTCTTTAAAAATAATCATCAGACCGTCTCCCGCGGTTTCATTGATATCCCCCTGGGATCTATGGATGGGATCAACGAAGCTTGAAAAGAGGCTTTCAACGATCCGGTTGACCTCCTGCTCGGGCAATTTGGCGCTGAGCTCGGTGTAGCCTTCAATGTCGAGGAAGAGGACGCTGACATCTTTTTTCTCTTTTTCCTGGCCCAGGAGCGCCGGATCCTTTTCTGCCAGCTTTAGTACGGATTGGGGAACGAAGGGGGAAATGTCACTGAGCATTTTGCTGATCCTGACCTTTTCTTCCGTCATTTCCCAGTGTTTTTTGGCCCGCAGCACCACGTTGAGGGCTGTTTTTGCAAAGTCCTCAATCAGGAAAAAATCCTTGGGAGTGAAGCGGGTTCCCGGTTTTCCCACCACGCTCACCACCAGCAACACGTCATCTCCCAAAAATGCCGGAACCGCAGCCTCGGGTCCCACCCGAACCATGGCGCCGTCCTCCCTTTCGATGGGGTCACTCTCGGGGACCACCACCATCCGCCGCTTTTCAAGCGCTTTTTTGATGACCGGGCGACTTCTTTTGCACGACAGGCAGTTCACGGGTCGATCATAGAGAATGCACTGAAGCGGGCGGGTATATTTTTTCGCGTCCGGGTCCATTAAAAGGATGCGGGTCTCCATGGCCGACGGAATCTGGGCTCTTAGTTCATCCCGCATTTCCTGCAAGATCTGGTTGATTTTGACCAAGGGCACGATTTTTTCGTCCAACCGGGACCTTGCTTCAAATCTTTCTTTGTAATATTTTTCCATTGAGATTTCTCAAAAGCGCCTGGTTTCCCAAAAGTGGATGAATCGCGTTTCTTTTGAATTGATCGCGTTTTTTCTGGTAAACTACCAGAAATTCGGTTAATAAGGAAACAAAAAACCGGATAGAGTCGGTTTACTTGTCTGTGAAGACGTTACCCCATTTCATTATCCCAATGGAAAAATAAAATGAAAAAAATAGAATTGGTTTTCCTGGGCTTTCTTTTCGTCACCCTGTTTTCGTGTACTGTGAAGGAAGAGACTGAACAGGCCCCGCCCCCCCCGCCTGAAGTGTCAGTATATGAGACCAAAGCCCGTGAAGTGCCCATTTACCAGGAGCTTGTGGGACAGGTTTACGGGTTTAAGGATATTGGCATTTCGGCACGCGTGGAGGGGTATCTGGAAGGGATCCATTTCCAGGAAGGATTTCCCGTAAAGAAGGGGATGTTGCTCTATACACTGGAAAGTCAACAGTTCGAGGCGGATGTGGCCGCCAAGATGAGCGGTGTGGCCGCAGCTGAAACGTACACGACGGAATCGAAAACCTACTTGGACCGTATTAAGCCCCTTGCTAAAGAAAAGGCGGTCAGCCAGAGCGATCTGGATTCCGCCCAGGCTCAGTATGATGTGGGTCTCTCCCAGATAAAAGCGGCGAAAGCCAATCTCCGGGCCGCAAAGATACAACTGGGATATACCAAGATTTATTCTCCCATCTCCGGAATTATTGGTAAGACCAAGGCCAAAGTGGGGGATTTTGTGGGCCGTCAGCCCAGTCCCATAATCCTGAATACGGTATCACGCATTGACACGGTCCTGGTTCAGTTTTTTATCACGGAAAGCCAGTATCTCCAGTTCATGCGGCGCCATATGGAGCGGGTCGAAAAAGGTAAGTTCGAAGAGGTGGAAAAAGCGAATCTGGAACTGATTTTGTCTGATGGATCCATATATAAGCACAAAGGCAAGCCTGATTTTGTCAACCGGGAGGTGGATCCCCAGACAGGTGCCCTTTTGATTCAGGCCTCCTTCCCCAATCCCGATGAACTGCTTCGCCCGGGCCAGTTTGCCAAAGTGAAAGGGGTGATTGAGGTAGTAAAAAACGGGATTCTTATTCCCCAGCGTTGTATCGTGGAACTACAGGGGACGTTCAGCGTCTATGTGTTGGGCGCCGAAAACAAAGTACAGATAAAAGAAGTGAAAGTGGGGCCGACGATCGATTCCTTCTGGCTAATTCGGGAGGGTTTGAAATCCGGAGAAAAGGTGGTTTACGAGGGTCTTCAGAAAATCAAGGATGGAACCGTCGTAGAGGCGAAGGTGGTTGATGTGCCTTTCAAGGACGAAGAAAAGAAATAATGGCAGACCAATTGAATCAGGCCAAACAGGCAAAGCAGACGGATAAAGGTAATTTTTTTGTCAGACGGCCCATTGTCGCCATGGTGATTGCCATTGTGACGGTGATTGTGGGGCTTGTATTTCTAAAAGCGTTGCCCATAGAACAATATCCCAACATTACCCCCCCCATCGTGGAAGTACGCGCCACCTATACCGGGGCCGACTCCATCAGTGTGGAACAGTCCGTGGCCACGCCGCTGGAGCAGCAGATCAACGGGGTGGACAACATGATCTACATGAAATCCACCAACGCCAATGACGGTACCATGACCATCCAGACCTCCTTTGACATCGGTACGGACCCGGATATGAATACGGTGTTTACCCAGAACCGGGTGGCCGCGGCCACGGCCAAGCTCCCGGAAGAGGTGAAACGGTATGGGGTGACCACCGAGAAATCCCTTCCCAATATCCTCATGCTCATTGCCGTCACTTCTGAAGACGGACGTTATAATCAGCACTGGCTGGGGAATTATGCACTGATCAACATCAAGGACATCCTGGCACGCATCAAGGGTATCGGGCGGGTCAACGTGATCGGCGCCAGTGATTATTCCATGCGTATCTGGATTAAACCGGACCGGCTGGCCCAGATGGGCATTACGGTGCCGGAAATCATTGATGCCCTTCGCGCTCAGAGTGTGATTGTGCCGGGCGGTAAATTCGGTGCGGAGCCGGCACCGCCGGGAACGGAGATTACTTACACGGTCCGGCTGCCGGAGCGGCTGCAGTCTGAAAAGCAGTTCGGTGAAGTGGTCATCCGCACCACCGATGATGGCGCCCAGGTCAAGATCAAGCATGTGGCAAAGGTGGAGCTGGGCGTTGAAACCTATAACGCTTTTACCCGGCTCAATGACAAGGCATGCGCCATGATCGGCGTGTACCAGGCCCCCGGTTCCAACGCGGTGGACCTGGCCCGGCAAGTCAGGCAGACCATGGAGGAACTTGCCGGATCTTTCCCGGAAAGTCTTCGCTACGATATTTCCCTGGATACCACCCTGGCCATTTCGGCGGGCATTGATGAAATTATTGAAACCCTCTTTATCGCCCTGGCCCTGGTGATCCTGGTGGTTTTCATCTTTATTCAGGACTGGCGGGCGGCGCTGATCCCCACCATCGCGATTCCCGTTTCCCTGGTGGGGGCGTTTATCGTGTTTCCCATCATCGGCTTCACCATCAATGTTCTGTCGCTTCTGGGGCTGGTGTTGGCCATCGGCATTGTGGTGGATGATGCTATTGTGGTGGTGGAAGCGGTTCAGAACCATATCGAAAGCGGGATGGACCCTAAAAGCGCCACCATGAAAGCCATGGATGAGGTGACCGCCCCCGTGATCGCCACCACCCTGGTGCTGGTGGCCGTGTTCATCCCGGTGGCCGTCATGGGCGGCATCACCGGCAGCCTGTACCAGCAGTTTGCCATCACGGTGGCGGTGTCGGTGCTCTTTTCATCGGTGAACGCTCTGACCCTGAGTCCGGCTTTGTGCGCCTTGCTGCTCAGAAAGCGGAAACCCATGCGAGGTCCGTTGGGTGCTTTTTTCAGGCTATTCAACAAGGTTTTCGACAAATCTACCAACGCCTATGTGGGCTTTACGAAGGTTATTGCACGGAAAATTTCCATCGGTGTCGTGT
>JABGPV010000111.1 GCA_018644785.1 Deltaproteobacteria bacterium | reverse complement strand
CGGTGGGTATTCGAAATATCCGCCACAAACATGTCCTTTTCATAGGGCAGAAAAGGATTGGGTTTTTCTCTCTTTTCCTTGCTTTTTGCCGACTCCGCCTGCAGGATTTTTTCCGCTTCTTTTAGGGCAAGGCTTTCCACGACCCGGACCTGGAAATCGACCCCGCCGTCTGCCATGACCCTCCCTTCCGTTTTAATGGGTTTCAGTGCGCCATGTTCCAATGCCGTCCCGGTTGTTTCAAGGATGCGATCCCACAGGGTCCCTTTTTCAAAGGATGAAAAATTCGTTTTTGTGTTCATTTTTTCCGTACGCCTTCCGGTACAATCGCCTTTTCCGGCCATTCTTCAGGAATAATCTGCCCTGATTTTTCGTGAGTCTTTTCTTTTAACGCCATCAGTTTGGGACGTTTGAACTCATGTCGCGGTGTTTTGGGTATCCTGCCGCTGAGGATTGATTCGGACCGAAGCCGCCGGCCTAGGGTACGCTCCATGAGGGTTCCCATTTCCAGCAATCGGTCAATATCAATGGTTCCCACATCGATCCCCATCTCATCCAGCATAACGCACAGATCTTCAATGCTCACCAGGCCCACCACATTGGGGTCCCTGTAATAATAGGCCCCAGTGCCGGGTACCGGTGTTCGGTCCACGAAATTAGCGGGCTGGCCGCCCGTCCCCCCGAGAGTCCCTTCAAAAATCTGTACCCCTGCCTGAAGGGCGGCGAGAACATTGGCCAGACCCCAGCCCCGGGTTACATGGAAGTGGCCCACGTGAAGATCCGGGTTGGGAATCTGATCCAGCACCATGGAGAAATACCGGTAGACCTGATCCGGCGGGGCGCTTCCGTCATGGTCCGCATGCTCGATATCATGGGCCCCGATGCTCAGCCACCGCTTGGTGAACTCAACAGCATCCGCCAACTGCGTGGGGCCGCAAATGGGGCTCCCCCAGATGGTGCTAACGGTACCGCACATTTTAATGCCCGCATCCCTGCATTTACGGATACAGCGCTCCGCTTCACGCCAGTACTGGGGCAGGGTGGTGCCGCTGTTAGCAAAATGGTGCTCTTCATCCGTGGACACCATCATGAGCACTCGGTCCGGTCCACGACCCTGCTCTTTGAGTCTAATGGCCCGGTCCACGGCTGCTTCCCGAATGGTGACGGCGGTCCATTCGATTTCTGAAGGATCAATACCCCGTTTGGCCAGCCTCTTATGGAAAATATTTGATCGAACCCCTTCGAGCAACGCCTCGGCATCCTTGAACTGGGGCATGATGCGGGCGTTTCCCAGGTTGGTGACCTCCATGCGTCGAACCCCGGCAAAAGCCAGTTCCTGCAGATAATATATTTTCGCTTCGGTGGGGATAAAGATTTCTTCATGTTGAAATCCATCGCGGATGGTGATGTCTCCAATATGCACTTTTTTGGGCATTCTCGGGTGTTGGGTGAACATGTCGTGTTGGTTCATGGGCTTTTTCCTTTTCTATTTTTTTCGGTTACGGTTCTCTAAAATCCGGGACCCGTTGTGCCAGCATGGCGATTAATCCTTCAATAAATTTCGGATCCCTGTACAGAGCTGCGTCCGCTTTCAGTTCTTCCTGAACAAAATTTTCCTCGTCATACGGCGCGGTCTCCAATATTTTCAAGAGTCCTTCCAGTGCTGCTATGGATTGGGGCGCAAGGGGCCGACCCAGACGGCCAATCTCCCTTTGAACATCCCTTAACCGTTTATTTCGAATATGGGTATAATTGTCCGGGTTCATTCTCGTTTTCACCTCTATAGCAATATCTTTTCGGGAGGCCAGCAATTTGCAATTTTTTCGGTGAACGGAAGGGATCTCGGCTTTTTCGCACGTGGCCAGTTCCAATGCCCGGGGAAGTAAAACAAGTCCGGTGTTGTAATCGTGTTCTTCAAGAAGCAATTGATAGTCTTGATTGTTGCCATCGATTTTCTTAGGAAAAGGAAGATTAACGGTTGCCACATCGTTGTAAATCCCGATTTCTTTGAGTTTTTGGGCGTGGACAACCCGTGCGGTTTTGGTCATGTATTCGGCATTTTCAAGGCCCGCCTTGGTCAAAACTCTGGCCATGCCCGCCCAGCCCGGGATAATGCCGATCATGGCCTCGCTGAAACACATGCCGCTTCTGGAATCGCCCAGCAGGACATCACACATGAGTTGAATTTCAGCGGAGCCCCCGAACCGAAGTCCTCCACCGCAGACACCTAACACCCGAGCGTGCCGTGCCATGGTTCTGATTCTATGGTAGAGAACGATCCCTTTTTTAAGACGGGCTTCTCCCCAACTGAACAATTTGTCCATTTCGTGGGCAGAGGCGCCCGATAAACGCATTTCTTCTTTTTCCTGGAGGCTTTCTTGAAGTTTCCCCAGACTTTCTTTCAGGTCTCCCCCCGTGTGAACCGGATCATTCGGGCCATAGAGAATGAAATAGTTCAGATGTTTCAGTTCCCCTATAACACGGTCCAGAGCTTCATGAAACGCATAAAGTGCGGTGGTCCCGATTTGATGCAGCGGAGGATTATGATAATACAGGATGGCTCCTTGAATTCCTTTATATTGAACCGCATCAATGGCCAGATAGGCCTTATCCCTGCTCCACTCATAAATAATGCCGGTATTTGTATAACCATGGATGACGTCGGCGCTTCGCAGCAATTTACCGGGACCTTCCAAGTATCAACTCCTTCACTCGTTGCTCCAGAATGGATGGAGCGTTATTTATGCCATGCTTGCCAAGGCATCAAATCAGCGTTTTGATTCTCATATCCTGGCGGATTTGTCAATATTTGAAAAGCAGCGGATTTATCCGGTATGATTTATATTTTTATTCGGTAGTGCATTTACATGGAATTGTCATTATGTTTTAATGGAAAGCATTGGGCGCTACAAAACAAAACCCTATGGATGCGGTGGTATGATTTTGAACATCGAACAGAAATTGCATATCCTCTCCATTGAAGATTCCGATGAGGATTTTTCTGACATTCAATCGGTATTGGACAACATCGACGGTATCCAGCTGAGCCGCGCTGAAACTCTGAAAGACGGTTTGCGCCTGGTAGACGAAATATCGCCGGATCTGGTGTTGCTGGACTATCTGCTGCCCGGTGGCGACGGGTTTGATTTCTTAAAGGCCCTAAAAGCGGACAAGAAAGATATTCCCTTTGTGATATTGACCGGTCAAGGGGATGAAATGGTCGCCTCCCGCCTGATCCAGGAGGGGGCCGGTGATTATCTGACCAAAGCCTGTTTTGACAGGGAAACTATTATCAGATGCTTTCGGAATGTAATGGAGAGGGAAAAGCTCAAAAGAGAGCTCCGTACGGCCCGGAGGAAGACTTCCGAGATGGCCACGCTGGATGAGTTGACCGGCCTTTACAATCGTCGGTACTTCATGGAAGCCCTGGAGCGGGAACGGGCGCGGGCCGAACGTCACGGCAAAGACCTTTCCCTCTGTATGATGGATCTGGATTTGTTCAGGCGCGTTAATGACAAGCTGGGTCACACGGCGGGTGATCTCGTTCTGGCGGATATGGGCAGAATTATCAGGGAATGGTCACGACAGACTGATCTGCCCTGCCGGTACGGGGGTGAGGAATTTGCGGTGATCCTTCCGGAAACCGCTCTCGAAGGAGCAAAGGTTGTCTGTGAAAGACTGCGCCGGATGGTGGCGGAAAACCAGGTGCAATGGCGGACCGGGCCCATTCAAATTACCATCAGCATCGGCGTCACCCAGAACAGAACCGGTGTTAAAGATTCCAACCGAAAGCTGATCGACCGGGCGGATGAGGCCTTAAATCGGGCCAAAGAGGCAGGACGCAACCGGGTGAAGGCCCTGGGTGCTGGTTGAGTCGCCGGGTAGGGAAAGCAATTGCTAATCTCCCGCCGACCAGCGTTCAATGACCGGAAACAGGGTATTGGGGTTGATGGGCTTGGTGATGTAATCATCCATACCCGCGGCCAGGCATTTCTCCCGGTCCCCTTTCATGGCATGCGCCGTCATGGCGATGATGGGGATGTGTTTTTGGGAAGTTCCGAATTTTTCTTCCCGTTTTCGGATCTTGCGGGTGGCTGTATACCCGTCCATCACGGGCATCTGCACATCCATCGGGACCACATGGAAGTTTTCCTTCGAAAGCGTTTCAAGGGCGTCGCGGCCGTTTTCGGCCACCACCACCCGGTGACCTCTTTTTTCCAGAATTTTGGTGGCCAGTTTCTGGTTAACCACATTGTCCTCAACCAACAGGATGCGTAGTTTACGGCGGACCTCTTCAACCGTGTAGCGGGTGATGAGCGGGCCTTCTTTTTTGCTGTGTCCAAGGGAAAGGCGGAAGGCATCCAGCAGATCGGCCTGTTTCACGGGTTTGAGGAGATAGGCGGCAATACCCATATCGTTGCATTTGGCGGCGTCTCCCCGTCGCCCGGCTGATGTGAGCAGAATAATGCTGAGGCTTTCGGCTGCACCATGAGCTCTGATCTTCTTGACGGTTTCGTATCCGTCCAATTCCGGCATATGGAAATCCAGCAACAGGAAGCGATACGGGTTTCCAGCCGCAATCGCATTTTTCAGTTCCTCGATCGCTTCGTTTCCCCCGGCCACGGCTGTGGGCTTCATGCCCCAGGCAGTGGCCATTTCCATGAAAACCATGCGGTTCATTTGATTGTCGTCCACAATCAACAGTGGAAGGCCTTCAAGGCTGGAAATTTCCGCCGGCAGGGCAGGGGCCGATGTCGGATCGCCCAGCATGAACCGAGCTGAAAATTTAAAGGTACTCCCTTTCCCTTCTTTGCTGTCCACCCAAATCCGGCCATTCATCAATTCGGCCAGTTGTTTGCTGATGGCCAGACCCAGCCCGGTTCCCCCGTACTGGCGGGTGACGGATCCATCCGCCTGGTGGAAGCTTTCAAAAATGGTGGACACTTTTTCCGGTGCGATGCCGATGCCCGTATCGGAAACGGAGAAATGCAGTGTGACGCTTTGGTCTGTTTCCACTTCCAGGGCTACGCCAATCACCACTTCGCCTGTTTCCGTAAACTTGATGGCGTTACCGGCCAGGTTGACCACGATCTGTCGAAGCCGCACCGGATCCCCTTTCAGGAGGGTGGGGACATCGGGTTTGATGCGGCAGATCAGTTCAAGACCCTTTTCATGGGCTTTTGCCGCCAGGGGGTCCATGGCATTTTCCAGGGTGGTACGAAGATCAAAGTCTATGGTTTCCAGCTCCAGCTTACCCGCTTCCACCTTTGAAAAATCGAGGATATCGTTGATAATGGTGAGGAGTGCGTCGGCTGACACCTTGACCGCTGTCAGGAATTCCTTTTGTTCACCGGTAAGGCTCGTTTGCTGCGCCAGTTCCGTCATACCGATAATGCCGTTCATGGGGGTGCGGATTTCGTGGCTCATATTGGCCAGAAATTCACTCTTGGCCTGGCTGGCGGCCTGGGCCTCCATGCGTGCCTGCACCAGAGCGGAAATGTCTACGAAACTCTCAAGAAGATAGGGCCTGCCACTGGCGGTGAATGGTTTTGCGGTTTTGAGAATGGGAATTCCCTGTCCATCGCCATTCAACAAAACCCTTTCAGAATTGTCAACGGATTGACCCAGATCCGTAATGGGGCATTGACCTATTTCGTCAGGACAGATATGGGTGTGGCACATCTTTCCCACAATAGCCTCCTTCGGCAGCCCGATCATTGCCAGGGCTGCGGAATTCGCTTCAGTGATGATGTGGGTTTCAGCGTCAATCACGACAATGCCGGCCTGGACGGTTCCAAAAATGGTCTTAAGCCGCTCTTCAGAAACTCGAAGAGCGTTTTCCCGCTTTTTTCGATCCGTGATGTCCCGGTATATTGCTAGATATCCCAGGATTTCATCCTCGGTGGTGATGGGTGTGGAGCGAAGCGAAACGTTGAGGCGTTCCCCGTCCTTTCCTTTCCGGATGGTTTCCAGTTTGATACTCTCCCCCCCGAAAGTACGCTGTCGAATATCCTGGGCTTCTTTCAGGAGGTCCGGCGGCGCAAGCAGTTCGCTGATGTTCCGCCCAAGGGCTTCGTTGTCCCGGTAACCGAAAATTTCAGTAAAACCCCGGTTGATCCGTTCGATTGTGCCGGACTGATCAAAAAGCGCGACCGCTTCCGGCATGTTTTCCACCAGGCTTTCCAGGTAGGCTTTCTGCAGCGTTGTTTCCAGGTGCGCTGCTTTGCGGGTGGTCATTTCCAGCTTTTTCAGGCGTGACGACAAAAAAACGAAGAGCCCTGTGAGCAGAAAAAACAGAATTGTGCCGTATAGGGCATCCTTCATTAACGGCAGGGAAATTGATCCCAGGATTTCCTTAACATCATGAAGGTAATAGAGGTGCCATCCGGGCATCTGCTCGATGGGTGCCGAATGGATGTGGTAGATCTCTCCCGATTTGCTGACGACCTGATGGTTTTTCGTCTGTCTGAGGCCGGTCCAGTTCCAGGGGCCCTTTCCGAACTGGCCGGTTCGGGAGATGGCCGAAAGGGCTCCAGGCCCAGCCTGCCACAAGAGGTGAAAGCGCCATTTAACACGATCGGTGACAAAAATAACCCCATAAGGTCCTGTGAGTATCATATGGCCTGTTTACCCTGGGAGACCGCTTTTTCAAGCTCCTGCACCGTATCCTTGATAACCACAACCCCCAAAGGGGTTTGCTCTTCATTCCCGGCTACGGGGTAGCTGTAATAGATGCCCCGTTTGTTGCTGGTTACCCCCAATGCCATATAGAGAGAAGGTTGACCCCCAATGGCTTCTTTGAAATAGGGCCGGAAACTGTAATTCTTATTCACGAAACTTTTGGGAGAATTCCAGTTGGATGAGGCAAGGGTAATGCCCCGGCGGTCCATGAGGTAGCAGACGTTCGCGTCAAAGGTTTTTCGGAAAAACTCCAACACCCGGTTGGCCCTCTTAAGGGACTGGGAATCCGGATTGCGGATGGCCCTCAGAATGGACTCATTGGCGGCCAGCAGGCGAACCACCCGCTGATGCTCCGTGATCCCTCCCGAAATATTTTCCGCAACCATATCAGTGATCCGCTGTGCATCCTTGTGGGCTGTTTTAAGGGCATAATCTTTCATGGTGAAGTACAGAATTGACCCGGCCAGCAGGACACACACAAACAAGCTGAGGATAAAGAGGTGAAACAGGAGCCGTCTTTTCATCTTCGTTTTCCTGGTATAAATAGCGAGGGCGTATTCACTTTCAGGATATCAAAGCAGTTCTGATGGTTCTGGTAAAACGGAGGAAGTCCTCCGTCTCTTTCCTTATACCCGGATGCCGGGTCGGGGTAAACATTCTTTTTCTCAATCCCGTTGTAATTTCCAGTTGTACGCCGTTGCCCGTTCGGCATCTGTTGCACAGGTTCAAGGGACTTTCGCCCTTTAAACCGGCCTTCCGGCTGATCCGGGCATTAAAACCGGCATTCAGAAGCGCACGGCGCAACAGGGCTTTAAGCGGCATGTCTCTTCCACCCACATAAACCAGCGGCTTATCCCCGTGGCAGCCGTGCAGGGTGATGACCGTTTGAGCAGCATAGGCGATCTCAAGCGCTTCCTGTGCATCGAAGCGGGCGCTGGTAATGTGCAGGTTTCTGTTTCCGGTTTTCTTGATGCCTTTAAAAGCCCAAAAAGTGTGGTCCGGATCGGCGATGGATTGCGCAATGGCGTCTGTACCAAATTCTATGCCACCGCCGTGAGGGGCCATAATGGCAATGGAAGAGGCTCCTTTTTTCAAGTCGATGCGGTAATCCTCGCCAAAGGTTTCATATTGCTGGAGTTCGGCAAAACAACGGTATCGATCCAATGCACGTGCCTTTCAGATGGGCTTTATGAGCGTTTATCCTAACCCACATACGCTTGACCCGCAAGGGCCATTGTTCTAAAATGGTTAAAGATCCATAACCCGTGAGCGGATAACAGAATGCCTTTACTCAAACAGAAACAGTTCTTGAAACGCATGGGCCTTTCAAGCGACCGAATGCCGATTCATTGCCGTCCGTCGGCCACGATTCTTTTTACAGTAAACGGGCGTGATGCCGGCTTTCAGGATATCCGCGAAATAAGCCTTCTGGAATTTCTCCGGCGGGATCTGGGACTTCACGGCAGCAAGTACGGGTGTGGGGTGGGGGTTTGCGGTGCCTGTACGGTCCTTATCAACAATTCGCCCATGCGGTCCTGTGTGGTGAACCCCCGGCATCTGGAGGGGATGAACGTCATCACCATCGAGGGAGTTGAGCGATCCGGGAAAGGTTCGGAAGCCATACAGCGGGTACAGAGAACCTTTTCTGAGCTGGGGGTGTTCCAATGCGGTTACTGCGCCCCCGGGTTTGTGTTGAGCGCCGGTTGCCTTCTGAGAGACAACCCGGATCCCACGGAAAAGGAGATTCGGAGGGGGCTTCATGGAAACCTCTGCCGCTGCACCGGATACCAGAAGATTATTGAATCGGTACGGGCCGCGGCGGACCCTCAATTCAAACGGCGCCTGCTGAAACAACCCAGCTACAGTTTTGCGGGCGTGAGCCAGGCATCAGAAAAGAAAGTAACAGGAGCGCTGCTTTACACCCGGGATCTTCATATGCCGGACCAACTGTGGGCCCAAGTGGTCTGGAGTCGTTTTCCGAGGGCCCGGATTCGGGCAATTGACAAGACCCCCGCTGAAAAAGTGACCGGAGTATCCCGTGTCATCACCCATGGGGATTTGCCCAGGGGGAAAACATTCGGTGTGATCTTTTCCGATCAGCCGGTGCTGGTGAAAACTGAAGTCCGTTCCGTGGCGGATGCCGTCGCGCTGGTGCTGGCGGAAACGCCGGAAGCCGCAGAGGAGGGAGCAAACCGCTTAAACGTTGAGTATGAACCCTTAAGCGGGGTGTTTGACCCCATGATATCCCTTGCACCCGATGCCCCTCGATTAACGGCCAAAGGCAATATGGCCCACCATTTGACCTGCCGGAAGGGGGATATTGAGAAGGGACGGGAAATGGCGGAAGTGGTGATCAAGGGACGGTACCGAACCCCCATGGTGGACCCGGCATTCATGGAACCGGAAGCCTGCCTCACCTATTTGGACCCGGATAAGACCCTGGTGGTGGTCACGGCCAGCCAGGCGCCCATCAGCTATCGGAACCAGATTGCCGCCATCTGTGATCTGAAAAGGGACCGGGTCCGGCTCAGGACGTTTCCAGCCGGCGGGGCTTTCGGCGGGCGTGGTGATCTAACCATCCAGCACCTTTGTGCTCTGGGAACCCGTTTGACGGGAAGACCCGTGCGTCTGGGGTTGACCCGAGAAGAATCCATGCGGGTTCACAGCCACCGGCACCCCTTTGTTCTGGACTATGAAACCGGTGCCGATGGGACGGGCAGGCTCACCCATTGTGTGGTACGCGGAACTGCGGATGCCGGCGCCTATCATTCGGCCACCCTGGCGGTGGTGGAAAACGCCGTTGTTTTTGCCACCGGACCCTATGAGGTAAACCATGTGGACACAAAGGTCACCGCTGCCTATACCAACAACCCCACATCGGGTGCCATGCGCGGTTTCGGGGTTCCACAGGTGTGCCTGGCCATGGAATGTCAGATGGACCGGCTGGCCCGCCGACTGGGATTGGATCCCATGGCCATGCGCATGAAAAATACCCTGGAAGCGGGGAAGGTGTCTCAGTGGGGACAGGTTATGGGACCTGACGTGGGGATCAAAGCCTGCCTGGAATCCCTTTTGCCGGTGATCAAAGCCATGAGAACCAACGTGCCGGTTTCAAGCGGGGAAAAGCTGGGGGTCGGTCTTTCAGCCGGGTATAAAAACAGCAGCACCCCCACCATGATTCCCGAGGGGAGCACGGATGTGACCCTTCGCCTGAGTGATGACGGGATGATTGAAGTGGTTACCGGGGGATGCGAACTGGGCCAGGGCCTGGAGGATGCCTTGAGCCGGATCACGGCCCAGGCGCTGGATTTTCCCCAGGCGCTGGATTTGCTGGTGCCCCGTATTCAGATTATCCCCGGATCCACGGATCATACCACGTCACGCATGCTCACCAGCGCCAGTCAGCAGGTATTTCTAACGGGCGGCGCCATCTTGCGGGCCGCGGTGAAGTTCAAGAAACAACTATTCCAATCGGCGGCCCGGGTTCTCCAAAAACCTTTGGGTGCTCTGGAATTAAAACCCGACGGGGTAGGGGAGAATAACGGGGTGTTCATTTCTCTTGAGAATCTGGCGCAAAAATGTGTGAGGTCGGGTCAGTTGCCCACCGTTCACGAGATCTATACGCCGCCGGTGAAAAACATGTTTCCCCCTGAAATCGTCACGAAAGTCGGGCCTGACCAGCGCATGGTGCCGTCACTGGGTTATGTGGCTGCGGCAGTGGCGGTGGCGGTCAACGAGAAAACCGGGCGTGTTCGCGTCTTAAAGGTGGCTTTGGCCCAGGACGTGGGCAGGGCCATCAACCCATCCGGGATCGTGGGGCAGGTGCAGGGGGGCGTGGCCATGGGTCTGGGCTGGTGTTTCAAGGAGCGGATCAACCTGGCGGAGGGTGTCATTCAAAATGATAACTTTGACCGCTATCACATGCCGCGCACCACGGATACGCCCCCCATTGAAACCATTATCGTGGAAGTGCCGGATCCTTTGGGACCCATGGGCGCCAAGGGAATCGGTGAATTGCCCGTTGTACCCATTGCACCGGCGGTGCTTAACGCCATCAGGGATGCGGTTGGGGTGGATCTTGAGGAAATACCCGTAAGGCCGGAGGATATTCGGAAGATGCTACCATGAAAAGCGAATGTCGAATGCTGAAGGGCGGTAGCGCTACAATTCAAACTCGGTTTTGTAATGAATCGGCTTTTTCTTTGGAGCGTCAAACGCTTCGATTTCCTCAAGAAAATCAATATAGGGTTCCAGATCTACAGGGTTTTCAACGGTACCAGGTTTTCCCGCGAGTGCCCCTTTTCTGAGATCATGTGGAAAATCCGTTTCAAGTTCAATCCGTTCCATTATTTCCTTTACCCTTGATGATTTCTTTGAAATCCCTCAACTGGTCAACTCGAATATTGATGGATTCTAATGCGTTTTTGAATCTCTTAACGGTAGCTAAAACTGTGTCTTGACCCATTTCAATACATCCTTACTTTTTTCGATCATTTCTTTCGTGATCTCTTCAGTGTAGGCCGATTGTATCTTCGCCAAATCCTTTTATAACTGGGCTGATGCATGTTGAGGGCTTGCCGGCTTTATTGCCTTAAGTGTTGTCTCTTGGGGTCGGACCAGGCTCACTATATGATATTATAACTTAAAGACTCCAAACAAGGTGATTTTTCGGCCTTAGATCCGCTTTTTTGAGGGTGAAAACACCGTTTTAAGAAATTTGAAGGTACCGCCTTAATTTTAAAAGCCTCTTTTTGGCCCCAAAAACATTACTCTAAGGAATTAAATAGGCCATTATTTGGACACATTAACAAATATTAAAGGTAGTTACTTTGGTCCGACCCCGATCCCCGGAACGAATCTCTCAATTTTAGGTTGCATCATATTATTTTCAATAGCCCATTTTTTTACTATTACAATTCTATCTAAAACCTTCTTTTTATCTTTTGGGGTATATTTTTCAATTAACTTAAGTTTCATAGCTTCCCACTCTATAAACCCATTACCATTTTCAATCATACTTTTATCAAATTCAATGATTTGAGTTTCTTTTTCTTCTTCTGTCATCTCAGGTAGTTCTGAAATATACCTAAAAAGATCTTGTGTTTCTTGGTCTTTCCCTGCGATAGACTTAATTTCTGATATGTAATTGTATGGTAGTAATTTAGTAATTTTTTCAATTTCAAATGACCCAAGAACCGGAAAGGGGTTATCAATGCCAACTTTCTTGCTCCAATTGTACTCAATGACTGAAATTGGGTATTTTAGCATATGTAATGTTATTATTATGACAATTATCTTTTGACTTTAGCCAATCCTGAACTGTTTTATGCCCATCATCGTTTATGTTGTAATAAACAGATAACATGCTTAATTCTAGACCACTTCGCAATGATACAAATGCTTGTTTGTACAACCCAAACAAAACAAGATTAAATGATATTTGAAGTTCATCCCATGATTCTGTATAGGGGAAAAAATGATCGGACCAAAAATTTTCCGTCGTATGGGGAATCATTTTTCCTACACTATGATAAGCCCAGCTTAGTGCTTCATATTTATCTTTGATTTTTGGGTTGTTTTTGAAAAAGACATTAGAATATTCCAACACCTCAGTGCTTCTCTCAGGAGTGTAGATTAATGGAGAATAATTATTCATTGATAAATGGGATATTGATTGAATTGGTTAATTTTTCACACATAACCAGTGATTGTGCGGTTTTTTTTGTCATCAAATATCCATTGCTGCATATTAGCCGACAAAACCATATTGAATTAAGGTGTCCCCGGAATACGGGCTCCAGACGATATTGGTCATGTTCTGAACATTTTAGCGAGCCCTCCGCAGCCTTCATCAGGCATAAATTTCCATGAATTCGAACCGGGTGCCATCAAACAACCCTCGGTCGCTCAACTTAATCTCCGGAATGACCAGAAGGGCCATGAAGGAAAGCGTCATGAAGGGCGCAAGCAATTTTGACCCCATCTCTTTTGCCAGGGTGTCAAGCCGGGTATATCTGCCGGCGACCGTCTCGAAATCTTCATCACTCATGAGTCCTGCAATGGGCAGGGGCAGGATTTCCCGAATGTTTTTCGTTTCACACACCGCACAGATGCCCCCCTTGTTGGCGATGATGAGGTTTACGGCGCTAGAAATCTCCTCATCGGTGGTTCCCACGGCGATAATGTTGTGGGAGTCATGGGCAATGGAACCGGCGATGGCGCCGTGTTTCAACCCGAAATTTCGGGCAAAACCGATGGCCGGCTTCCGGTCTTCATATCGATTGACCACGGCGATTTTGAGGATGTCTTTTTCGAGATTGCATGTAAGATAACCGTTTAAGGATGCCAATGTGTCAGAGGATTTTCGCGTGATCAGCTGGCTGTCGATCACATCCATGATGTGGACCGGCCGGTTCTTATGGGGCACGGAAAAGTCCTCCGGTTTTTTCGGGTTCGCGGCAAACCGCTTGATGATTCCGGCCGGTTTCCGGGGGAGTCGACTCCTGCAGTTCTCCGCGACAATTACTCCCTGAATCACCGTCTGGCGAATCTGCAACCGCTCAAAATCATCGATGATCAGAAAATCCGCGGGGTCTCCTTTTTTAAGGTATCCCACGTCCAGCCCGTAATGGGTTACGGGATTGATGCAGGCCATCCGGAGGACTTTCATTTTGTCCAGGCCCGTACCAAGGGCGCGTTTTACCAGGTCGTTGATATGCCCTTTCTGAAGATCATCCGGGTGTTTATCGTCTGAACAGAACATGCAGTTTTTGTAGTGCACATCCGCGATGGGGATCAGGTCGTCGAAGTTTTTCACGGCGGACCCTTCACGGATCAGAATTTTCATGCCCAGAGACAGTTTTTCCAGTGCCTCGTCCATTGTGAAGCACTCATGGTCCGTTGTAATCCCCGCGGCAATATATTTTTTGAGATCATCGCCACCCAGCCCCGGAGAATGCCCGTCAATGGCCTTACGGTGGGCTTTTGCCATCTCCAGTTTCTTCAAGACTTCCGGGTCGTCATAAAGGACGCCCGGGAAATTCATCATTTCTCCCAGGAATTTGATTTCGGGCATTTCCAGAAGGGTTTCCGTGTCTTCCAGGGTTAGCCGCGCCCCGCTGGTTTCAAAGGTGGTGGCCGGTACGCAGGAAGGGGCGGAAAAGTAGAATTTAAGGGGAGTCCCGGCAGCATTTTCCATCATGTATCGTACACCCTGGACCCCCAGAACGTTGGCGATTTCGTGGGGGTCGCATACGGCGGCAACCGTACCGTGAGCCACGGCGATGCGCGCAAACTCAGAAGGTGGCATCATGGAACTTTCAATGTGGACGTGACTGTCAATGAATCCCGGCGTGATGAAGTGCTGATACGTCTGGTTATTGCGGCGGATATCATGGATTTTTCCATGCTTGACTTTAATGGTTCCCGGGAAAATCTCACCGTTCACCACGTCCACAATATTTCCGGAAAAGGTTTTCATATATGCCTCCAATCCGGCCGTCGTAGCCACTTTGGCGGAGTCGGCTGGACCATCACATGGGTACAAAATCATTGGCCGCCCAGTAGTCATCTTTCAGGATGTCCAGCTCATTTTCAAAAGCCTTGTAGTGGCCCTGTTCCCAGTCGGCAAGTTCATCGTAAAATTGTTTGGCTTCCGCTGAGTCCGCTTTTTCAGCGCAGGAACGGTAAAAGATCATGGCTTCCAACTCAAGTTTCATGCCGATGGTTAAAACACTAACTTCGTAGTGACTGTCCTTGATTCGATCTTTGATGGCGGCGCTGAAAATGGGGCTTTCACTTTCATCTTCGGTCTTTTTGATGAATGTTTTGGCGAAGTCATAGTTCCCCTTTTCCAACACCGATTTGTATTGATGCCGCAAATAGTTAAAGTGCCCCATTTCTTCCTGAGCCAGTTCAGACAGCGCCTCTTTTGCCTTGGGATCTGTTACATTCTCAGCTGACATTTTGTAGAAATTATACCCTG
The DNA here is from genome assembly GCA_018644785.1 of Deltaproteobacteria bacterium. The sequence continues at coordinate 987 of JABGPV010000111.1, read as the reverse complement.
TCAGTTCCGCTTCCATGGCGATTTTCAGTCCATCCAGAATTTCCTGGTTATCTCCCATTTGATTTCTCCTTAAAAACCCATCAATTTGCATTTTGTCCTACCAGATCTTTACTCACTCATATTATGGCTTGGAGAATCCAATGTTGCAAGCTCTTTTCAGATCATCCCTCCCTGTTGCAACTCATACCCTGATTTGAGCGACAATCGAGCAGTTGTTCACAAAACAAAGAGAAAATGATAGAGTGATGAATATGGCATGATCTTTTTTATCGCGCCCGGGCTTTTTGAAATTGGATGGCCTGTGGAATTGATATTGACGCATTGATTTAGAAGCAGGGATTGTCAAGATGAAAGATTCTTCTTGGTTTCAGGCACTGAAGCAGGGTTGGCAAGGGTTTAGATTGATGTGGATGCCCATGGTTGGATACCTGCTCGCTGTTTCGTTGGTCAGTTGGGGGCTGTTGTCTCCGTTTGTCTCGTGGCTGCTCAGCCTGTTAACGGCTGGACCTGATAGCCAAATCATCGGCAATACAGAACTGATCGGCTGGTTTTTATCGCGCCCGGGTCTAATTTTTCTGACCTTTGCGGGCTCCCTGGCGCTCATGAGTCTGGTGATACAACTGGTTGGGCTCATATGGATAGCCCGTCAAAGGGAACAAGCGGGCATTCAAACTCTAAAAGAAGCTCTCGTTCGGCTCTTTTATGCATTTCCCAATCTTTTTCAGTTTTGTGTCAGTGTATTCGTGCTTTGTGTGGTGCTGCTGATACCGTTGGTTTTCGGCCTTGGGGCGGTCTACTATTTTTTCCTCACCGCCCATGACATCAACTTCTACTTGACGGCAAAACCGCCTGCCTGGACATGGGCGCTGTTTCTGGCCGGGCTCTGGACGGTCCTGTGGCTCTGCGCGGCCGGGGGAGTGCTGGTGCGATGGATTTATCTGCTGCCCCTCTGGCTGGACCGCGTCCGGCCGTTCAGGAAAGCCCTGG
>JABGPV010000110.1 GCA_018644785.1 Deltaproteobacteria bacterium | reverse complement strand
CCTCCTGAAGGAAACGATATATGGACAAAGATGTATTTTCAAGCAGATAATATAGCGCCTATGCTCTATCGCCGCAATCAAAAAGGGGAGAGAACGCTTCCTTGGACACCATAGGCTATCCACAACAGAGATATATTTTCACCACCGGGAGGTTGTCGAAACAGGGGTGTTTTTGGGAAACTCATCAATAAAGTCAGGCAATGAAAATCAAAAAAGGGAAGGAACCGTCAATGGGAACATCGCATAAGTGACTGAAATGGCGGAGAGAGAGGGATTCGAACCCTCGGTAGAGCTTTAAACCCTACACTCGCTTAGCAGGCGAGCGCCTTCAGCCGACTCGGCCATCTCTCCGAAAAAAATTGATCCACAAGCGCTGAATCCGTATTCTTGATAGGCCATAATGGAGCACTTTATTTACCGATCCTCTATACACAATCGAAATAAAATGTGCAAGCCATTGGATTGGCGGAGGGAGTAGGATTCGAACCCACGGAACTTTCGTTCAACGGTTTTCAAGACCGCCGCCTTCGACCACTCGGCCATCCCTCCGGGAAATACTGAGACCTCTGCAAAACGCCCCCTTTTGCCCAATCTCGGCGTCAGTCTAAAATTTCAATCCTCGAAATATCCAATATATTCCTGTGGTTGAAATTTTGGCCTTCCTTGAAATTGGACAAAATTGAACATTTTTCAAAGGTCTCATGCTTGTTCTTTAGTTTTGAGCTCAGGAGGCGTTTTTCAAAAAAATCTCCACCTTGGCTTCCTTTCGCAGGTTATCAATATATTTTTTTACTTCTTTTTGAACTTCTTCCTGCTTCAGAAATTGCTCAATGCGGGGTTTCACGGTCTCAAAGGGAATTGTGGTTTCAGGCTTTTTGTCCATAACCTTGATCAGGTGGTATCCAAACGGGGTTCTTACCACGTCGCTGACTTTTCCAGGTTCAAGAGAAAAAGCGGTATCTTCAAAAGGTCCAACCATCTGTCCCTTTCCAAAATAGCCCAGGTCTCCGCCTTTGGCAGCGCTGGGTCCTTCTGAAGATGCTTTGGCGACTTCAGCGAAGTCATCCCCTTTCTTGAGTTTTTCCTTGACCGCCTTGATTTTTTTCATGGCCTCGGCCTTTTCTGCTTCTGATGCATCCGGTTTGACCTTGATTAAAATATGACTGGCTTTTACCTTTGCCGGCTGTTTGAAAAACTGAGGATTGCTGTCATAATAGGCTTTCACTTTTTCTTCCGGCACCGTTGTTTTGTCCACAAAGTTCTTGATCACAAACGCCTCAGTGACCATCCCTTTCTTGAGCTCGGCCTTCATATCCGCCTCTGTCACATGCCACTCCCCCATGGCCTTTTTGAACGCCTCCTCATTGGGAAATCGTTTTCTGAATTGGGCAAACTTTTCATTCACCTGTTTTTCATCTACTTTGTTTCCCGCTTTTTTACTGGCCTGATACAGGAGCTGAATGCCGATCAATTTATCCAGGGCATCTTTTTCCAGCGCTGCCAGTTGCTTGGCATTCAGAGGCTGTCCCTTCTGCATGGCCTGCCGTTTGCCGAAATCCACGGCCCGGCCCAAATCACCTTGTGTAATTACGTCGCCATTTACCACTGCCACTTTATCCGCACTGGACTTTTTTTCCTCCGCCAGGACCGGCCAACTCACAAGTATCAATGAAAGCACCACGGCCGCTATCCACAGTCGAACTCCAATAATGTGTCGCATCAGCATTTCTCCTTAAATTTCACGGTATTTAAAAAATCCCCTTTCCCATAGGGTGGGGCCAATATTCCCTGAAAATTATCAAGTGGCCTACATAACACCTTTTTACACACTAAGCAAGCCAAATTCAAAACCATTGGCTTGTGTTCTAAACTCTCGCTTCACATTTTATTTCGTAGCTGTTATCATAAATTAAAAAGTGATGGGGTTAAGGGCCTCGGCAAAAAATAAATACACAATCTAACTTGTCCTTTGGTCCGTCTACTGCGTTGCATCCACCGGCACATATCCACTAATATGCACTGGTGGATGCGCCTTGCCTGATCTTATATAAAACGGGCGAACCAAAATACGGCGCAATCTGGCGCATTTATTTTTTTCCGAGGCCCTAAGAGGAATGGGTGTTGAGCTGCCTCCCCCGCTATTAGCTGTTAATACTTATTCCGGGGCGATGAAACGATGATTCTGGGACTTGATGTAGGCGGAACGCAGACAGACACGGTGCTCATCGACGGGGATCGGATTCTGGCGGCAACAAAAATCCCCACCGGGGAGGACCTCCTGTTAACCCTTCGAACCGCCCTTGAAAGCACTTTGAATGGCGTTGAACCGGGACAGATTGAGCGGATGGCCTTTTCAACAACCCTGGCAACCAACGCCATCGTCGAAGATCGCCTGGGGCGAACGGGCATGATAATATCTGCGGGTCCGGGTATTGATCCTGCCTGTTTCGCCGTCGGCCCTTCATTTCACGTGGTTGAAGGATGTCTGGACCACCAGGGATTTGAGGCTGTCCCCCTGAGCAAGTCATCTGTCATGGAAGCGGCCGAAAAAATTCAGAAAGAGGGCATCCGCACAATTGGAGTCGCCGGAAAATTTTCAGTTCGAAATGCGGCTCACGAGCTTCAGATTGTTGACTGGGTCAAAGACCTGTTCTCACATGTGGCCATGGGGCACACGGTTTCCGGCGGCCTCAATTTTCCCCGTCGCATTTTTACCACCTATCTGAATGCATCGCTCCACGAACTCCACACTGCCTTTTCCGACGCGCTTACGCACATTCTGGATGAAAAGAATTTGCATGGGCCACGTTACCTTTTGAAACCGGATGGCGGGACCATTGATCTCATGAGAAGTGCCGGTTCACCGGCACGAACCGCACAATCGGGACCTGCCGCCAGCGTTATGGGGGCTCTGGCCCTGGATGGTTGCAGAGGGGCGACCCTGGTGCTGGACGTGGGGGGAACCACCACGGACATGGCTGTCGTTCTGGATGGCATGCCCCTTCTCAATCCCCACGGGGTTAAACTGGGCCCTTATAAAACATTGATCCGGTCCATCATTACCCATTCCCTGGGAACGGGCGGAGACAGCGTGATTCAGGTGCAAACCGACGGCAATATCACCGTGGGGCCTTTGCGAAACGGTCCCCCGGTTGCATCCGGGGGCGCCGTGGCAACACCGACGGACGCGTTGGTGACGCTCGGGCTTTTAGAACTGGGAAACAAAGGCGCGGCAAGAGCCGCTATGGAAGACCTGGGCGCAGCTCTGGGCTGCAACGCCGAAGCCGCTGCGGATGGCGTTCTGCAACAGATGGCTGAAACCATTGCCCAATCAGCCAGGGCCTTTGTACATGATATCAACGCCCAGCCGGTTTACACCATTCACCAGGTGTTAAACGAGGAAAAAATTGAGCCCACATCCGTACTCATCATGGGCGGGCCCGCCCCCCATATAGCCCCCTATGTGGAAAAGGCGCTGGGGTTGCCCTGCCGTGTACCGCCCCATTATGATGTGGCCAACGCCGTGGGGGCCGCTGTTGCCAGGGTCACGGCACAAGTGACCCTTCAGGCGGATACGGAACGGGGTACGGTGATCATTCCCGAGGCCGGGGAGGAACACAAAACCGATCGCCGTTTTGATATGGACCAGGCCATTGCCATGGCCCGGGAATCCCTTTGCCGACGGGCCATGATGATCGGGGCGCAGGACAATTCACTGGAAACTTCCATCACGGAAAAACAGGTCTTTAATATGATTCGCGGCTACAGGACGGTGGGTCGGAACATCCGCCTCAAAATGAGCATTACGCCGGGACTTATTCCCCAATGGAAAAGGAGCCTTTGACGCATGATAAGTGCACAACGAAAAACCGGATTGGTCTTTTTTCCCGCGTTTGACTGGGCCATCAGTCCCGAACATCCTGAACGTGAGGAACGGCTTCTCTATACGCAGGATCAGGTCATGGAGGAAGGCTTGCTGGATATTCCGGGGATCGTGGAATACCGTGTACGCTCCGCAGCTTATGAAGATATTCAACGGGCCCATTTCTGTGTTCCCGACGAAGCTGCCGTCACCACGGAGAGCCATCTGGTATCCGCCGGGGGCTGCCTTGTGGCTGCGGATGCGGTTTTAAAAGGGGAAGTGGAAAGCGCTTTCGCTCTGGTTCGGCCGCCGGGACACCACGCCATGCGCGTGGTTCATGGCAATCGGGGTTTTTGCAATATCAATATTGAAGCGGTCATGGTGGAATATATCCGAACCCATTACGGCATTCGAAAAGTAGCCATTGTGGATACCGACTGCCATCATGGCGACGGTACCCAGGATATCTACTGGCACGATCCCAACACGCTTTTCATCTCCATTCACCAGGACGGCCGCACCCTCTACCCGGGAAGCGGTTTCCCCAATGAGTCCGGCGGACCCAATGCCCAGGGGAAAACCGTCAATATTCCGCTGCCCCCTCAGACGGGTGAAAAGGGTTTCCTTTATGCTCTGGATGAACTGGTCATGCCGCTTCTGGAAGAATTTGGCCCCGAAATCGTGATCAATTCAGCCGGCCAGGATAATCATTTCAATGATCCCATTACCAATATGAATTTTTCAGCCCGTGGGTATGCCATCCTGAATGAACGCTTAAAGCCGGACATCGCCGTGCTGGAAGGCGGATACGCCATTGAAAATGCCCTGCCCTATGTGAATGTGGGTATTATCATGGCCATGGCCGGTATGGACACCTCTTTTGTCAAGGAACCCAATTATGAAAAAGACTATCGCCCGCAATCCCGGGATGTGACGCTGAATATTGAAGAGCTGGTTGAAGCGCTCAAGGATCTGTTTTTGCGGGGGGGGCTCAAGAAAAAGTCATATGACGAAGGGCAAATACTGGAGCGAAAACGAGATATCTTCTATGATACGGATGGGATTCAGGAAAGGCAGAATGAAAAAATAAGGTGCTGTTCCCATTGCGCCGGCGCCTTTGCCATTTCGTCCACCGCCAGTACCGGTCAGCATATCATGGGTGTTCACATACCCATGGAGGCCTGTCCCGCATGCCGTAAAACCGGCCTGGGCTGGTTTGTTGCGGGCAGGAAAGGCGCTTTCAGGCAGGTATACCTGCAGGACCGGGACCGGGGATTATATGATGTGGCTTGATCCGTGAAATGTCCCGGTGGTGACTGGATTTATTGAGGAGCGAAATGCAAATGATGCAAGAGAGCATGTTTTCCAAACGAGAAGATTTCAAAAATCTCTCGGCGGTGCTTGGCAAATGGACCCATGATAAAATGAATGTGAAGGGCGCCTTTCTTCAGCTGGCAAACCGGTTTTCGAGAAAAGAACAAGTGGTTCTCTCTTTTGTGCTGAGACCGGACATCAGCTACTCACTTCGTGCCGGAATCAAGTGGGAAGATGAAACAGTGAAGCTGGTTACATTGATCGACATCGTAGATGATGATCCGGACAACAAATGGCTGTCCGTATGCTTTTACGACGACTGCGTGACGGACCCTGCCGAGGAGGGGAATATGGTGCCGAAGGGGGTGCTGGGAATAGATGGCTACTGTTTCGATCTTTTTGAAAATGACGAAAGGTTCATCTCGTACCTGGAACAGCGAATTGATGAAGCTTATGAGAATACGTTGAAAAATCAGAGGTAATCGTTGTCAGGGGACAGGGTGCAGGGTGCAGAAAAACCAGCTTCGAATTTCATCCTGCCCCCTGACAACTGTCCTCTGCACCCTGTGGATGGTTACAATCAGAGTTGATCCCTTTCCTCCCCATCAGGGGGATCCTCACGCTGATACGCCTTTTTCATGAGATCATTGATAAACGATTCCATATGGGTGAGGGCTTCACGGTTTATGATGAAATCTTCCTTGCCGACGCGGTCTTTCACCAGCCTTAGCCCGTATTCCAGTCGTTTGGCCAGTTGAAATGTGAGGTTTCTCACCTTCTGGCCGGAGTCAATGGCCTGGTGGATAATTTCATCTACGGCGCTGTCATCAAACAAAATTTTTACATCGAGGTTTTCCCTCAAAGCGTCCGTCTCGGTCTGGACCTGTTCGTACATGGCGCCCAAGTTTTCAATGGCCACATCCACATCCGTGACATGATGCAAATAGAGCTTCGCAATCAGTTCCAGTCTTCGATCATAGAGATCAAGGCCCGATTTATTGCTGAAATGTTCTGCCCGTTCCGCTATGTATTGTTTGATCTCCTCCATTTCAAGACTTCGGGCCTTTTCAAAACGGTCAATCCACTCCTGCTCATTATACTTTTCAAAAAGACGGGACAACTCTCCTTCGGGATCATCAACCACCTCTTGAGTGACCAGAAACCGTTTGATGTCCGTTGAGGGCAACCGGGTCTCAAAAGGGATCAGGGCTTTTTCAATGGCACTCACCAACCCCCTGGCCCCCGTCTTTTCCGTTTCCGCCAATTCTGCAATGCGCTTCAGGGCGTCGTCTTCAAATTTAACATCGATCCCGTAGGCCCTGAAATCCATCCGTTTACTGATAATAATGGGATTGTTGGGGTTTTTGAGGATCTCAAACAGGTCGTCCCGGTTCAGCTCGTCAAATACCACCACCACCGGAAGTCTCCCCACAAACTCCGACTCAAACCCGAACTCAACCAGGTCCTGCGAACGTACATTCTTGAGTATCTCCCATGGAATTTCAGTGGGCCTCACATCAGCCTCGAACCCGATCCCCTGCCGCTGCAGTCTTTTCTTTATGATCTCGGTCAAATCGCCGAAAGCACCGCTCATGATAAACAGGATATTCTTGGTGTTGACCACCTTCTTTTCTTTTTTTCCCGTTCGCCTGTAATGCTCAATGGCCTGAATCTGACTGATGGGATCATGGGGGACCTTCAGGTCCACATCGGTTTCTTCCATGGGCTTCAGCAAAGCCCTCTGAACCCCGGGTCTGGATATATCGTGCCCGATCAGGTTCCGGGAGGATGATATTTTGTCAATTTCATCAATATAGACAATACCGTTCTCAGCCAGGTCAATGTTTTCATCCGCTTCATAGACCAGATCCCGGATGAGATCTTCAACATCCCCGCCAACATACCCGGTTTCACTGAATTTTGTGGCATCGCCTTTTACAAATGGAACACCCAGCTTCTGAGCAATGAGTTTGATGATGTAGGTCTTTCCCACGCCGGTGGGACCAATCATCAATACATTGTTTTTGATCATTCCGACGCCTGATTTTTTGTTGGCGTCTCTGAAGTTTTCATTTTCCCTTTGATGGTTGAATCTGATCCGGTTGAAATGCGTACACATTTTTGTTCCCAGAACAGCCTTGACCTGATCCTGTTTCACCACAAAACCGTCCAGATAGGATTCCATTTCCTCGGGCATCATATAAAAATCATCCATGTCCGGGCCTTTGGATCCCGACTTTTTGCCGTCCTGGTCTGCTGCGTCTTTATTGGGCACAACAAATGGAGAAATGATTTTAACCCGATCACCGTATTTTTTTGAAAGGTATTCTCCCAATTCTTTTTCCAGCTCCTGTTGATTGGGAACCTTTCCAGCATTCTCTTTTTCGATCTTTTCCGTTTTTTCTTTTTCCATTATCGTGTTACTCCTTAGTATTATCGCTATGGATACAAGAGAAAGGTACGCATTGAAACGCCCAATTGCAAGTTCAGGGAAACAATTGTATGTTCAGGGCCATCTTTCAATTGCGGTTGACGAAAGCCTTGGTTTCAAGATACAAAGCAGAAGGTAGGGTCCTCAAAAATTTTGATAAGAACGGGTATGTATAATGACATTCAGACTGGAAATCAGGTTGAAAGACAAGCTGCCGGATGCATCCGGCGTCGGCATTAAAACAAAATCAAAGGCGTACTTCGGTTTTGACGTGGATGATGTTCGGGTGATCCGGGTTCTGACCATTGACGCCCATTTTGATGCCAATCAGCTGTCACGAATTCAAAACGATATATTTACCAATCCCATCACCGAGCAAAGTGCGTATACCCCAATTGAAAGGGATTTTGACTGGCTCATCTGGGTCGGTTTTCGGCCCGGTGTGCGAGATACGGCGGGAAGTACGGCGCGAGAAGCCATTGAAGATCTTCTGGGGGTCACGTTTAAATCCGAAGAAGCCGTTTATACCTCAAAATGCTATGAAATCAGGGGAAACCTTACAGAAGATCAGGCCCATCGCATCGCGACGGAGCTTCTGGCGAACAGAGCGATTCAGCAATGGAAGATTTTCTCCAGGGAAGACTGGAATTCGGAAGAAGGCCTTGGATTCCTGATACCAAAGGTCATCTTGAGCCATGAACCGGAAGTGAAAACCTTGTCCATTGAAAGCAATGAAGCACTGAAATGTATTTCCAAAGAGCGGAATCTGGCGCTTCAGGATCGGGATATCCCGGTGATCCGCGCCTATTTTCTACGGAAAGACATTTTAGAGGAACGGAAAAAGGTGGGGCTTGATCTTCCCACTGACGTGGAGCTGGAGTACATTTCCCAGGCCCGAAGCGATCACTGCAACCACAATACGTTCCGGGGAAAATTTCATTACCACGACCTTCAAAGCGACGAACAGCAAACCATTGACAGCCTCTTTAAAACCTGTATTGAAGCACCGACCCTGAAAATCCAGGCGGAAAAAGACTGGGTGGTCTCGGTTTTGTGGGATAACGCGGGCGTGGCCCGCTTTGATTCTGACCATTACTACTGTATCACGGGTGAAACCCATAACAGCCCGTCCAACATGGAAGCCTATGGTGGCTCCATTACCGGAATTGTGGGTATTTACAGGGATCCCATGGGGACGGGAAAGGGATCAAAACTTATTTTGGGCATGTATGGGTATTGTGTGGGTCAACGGGATTACCAGGGGGATCTTGAACCTCATCTGCACCCGAGACGCCTGTTGGACGGTATCATTGAAGGGGTCCGGGATGGCGGTAACAAAAGCGGTATTCCCACGCCCTACGGGCTGCTGCTCTTTGACGAAAGCTACACGGGGAAATGCCTGGTGTTTGTGACGGCGTTGGGCATTATGCCGTCCAGGGTGGAAAATAAGCCATCGCACAAAAAAACCACTTCTCCCGGCGATCTGATCATCATGAGCGGTGGAAGAGTGGGAAAAGACGGTATTCACGGGGTAACAGCGGCTTCCGAAACCTATTCCGAAAACACGCCGGCCGGCCACGTGCAGATCGGCGATCCCTATACCCAGAAAAAAATGCACGATTTTCTCCTGGAAGTTCGGGATGAAGGGTTGATTCACTTTATTACCGACAACGGGGGCGGGGGGCTCTCTTCTTCCGTGGGAGAATCCGCCCGCTTCAGCAACGGCTGTGTGGTACACCTGGACAGGGTGCCGCTGAAATATGAAGGCTTGAACCAGTGGGAAATATGGATATCCGAGTCCCAGGAACGGATGACCATCGCCGTAAAACCGGAACATCTGGATCGCTTCATGGCCTTATCCCACAAGCATGCGGTGTTAAGCACCGTCATCGGGGAATACACGGACTCCGGTTTTCTGCACCTGAAATACCAACAAAAAACTTGCGCGTATATTCGAATGGACCTGCTGGAGTCCGATTTTCCCCAATGGGAATTTGATGCGGAGTGGACCCCTCCGAAAATGCGTGGTTTGACGGAGCCGGTCATCACGGAGCCCGCACGTCATGGCGCGCTCCTTCACGCCATGCTTCAAAGACCCAATATCTGTTCCCGCAACTGGATCGCCAGGCAATATGACCATGAAGTCCAGGGAACCAGCGTCATCAAACCCCTGGTGGGTAAAGAGCGGGATACGCCATCGGACGCCGCAGTGATTCGACCGGTGCTGAAATCCTTGAAAGGGCTTGCCGTATCTCAAGCCGTCAATCCGGCCTATTCAACAATTGATACCTACCACATGACAACGGCGACCATGGATGAAGCGGTTAGAAAAGTTCTGGCGGTGGGGGGTGATCCGGACCATCTGGCCGGTGTGGACAATTTCTGCTGGCCCACCATTGAATATGATCCCGTTCAAAACCCGGACGGAAAATATAAAGCCGCCCAGCTGGTTCGGTCCAACCAGGCCCTGCGGGACACATGCCTTCAATATCATATTCCCCTCCTTTCGGGAAAAGACAGCATGTATATTGACGGGAATCTCAAAGGCCCTTTTGGGGAAAGACGCAAGGTATCGGGATTGCCCACGTTGCTCTTCACGGTTTCAAGCGTCATGCCGGATATTACAAAATCCGTCAGCATGGACGTCAAATTTCCGGGAGACCTGGTCTATGTGCTGGGGGAAACGCGAAATGAATTGGGCGGGGGCGAATATTACCAGATGATGGAGCGGGTGGGGCTCAATGTCCCCAGGATTTATCCGGAGGAATTTCTGCCCCAATACATGGCCCTCCACCAGGCCATCAACAGTGAACTGGTTTCATCCTGCCACGCGGTCGCGAGAGGCGGTCTGGCCGTGCATCTGGCGCTTACCGCAATGGGCGGAGCATTGGGGATAACGCTTCAATTACCCTTAATTCCTTCTGTGCCGGATCTTTCAAACGCCCAGGCACTTTACTCCGAATCGTGCGGCAGATTCATCATAACGGTTGCACCGGAACGACAGGTACCCTTCGAAAAATGCTTCTTCGGAATGAAGTTTAAGGAGGTCGGCGTTGTGACCGAGGCGCCCGATTTTGTCATTACAGGAGAAAACGGTGACACGGTGCTCAAGGAAAACATCCACCGTCTGAAGGATTCATGGAAAAAGCCTTTTGGAGATCTCATATGAAAGAGGTAAAAGCAATGGTCCTCACCGGCTATGGGCTCAATTGCGATAACGAAACCGATTTTTCGTTGCACTTGGCCGGCGCCGATCCCCACAGGATGCACATCAATCAATTGATCCGTAACACATCAAGCGGTTCCACCAAGGCCCTTGAAGACTATCGGATTCTGGTCTTTGGGGGTGGTTTCAGCTGGGCCGACGATCATGGCGCAGGCGTTCTCATGGCCTCAAAAATGAAGCGACACCTGGGGGATCAGCTCAAAGCTTTTGTGGATGCGGGAAATCTGATCCTGGGAATATGCAATGGTTTTCAGGCGCTGGTCAATCTGGGCCTGCTGCCGGGTTTTGACGGCCGATACCAGGATCGGGAGGTGGCGCTGACCCATAATGACTCGGGGAATTTTATCGATAGTTGGGTAAACCTGAAAGTCAACACCCAATCACCCAATATTTTCACCCGGGGGCTTTCCCGTGCGGAGTTCCCGGTCCGGCATGGGGAAGGGAAATTTTACGCAACCGAGGATACCGTTCAAAGACTTTTTCAAAACAACCAGGTGGTGCTGCAATACGCCGATCATAATGGAACCCCGGCGGATGGTCTCTGGCCTGTAAATCCCAATGGGTCCCTGTCCGATATTGCCGGTATATGCGACCCCACCGGTCGCATCTTCGGGCTCATGCCCCATCCGGAGGCGTTCAACCATTTCACCAATCATCCGGACTGGACCCGGCGAAAGCTTGCCCTTGCCCAGCGGGGGGAGCGTATTGAACAGGAAGAAGGGGGCGGGATCGCCATCTTTCGGAATGCGGTGGATTATTTCAGGTAAGAAGCCGAAATTTCCTGCTGGTGTTCCTCGATTTTGGTCAGCATGAAATCAAAAATTTCATTGCCGATCTTTTTGCGGTATTTATTCCATACCGGGACCATTGCCTTCTGAAATGAATCCCGTTCTTCCGGGGTCAGGTCGACCACTTCAATCCCGCTCTTTTTATAATATTCAGTGATGCTGATCCCGCTCTTGGGCAGTTTGTTGTGCAGTTCGGCATTGACCCTCCGATTGGTGTCAACGGCCACCCTGGCGGCGTCCCTGAAAGTCTGCTGATCCTCGGGAGAAAGTGTCTCCCAGTAATCCGGGGTCACAACGATGATACACTCGGTCAAAGAGTGGTGGGTGAGGGTCACATTTTTGGTTATTTCCGTAAACTTCATTAAGACCGATGTGAGAATGGGACTCTCTTGCGCATCAATCAGGCCGGTTTGAAGTGCGTGATAGATTTCCGGAAAAGGAATAACCTCCGGAGATGCACCTAAGTGTCTGAATGTATCGAGATAAACGGGGGAGTTCATGACCCGGACCTTGAGACCCTTGATATCCGAAGGCTTCCGAACCGGCCGTTTGTTGTTGGTGAAATCCCTGAATTCGTTTTCAGTCCAACCAATGGCCATAAATCCTTTTTTGGGGAAATAGGAGAAGATTTTTTTCTGTACTTCCGGATCATCCAGGGTTGCGTATGCCGTTTCTCGATCCGGAAAAATAAAAGGCATATCCAGGATGGCTGCCTGAGGTACGAAGTTTTGAAGTACGGCCGAAGAGATGGCGGCAATCTGCAGGGTTCCCATCTGGACCTGTTCCGCCATGGAACGTTCTCCGCCCAGCTGGCCCATGGGAAACGTCACAATATCGATTCTGCCGTCGGTTTTTTCTTTAATATAGGCCGCAAAGGCATCCACACCCTTGCTCTGCCCATGAAAGGGCGGTGCCACGTGACCCAATTTTATTGTAGCCGAAGGCTCGGCAACAGCCGCTATGGGCAGCCCCACCATAAAGGCCATCAAACTCAATACCACCAGAACGCAAACTCCGATTTTCATGGTATCCACTTTACCCCGGCTTCCTCAAAACCCTTTTTCCTCAAAAGACAGCTGTCACAGAGAGTACAGGCCTCTCCATCCGGTGCCGGGTCATAACAACTGTGTGTCAATTTGTAATCAACACCCAGCGCAAGTCCCGTTTGGATGATTTCCGCTTTGCTCATATTGATGATGGGGGTCTTGATTTGAATTCGACATCGGCCCGTAACCGCTGCTTTTGTGGCCAGGCTCGCCATCCGTTCAAATGCCGCAATGAATTCCGGCCGACAGTCGGGATAGCCGCTGTAGTCCACGGCGTTGACACCGATAAAGATATCCCGGGCGTTCAGTACTTCCGCCCATGCCAGGGCATATGAAAGAAATATGGTATTGCGTGCGGGAACATAGGTCACGGGGATTCCACTTTCCATTGATCCCTCACTGCGGCCTTTGGGAACATCAATCCGGTCCGTGAGCGCGGAACCCCCGATCCTCCGGAGATCAATGTCCATGATCAGGTGCTCTGTCACATCCAGACTGTCCGCCACCCGCCGAGCCGCTAAAAGCTCCACAGCGTGACGCTGTCCATATCGAAAGCTGAGAGCGAAAACATCATACCCTTTGGAGACGGCAATGGCCGCAACGGTGGTCGAATCCAGCCCTCCGCTTAACAATACAACCGCTTTTTTCTTGGAACCCGTCATCTGTTTTTAAACCCCTCTTGCGTCGGGTCCCCAGATATATTTATGGAGTTGGAGATGCAACCGGCACGCCAGGTGATCCGCCAGTATCCATTCCGCCAGGATTTCCGGCTCCAGTTGGTCAAACACGGGGGAAAAATTAACGGAGCTGATTAAGAGCGAACGGGACTTCATGTGGCCCACGATCTCTCTGGCATATTCATAATCTTCACGGGTTCCCATAACAAATTTGATTTCATCGCGAAGTGAAAGCCGATCCAGGTTTTCCATATCCGTATGATCGCTCATGCCGCTGGAAGGGCATTTGAAATCCACGATTTTCACACACCGATCATCCAGCCGGCTGATATCATGGGTGCCGTTGGTTTCAAGCAAGACCTCATAGCCGTCTTCAAGCAGGCTTTCCACCAGAATGGGGGTTTTTTCCTGGATAAGAGGCTCTCCACCGGTGATCTCCACCAGTCGGCATTGCATGGGGGAGATCTGCTCGAAAATATGGTTGATCTCCATGACACCCCCTTCTTCATAGGCATACCGGGTGTCGCAGTAGGAACATCTCAGATTGCATCCGGTCAACCGGACAAATACACAAGGGAGTCCCGCATAGGAGGATTCCCCCTGTATGCTGTAAAATATTTCATTGACACGAAGCGTCATGGGTGTTCCTCCCAATAGAAAGCGCCGGCGCCGGGGGTTTCCGAAACCTTGATTCTGGAGACGGTGATACTGTCGGAGTTGAGGTGTCTGCTCAGTTCCCGGTATAAGAATCTGGCGATATTTTCGGAGGTGGGGTTTACGTCTTGAAACACCGGAAGTTCATTCAAATTGAAATGGTCCAGGTCTTTAAGAACGCGCTTGACACTCTCTTTAATCTCCCTGAAATCAAGACCGATGCCGATCTCGTTGAGTTTGTTGCACCGGACAAAAACATCGATGATCCAGTTGTGTCCATGAACGCGGGCGCAATCCCCGGGGTATCCCCTTAAAGCATGTGCTGCTGAAAAGTGCGTTTGCACGTATATTTCAAACACCTGCGTCATCATTTCTCCATATTTTTCGGTATCGCCAAAGGCGTTAAAAGGGGGTTAGGTTCTTACGCTTCTTTTCGCTGGCCGCTACAACGAGGGTAGCCGCTTTTTCATTGGATTCTTTAAGGCGCATGATCAGCGCTTTGATCAACAACCTGATTCTTGGCGTAAGGGATTCATAATCATCAATTAATTGACGGGTGTCCAGAACGCCTACACGCGCTTGGCCGTCTGCGGCAACTACTGAGGCACTCCTGGCCTCAAGAGCCTTTCCGAAAAGTGCCATTTCGCCGAAAATGGCACCACGCTTCAAAAGATCAATGGTTAACATGCCTGCAGAGGTTCTCTTGGTAACCTTGACTTGCCCTTCCAACACGATATAGACCCAGTCGCCTTTGGTCCCTTCTTCAATGATAATCTCTCCGGACTCATATGTTTCTTCATTGGCCAGATAGGCGATAATCAATGTCTCGAATTCCACGTTTATCTCCCTTAACCGTTACGGCATCAAAAAAAAGCCCAGGGACTTTTTTGCTTTGGGGGAAATTTCGGAGATAGACATGCCCAACACCAGCTCTCCAGCTATTTCCCCTTTTTGAACAGACACCACTTCCGCTTCCAGTTCCAACGATTGTTTGTTAGGCAAAACAATGGTTACCACAAAACAGTCCCCTAGAACATGTGAAACGCCGGAGGCGTCTCTGCGCATAACCTCCATTCCCAAACCCGCCAAACTGATGTCTTTGATTCTGCCGGACAGATGAAATCGGTCGGAAGCACCAAATGGTCGGTATTGGCATACCATATCTACTTTTTTCCTGTGAAATCGCCTTTGAGAAGTCAACGGGTCCATTCTTTTTTCCGCTAGTTTTGCTTTCTGTTCCTGGGTAACCAGCTTGACGATGAGGTTATTCATTCGGATGGACCGGGTCAGGATTTGGTCTGTGATATATTTGACAATGGGTGGCATCTCATTATATTCCTGTGATAATCTTGCGGTGTGCCAAACCTCCACAGTCATATTTTCAAGGGCGCGAACCGATGCCGAACGGGTTTCGGAGGCCCTGTTGAGAAATGTCCGTTCGCCGAATATATCACCCATTGCCAAGGTGACCAGTGGAATCTCTCTGCCTTCACTTTCCTTTAAAACCATCGCTTTGCCTTCCAGGATTTTATAGATCGATATCCCGTAGTCCCCTTCTTTGACAATAAGATCTCCTTTACGGTACGACAAGCGTACGATGGGAGGAATTGTTGAAGGATTGTCTGTCATTTGTCTCATCTCCCTGCAATCCTGAATTTTACGACCATTTTTTGTTGGACCCATT
>JABGPV010000011.1 GCA_018644785.1 Deltaproteobacteria bacterium | reverse complement strand
ACCCGATGATCTCATCGTTTTCGTCCAGGCCGATTCTTCTGACATATCCTTCGGCCATTTCAAGGTATCGGGCGCCTTTGGCATGGGTGCCGTACATGGTGCCCACGACGCTTCGAAAGCCTTTCCCCAAATCTTCCAGTCCCGCGCCGATGGGAAGCCCCCCTTCGGAGAAAGCTGTCTGGGTCCTTCCATAAACAATCTGCAAAAAGAGTTCCCGCATGGCCACGTTGATGGCGTCGCACACGAGATCCGTGTTCAAGGCTTCAAGAATGGTTTTTCCGGGAAGGATTTCAGCCGCCATGGCCGCGGAATGGGTCATGCCCGTACATCCGAGGGTTTCCACCAGAGCTTCTTCAATGATACCGTTTTTCACATTCAGGGTCAGTTTGCTTGCCCCCTGCTGGGGTGCGCACCAACCGACCCCGTGGGTCAAACCGGAAATATCCTTGATCTCTTTGGCCTGAACCCATTTCCCTTCTTCGGGAATGGGCGCCGGGCCGTTTTTGGGCCCCTTGGCCACACAAACCATCCCCGCCACTTCCGATGTCATGTTCATTTGAAAACCTCCTTTGTTTCTTAACCGTTCAGCAGACCTTTTTCCTTGACGTACAGGGATACTTTTTTATATTTTTTTACTTCGAAAAGCAATGTCTTATCATTTTTCTTCATGAATCCGACACCGGATAAGGTAGCAAAAGAGGCGCAACTCTTGAAAAAGCCCATTGCACGCTTCAGAGAAACAGCGGTACGCAGGATTAGAACCGCCTTTAGAGAAAGCGGTTCGCCCCTCCTGTTGTTGCTGTGGCTTTTGGCGACCAGTGTCGGTATTGGAGGATGTGTATCCCAGCATTCCGGCCTTGTTCAGATGGAAGGGGGACTGTTCGTCGAGCCCATCCCCTCTTCACGGGTGTCCCTGTCGAATATCATTGTCAGGCAGGAGGGTGATGAGTTGGTGATTACGGGGGAAGTACGTCGCCTTAACGCGGGGTTTTCCGGTATCGGTCATGTGGATGTGGCCGTGGTCTCACCCGGCGGGACGGTCGTCAACCAGGCCCATGCCGCCCATACACCCAAAATCCTGCCCAAGACCCCGGGGGCAAGGAAACACCGCCCGTCTCGATTTGAGGTGCGTCTGCGCTGTGTTCCCCCGAAAGGGAGCGTGGTCCGGGCTGCGTACCATGGCAAACCCGCTCAAGATGACCCGCTCCTTGATTGTGAAGACAATTTTGCAGTGCCCCATGATCATGATCACGGCGAGTGATCAAGGCATACAATAATTCTGAGGGATCGTATTTTAGAATGAATAGGAATCCAGGGTTAGGAGGTGATTCAGGCGCGGCTCACAACGTGGTGGTGGATCGTCATAAGGACGACACATGTGTTATGCAAAGCATGAGAGGTCTTCAACATTGAAAAGGAGGGTATTATGATTTCGCTGAATGTGAATGGTAAAACCTACAAGCTCGATGTGCCTTCAGATATGCCGTTACTCTGGGCAATAAGGGATAATCTGAAACTCACGGGCACAAAATATGCTTGCGGAATTGGAGAATGCGGATCCTGCACCGTCCATGTGGACGGGAAGGCTGTACGATCGTGCGGCGTATCAGTGGAAGATGTACTGGGCAAGAAAATCACTACCATAGAAGGTATCCCTGAAAATAATCCGGTAAAAAAGGCATGGGTCGATGAACAGGTCGTTCAGTGCGGTTATTGTCAGCCGGGAGTTATTATGCAGGTTTCGGCCGAGCTCTCGTCCGGCTCCGACCCCCATAAGGTCATAGATTCCCTTGACGATGTCATCTGTCGTTGCGGCAGCCACCCGCGCATCAAAAAGGGCATAAAAACCGCCGCAAAAATGATGAGAAAGGAGGGCTGACATAATGGAAAAACAAATCTCCCGACGAAATTTCCTGATAAAATCCCTGAAAATAACCGGTTTAACCATTGCAGTCTCCATCACGCCGTCCGGGTACAAACTCCTGAATGCATCGGAAAAGAAAGAACAGGCGCTCAAAAGCTTCAAACCAAACGCCTGGTTTGAAATCACCCCGGATAACGCCGTTACGGTCACCATCGGCAATTCAGAGATGGGTCAGGGTGTATTGACCGCCCTTCCCATGATTATCGCTGATGAACTGGGAGCCGACTGGGACCAGGTCAAAATTGTTCAGGGACCGGCCCTTGCTGCCTTTAAAAACCCGCTCATCAAACTTCAGATCACAGTGGCCAGCGCCAGTGTGCGGGGGTTTTATGCGCCCTTACGGAATGCGGCAGCAGCCGGGCGCGCCATGCTGATCCAGGCTGCCGCTCAGACCTGGAACGTTCCGGAAAACGCCTGTGAGGCGGTGACAGGCGCTGTACGAAATAAGAAATCGGGCAGCAAACTCACCTACGGCCAGCTCTGTCTGAAGGCTGCCACACTTCAGATCCCCAAGACCCCTCCCCTTAAAAAGAAAAGTCAGCTCAGATATATGGGGAAATCCATGCCCCGGGTCGATATCCCTGAAAAAGTGAGCGGTAAGGCCGTCTTCGGCTATGACGTGGATATGCCGGATCTGCACTACGCCATCCTTGCCCGTCCACCGGCCTACGGCGCCAAATCGCTCTCATACGACGATAAGGCGGCAATGAAAATCAAGGGTGTTAAAAAGATTGTTCCGACCCCTGACTGGATTGCTGTTTGCGCAGACTCCTTTTATGCCGCCCTGGAAGGCCGTGATGCCCTTAATGCCAAATGGGGAAAGGGTGTCCTACCGGGAATGGATAATGTCGTGATTGAAAAATCCCTCATGGCGGATCTGGACAAACCCGGCGCTAAAGTGCGGCAGGAGGGGGATGTCAAGGCATCGCTGGCTCAGGCCAAAAAGAAGCTGGAAGCCACCTATTATGTTCCCTATGTTGCGCACGCCACCATGGAACCCATGAACTGTACCGCCCATTTCCAAAAGGACCGGTGTGAGATATGGGCGCCGACTCAGAGTCAGACCGTTGCGCAAATTGTGGGTTCAAAGGTATCAGGCCTGAAGCCTGAAAACGTTCACATCAACACAACCCTTCTCGGCTGCGGTCTTGGCAGACGCGCGAATCCGGACTTTGTGGCTCAGGCGGTCATCGTCTCAAAGGCGTTGGGCAAACCGGTAAAGCTGGTCTGGACCCGGGAGCAGGATTTTAAATATGATTTTTTCCGGGCAGCCACATCCCACCGGATAGAATCCGGAATCGATGGCCAGGGGAATTTGACAGGATGGTCCCACAAGGTGGTGACACCCTCCATTCTGAAATATATCGCGCCCCAGGCCGTCAAAGGCGGGATCGATTTTTACTGTCTCTGGGGCCTGGCCGATTATCCCGGATCACCCCATGACAACAATACCGCCTATCAGTATCCGAACTACGATCTGGACTTTGTCATTTCTGAACTGCCGCCACCGGTGGCGCCGTGGCGATCCGTTCAAAACGCCCCGAACGCATTTGTCGTGGAATCGTTCATGGATGAAATGGCCCATCTGGCGGGAAAAGATCCGCTGGCATTCCGGCTTGCGCTCCTGAAAGGTAATATGCGTGCCACGAGGGTTCTCGAAACCGTTGCCAAAAAGGCGGGCTGGGGGAAAAAGATGCCCAAAGGCCGCGGGCTCGGGATTGCCCAGCATTACTGTTTCGGCAGTTATGTGGCCCAGGTGGCCGATGTTTCCGTTAAAAAAGACGGGTCCATCAAGGTGAACCGGGTTGATGTGGCCGTGGATTGCGGTCCGGTGGTCAATCCGGGTCCCCTGGAGGCACAGATGGAAGGGGGCATCATCATGGGCTTGAGTACCGCACTCAAGGAAGAGGTCAAATTCGCCAACGGCGGGGTCGCCACGGAGAACTACGAAGACTACGATCTCCTCCGTATGAGCGAAGTTCCGGAGATCAAGGTGCACATCATTGACAGCGATGAGAAGATCGGCGGGATTGGAGAGCCGGGCGTTCCGCCGGCGGCTCCTGCTGCTGCGAACGCGGTCTTTGCCGCCACTGGCGCCCGATTAAGAACCATCCCCATGACCCCGGAAAGAGTGCTGAAGGCCCTTTTAAAAGGGTAAAAATCGGGAAACATACCGGCTTTGGTTAGGGCCCGAAAGGGGGTTTTAGATTCTTACGCAATCACTTTGAGAGTTCATCTCTCACACTTGTAACAATTTGTATTCAAAGGATATTTTTGAACCGCAGAATATCGAACAAGGAACAAAGAATGTCGAAGGAAAACGTCATTATTCGACATTCCTTGTTCGATATTCGTTAAAAAAAATTCAAGTATTCTTGGCTGGACATTACTCTAGGGACCGGGTGATATGCACACAGACATATGCCCGTTTTGGTGGAGATCGTTGGGGTGAAAGATGATGCATCTACACTTAATCAGTGAATCATTGAATAACTCTTAATTGGAGAGAAAATGTCCCGCCGAAAACACCCCTTTTATATCTTAATCATTCTTTCCGTTTGCCTTCTTGTTTCACCGGCATACCCTGGTCAACCGCAAGAACCATCATCGAACCAATACCAGGGCTCTGCTAGAACCCAACATAATATAATTGAACTTACCGAGGGAGAGAAAGCCTTTCTTAAATCCCATCCAGTTATACGACTCGGTACTGACGAAGGATGGGAGCCTTTTGTATCCAGAGGGGCAGACGGTATATTATGGGGGGTTGATGTTGACTTCATACGATACATAAACGAATCAACCGGATCGAATCTCCAACTGGCCACAGGCAAATGGAAGGATATTGTTAAAAAGGCCAAGAACCGTGAAATTGACGGTCTGGTTACTTCTGCCCCTCTGAAGGCCAGAGAGCCTTTTTTCAACTTTTCGGATGTCTATGTTTCAGAATTCATGATCGTAATTATTCCATTTGACAGTTCTCTTGAGATTAAGAGCATAGATGATCTATCAGGAAAAACGGTTGCGATTCAGAAAGGCAATGAAGCGTATGCCGATCTTTTAAAGCCCTATCCTGAAATTAATATTGTGGAAGCGAATTCTGATATTGAATCTGCGAAAATGGTCGTGGAAGGAAAGGCGGATGCAAGCATTACGGGTACATCTACCTATAAAACAACCCACAGAAGTTTCCTGCAATCGATCAAAATTGGCTATGTTGTGTCCGAAAAACCATTAGATTTAGTCTTTTCGATTCGTAAAGACTGGCCGCAATTAATTTCAATCATTAACAAAAGTCTTGCGTCTATACCTCAGGAAACAGTTAATGCCATTTATCTCCGTTGGTTTGGCATGAACCCTCCTCCACCCGGTATTCAGAAGAAACCGCCCATTCGGACTGTCATCGTTGATAACTATTACCCATATACCTTTGTAAATGAACGCGGCGAACCAGACGGGTTCAGTGTCGATCTGATTAAAGCCGCGGCAAAAGTAATGGGGCTGGAACTCCAGATCAATACCGATCTATGGGAAAAGGCTCGGAATGGACTAAAGACAGGGAAGATAGACTTCCTCCCCATGATGGCTTATTCCAAAGAAAGAGATAAAGATTTTGATTTTTCAGCACCACATACAATCGCTTTCGACGCCTTTTTTACCAGGAAGGGCTCACCTGAGATGAGGTCATTAAATGATCTCAGGGATAAGAAAATCATCGTTATGAAGAATGACCAGGCCCATGATTATCTACGCTCTTTGGATTATATAACGGATGATCAATTGATACTCATAGACGATTTACAGGACTCCCTCAGGATGCTGGCAGAAGGAAAGGGAGACGCAGCATTAATGCCAAAATTAGTGGGGTTGACGTCTATTGAAAAGCTCGGTCTTACCAACCTCGAGTTAAGTCCAGTAATAGTTGAAGCATACAAACGGCCATTTAGCGTTGCTGTAAAGGAAGGAAACCAGGAACTTATAGAGCGCTTTAACCAAGGCTTAAAAATACTTAAAGACACTCATCAACACAAAAAAATTTATGAAAATTGGTTTGGGGGCTATGAATCCGGAGAGATATCTTTCACTGATGTATTGATATATCTTTTCTGGATTATTCTCGGTTTCATTTTGATTGGAGCCGTTTTACTCTTTTGGTCTGTATCTCTGAAGAGACAGGTATCGATACGAACAAAAGATCTCAAGGGAGAAATCGAAGAACGCAAGCGGGCGGAGGAGGCGTTGCGGGAGAGCGAAAAGAAATACAGGAGACTCGTAGAGAATGCTTTGGTCGGAGTGTACCAGGTTGAAAAAGGCGGGAAATTCATTATGGCTAATGAGAGGTTGGCTGAAATATTTGGTTATGACTCTGCTGAAAGTTTGATATCATCGGTAGATAGCATTGTCAATCTGTATGCCCGGCCTGAAGAAAGACCCGTGGTTTTGGCGGATATCGAGATGAAGGGGGCTGTATATGGAAAGGATGTGGAGTTTAGAAAAAAAGATGGAGAAATTGTCTGGCTTAAATTGCATACAAGAGTAATCAGGGAAGATGCGAAAACCATTTATGAAGGTTTGATGGAAGACTTCACCGAAAGTAAACGGGCCGAAGAAGAACGGATAAAGCTTGAAAAAAAACTCGCCAGGTCAAGAAAGATGGAGGCCATAGGGCTTATGGCGGGTGGCGTGGCCCACGACCTGAACAATATCCTTTCAGGGATTGTGAGCTATCCTGAACTGCTTCTGATGGATCTCCCTGAAGACAGCCCCATGTGGAAGCCCATAAAGACAATACAGGAGTCCGGCATGCGGGCCGCCGATGTTGTGGAAGACCTGCTGACAATAGCGAGAGGAGTTGCTACCGGCAAAGAAGCATTGAGTCTTAACACCCTGACCACAGAATACATGGAATCAGCTGAGTACAAGAAACTGGAAATGACACACTCATTTGTTGATTTCAAGACTGAACTGGACTCCGACCTTCTGAACATGAGCGGTTCCCCCACTCACATCAAAAAGATCCTGATGAATCTGGTAGCCAATGCATCAGAGGCCATTGAAGGCAGTGGTACGGTTGCCATATCCGCCTCAAACCGGTATCTCGATGAACCCTTAAGGGGATATGAAGATGTGCGCATTGGTGAATACGTCTTGCTGAGCGTCTCAGATGATGGTTCTGGTATCACACCAGGGGATCTTGAGAGGATTTTTGAACCCTTCTATACCAAAAAGGTGATGGGCAGAACCGGGACAGGGCTGGGTTTGGCAGTTGTGTGGAATACCGTTCAAGACCATAATGGGTACATAAACATAAATACTAGCGAGAAGGGGACGGAATTTCAACTCTACTTCCCTGTGACCCGGGAGGAAGTGCCTGCTGAGGGGGAAGAAGTTCCCCTGGAGGATTATCTCGGCCATGGAGAAAAGATCCTGGTGGTTGATGATGAAGAGAGACAGAGAGAGATCGCAGGCGGGATATTGACCCGGCTGGGTTATAACGCTGAAACCGTTTCAAGCGGGGAAGAGGCCATTGAATATGTGAAAGAAAATCCGGTGGATCTTATCGTCCTTGACATGGTCATGCCCAAAGGGATCAACGGCCGGAAAACCTATGAGGAGATAATCAAAATTCGCCCCGGTCAGAAGGCGATAATCGCCAGCGGATATGCCAAGACAAAAGAGGTGGATATGGCCCGGGAGTTAGGGGCAGGGAGATACATAAAGAAGCCCTATACCCTGGCAAAGGTCGGGGTTGCAGTTAAGGAAGAATTGGAGAAATAGTGTGGTAATTCCGGGGACACAATACAAAATTATTGACAGCTGTTGTCAGTTACGGTCACATACAACTTCCGGTGAATTCTCCAAAATGAAGACTTCATCCATTTACAATGGCTGCGTTTCTTGGTTTGACGTAACGCAGCAATTGATGTACAGTGACTCCGGGAAATCAGTAACGGCAGATATACAGCAGGAGCAGACAGATGGATACGACAATACAGGTTCGTCAGCGGGGTACGATCACCTTACCGGCTGAATTTCGGGAGCGGTACAAGATCAAGTCAGGGGATAGTTTTCGCTTGATAGACCTGGACGGTATTTTTGTTTTGACACAAATGGTCCCCCTCGTTCCGGAATTAGCGCGCGAAATCGAGAGGGCGCGTTTAGAAGCCGGGCTGAGCACCAAAGATATGCTCAACGCTCTGCGTGAGCAACGTGAACGTTACTCGGTGGAGAAATATGGTCAGAGCGAAAAGTAAGCTCACCATATTTGTAGATGCCGATGTTATCTTTGCTGGCGCTGCAGCGCCATCCGAGCATGGAGCCAGTCATGTGGTATTGCGGATGGGAGAAATTACGCTTATAGATTGTGTTACTTCAGAACAAGTCATGACAGAGGTTGAACGTAATCTCGCAGAAAAACTGCCCGATAAACTCCCCGAATTTCATCTTTTGGCGAATCGATCGCTCCGCATAGTCGGCGATCCGCATCCGGATGATCTGACCCCGTTTAAGGGACAGGCGGACCCAAAAAATCTACCGATTCTTGTTGCCGCCTTGAGGGAGGGATGCCCTTATCTCCTGACCTTTAATGTGCGTCATTTCACACCCGCTTCTGATCTGATCGAAGTGCTGCGACCCGGCGACTTCCTTCTGACAGTCCGAAGCCTTTTGAGTACGCTGGACGTGACGGCTCATTGAACAATTTCCTTCTTTCAATCCCGAAAGGGTACTATATTTTGTGTTCGCGCCTCCATGGACTATCGTCGCATGATTGAAGGTTAAAAAACAGGTAATCAGATAATGCCATCCATTATTGACGAAGTTCTGGTGGTTGGACACCACGATCCGGATACGGATGCGGTCTGTTCGGCCCTTGCCTACGCCGCGTTCTATGCCTGGCAAACCGGTGAAAAGGCAGTGGCCTGTCACCTGGATGAACTGAACCGGGAATCCGCCTGGCTCCTGGCCCATCTTGGACTCCAGGCGCCCCGGCCCATCAAAGATGTTTACCTGCGGGTGCGGGACGTCATGATGACCAATGCGCCGAAACTTCGTCCGGATCAAACCCTGAGGGAGGCGGGCCTCATTATGCAGAAGCGCGGCCTTGATGCGCTGCCGGTGGTGGACCCGGAAGGCCATCTGACGGCCATGTTGGCCCGGGGAAAACTGGTGGACCGCTATCTGGCCGAACTGCAGTTGCCCCGGCGGGTGGACCTGCCCCTGGCGCTTCTTCGCCGCACTCTGGAGGCGGAACTGGTTGTCGGCCAGGATGCCTTGGTGGTCCGGGGTCGCGTGTGTATTGCCACCTTTTCCCAAGCACACGTCCCGAAACGCGTCGGTCTGGGTGATCTGGTGATTGTTGGCGACCAGGCGGATGTGCAGCGTGCCGCCATATCCGCGGGGGCGGGCTGCCTTGTGGCCACGGATGGCGCGCAGGTACCAGATGATGTGCTTGAAATGGCCGGATCCAGCGGCGCGGTGATTCTCCGAACGCAGAAAACGACCTTTTCGGTTGCTCAGCTGATCCAGCAGAGCCTGCCATTGACCTGCGCCATGGATGAGAAATCCCCCCGGATTGGGGAGGGTGATCGGTTGACGGATGGTTTTATTCAACTTCGGCAACATGGTCTGGCGGCCCTGCCGGTGATCGACAGCAGGGAAAAATACCAAGGTCTCCTGCTGCGTCGCCATCTGGCAGGCCAGAGCCGCAGGCGCGTGATCCTGACGGATCACAACCATGCGGATCAGGCTGCGGCGGGGGTTTCGGAAAGTGACATCCTGGCCATCATCGATCATCACAACCTGGGCGGCCTGAGCACCCTGGTGCCGCTTCGAATGCAGGTGGAACCCCTGGGCTGCACTTGTACCTTGATCACTGAACAGTACCGGCGGCATCGCGCGCCGCTCACAAGATCCATGGCCGGGGCCATGCTGGGGGCCATCCTGTCCGATACGGTGGAATTTCGTTCTCCCACAACCACAGAGCGGGACCGAAAAGCCGCTCGATGGCTGGCTGAAAAGGCCGGGGAGGATATGGGAGTGCTTGCCCGGGGCCTGTTTGGGGCCCGGTTGCCCAGCCCATCTCCCCCGCCTCGCTGGTGGGTACATCACGACTGGAAAATCTATCGGTTCGGTGGACAGGAGATCGGTATCGGCCAGACGGAGTTGACGGAGATTGAAAAGTCCATGCCGCCCGTTAAGGCATTGCAAGATGAGCTCCATGCCTCGGCAAAGGAGTCAGGCCTGTTCATGGCTTTTCTGGTAATGACCGACATTCTGGAAGAGAGAAGCCTCCTCCTGGCCAATGATGAAAGGGGTCTCAATCTGGCCGGGCGTGCTTTCAACGTATGGCCCGATGATTCAGGAATTCTGGAACTGCCGGGGGTCATGAGCCGCAAAAAGCAGGTGTTGCCGCCGCTGGCGGCGGCGCTCAAGGAAATAGGCGCTCTTCCAATGGTCTGATTCGAAAATTTCTGGAGCTGCACCAACATGTCTGATCTGATTCGCATACTTCTGGTGGATGACGACGAAGATGACTTTCTGTTGACCCGGGAAATGATTCAGGAGACGGGTGGGCGTTTTGTCGTTGAATGGATTTCCACCTACAGGGACGCCATTCGGGCAATCAAGAATGACACTCATGACGTATACCTCATTGATTACCATCTCGGGCATAGAGACGGCCTTGATCTAGTGCGAAGCGCCATTGCCGGTGGGTGCAAAGCCCCCTTGATCATGATGACCGGGGCGGGTGACCGACGGGTGGATATGGCGGCCCTTGCTGCCGGAGCTGCCGATTACCTGGTAAAGGAGCGCCTGAGTGCGGAGCTCCTTGAGCGCTCCATCCGATATGCCCTGGAACGAAAGCGAAATGAACATCTCTTGCACCAGGCCAGTGAACGTCTCGAAGCCCAGGTGGCCGCGCGAACCGCGGAGTTGACTGAAACCAACCGGCGGTTGAAACGCCAGATAGACGATCGGAAAAGGGCGGAACAGGAGTTGCTGGAACGGGAAGCCCAGTTGCGGGCAAGCGAGGAACGGTACCGGATCATCTGCGAAAAGTCCTCGGACGGAATCACCATTCTCCAGAAGGGAAAGGCGGTTTTTGTCAATCCAGCCCTGGCCGGGATGATGAAGACCGCTGCGGACGCGCTTCTTGAATCCAAAACAATGAATAGATTCCAGGGCTTTTATGGGGAAAAGTTTGAAAGCTGCCTGAAACTGATCGACCAGAGAAAACGGGCGACATCCTTTAAGGCGCCCACTCTTTTGGCCGACGGACGGGAGATTTGGACGGAATGGAAATTCAGCCCCATGGAATGGGAGGGAAAACAGGCTTGCCTGGCCACCGTACGGGATATCACCGAGACAAAGGCTCGCGAGACCGCTGTGGAGATGGAGGCCGAACACCTCCGCGCATCATACGACCGGCTCAAAGCAAGCATCAAGGAACATTATCGTTTCGGGGACATGGTGGGTAAAAGTTCGGCCATGCAGGTGATCTATGATTTCATCATGAACGCCTCAAAGAGCGATGCGAGTGTGGTGATTGAAGGGGAATCGGGTACGGGGAAGGAACTGGTGGCCCGGGAGATTCACAACCTTAGTGATCGCGCCAAGGGACCCTTTGTGCCGGTCAACTGCGGCGCCATTCCCAAGACCCTGTTTGAAAGTGAGTTTTTCGGTCACAAACGCGGCGCCTTTACGGGGGCCAACATTGAGACCCACGGCTTTTTCGGCCTCTCACAGGGCGGCACCCTCTTTCTGGACGAGGTCGGGGAATTGTCCCCCGGCATGCAGGTGAAGCTGCTGCGGGCCATCGAGGGAGGCGGCTACTCGCAGGTTGGGAGCAGCGTCACGTTGAAAAGAGATGTTCGGATCATGGCCGCCACCAACAGGGATCTGGCCGCACTCGTGAAAGCAGGTGCCATGAGGGAAGATTTCTTTTACAGGATCCATGTGGTCGGCATCCGTCTGCCGCCTCTGAGAGACCGAAAGGATGACATCCCCCTCCTGATCGATCACTTCACCCGGCTTCATTATGGTTCGGAAAAACCGCAAACCATACCTGGGCATTTGTTAGGGGAACTTTTCAGCCATGATTGGCCGGGCAATGTCCGGGAACTTCAAAATGTCCTGCATCGATATTTTGCGGTCAAACGGATCGATTTTCTGGAGGGACCGTTGGCCTCGGCGAAACCTGAAGCTGTTCAGGATAAGGAAGTCCCGATTGCCGACGGGGTCGGTCTGCGGCAGGCCCTTGAAGCCTTCGAAAAACAATATATCTCCCAGGTGCTGGACCGGAACCGCTGGCATAAGGTGAGAACCGCTGTCGTTCTCGAGATTCCCGAGAGGACATTCTATCGAAAACTGAAACGATATCGGCTGATATAGGCTGATGTTCTGCTGTATCTTCAAGGGGGATAACTTGAAAATCTGAGAAAACAAGCTTGACACGAATTTCGTGTTACACTAATATCGTGATATGAAAAATGTTACCATTACACTGGATGAAGAAGTTGTTCGTTGGACCCGTATCCGTGCTGCGGAAGGAGGCACAAGTGTTTCCCGCCTGGTGGGTGAGTTGCTCCGAGATAAAATGCGCGACGAGCGCAACTATCAGATATCTATGCAAAACTACTTAGATCAATCTCCCCTTGTCCTGAAGAAAAAGGGAGATGATTATCCCGATCGTGAGGAACTCCATGACCGAAAGGGTCTTCGTTGACACCAATGTTCTTGTGTACAGCAGAGATGCATCAGAACCCCCAAAGCAGAAACAAGCCATGGCCTGGATGGCCCGTTTATGGACCGAAAAGACCGGCCGTTTGAGCTTTCAAATCCTCAATGAGTTCTACGTAACGGTCACACGCAAACTCCAACCCGGCCTGGACCCACACAATGCCCGCGAAGATGTACGTCTACTTCTTGCGTGGCACCCGATGCCTGTGGATATCCGTATGGTAGAGGGCGCGTGGCGTATCCAGGATCGTTACAGACTGTCCTGGTGGGATTCCCTGGTTGTGTCCGCCGCTCAAATAGGTGGCTGCCGTTACCTTCTGACAGAAGATCTCCAGGAAAACCAGATCCTGGGAAATATCCACATAATCAACCCTTTTCATACCGCTTCCAAATCTCTTTGAGACAGATGAACCGCCGCCGTTCTCGAGATTCCCGAGAGGACATTCTATCGAAAACTGAAACGATATCGGCTGATATAGGCTGAACTTATGCCAATTATGGCACAATTCAATATGATTATAGATTTCAATAGTTTAATGTGGTTTCATTCCCAGGCTATGTCAAATATGGCATAATCGTCATTTTTTCACTTTTTGATTCCACACCCTTTCTTTTATACATTCCACTTTATAAACAGCATGTTACGTTAGGTAACCCAGCGACGGCCCGGTTTTTGCTCCATCAAAGCGCAAAGAAGTTTTGAATCGTAAACCGGTATCTTTAGAGGTGTTGCATGGAAATCCTTATTGTAGACGATGATCCAATGCTGGGAAAAATGCTGAAACAGAGCATTGAAAAATTGGGTTACAGGGCGGAAAATGCCTACACAGGCAAAGAAGCCATCAAGAAGCTGGAAGAAGGATCCTTTGATGGGATTTTGCTGGATATCTTTCTGCCCGATTGCCAGGGGCACACGCTCATTCCCAGGTTCAGGGCGTTAAACCCCCACATCCATATTATCACCATGACCGGTTTCAATACGCGGGACCTGGAACTGGAAGTCCGGAAACAGGGGATCGATCAATACTTTAGCAAACCCTTGGATCTGAAGGTCGTGAAAATGAGCCTGGATCATTTGGCAAACAGGCTTGAGAGCATGGGAGATAAGCAAAACAGAATGAATTGAAGGCCGGTTTGGCCGCATGGGGAGAGAAAGATATGGGGAAACAAAAATGGATTTGGGGTCTTACGGCGGGTGTGGCCCTGACGGCCATTTTGCTGGTGCTGTTCGTGCTGCGCCCGTGGGAAAAGGAGAAGATTCTAATCGGGGCCATCATTTCCATGTCGGGGCCTGCATCCCACCTGGTGGCGGTTAAAGACGGCATGCAGATGGCGATTTCCGAAGTCAATAGCTGGGGCGGCATTAATGGCAGGGAAGTGGAATTGATCGTCCGGGACAGCAAATCAGACCCGGCGGAAGGGATACGGGCCTTCGAAAACATCGAAAAGAAAAACCGTCCATTGTTCTATGTGGCCACCAACAGCTCGATTGCCATGGGGCTGGCCCCCCTGGCAGAGGAAAATGAGGCGGTGATTGCGGGCCTGGTCGTGAGCGCGTCGGAATTCACGCAGCAGAACCCATGGTGTTATAAATATTATACCATGCCGGAAGATGAAGCCCGTGGCATCCTCTTTATCCTGGAACTTTTGAAGGTCCACAAACTGGGCATCCTTTACCAGGATGAGGAGTACGGGATCTCTGTTTTTTCGATTCTCAAAAAGGGGTTTGAGGCTTCGGGCGGCACAACGATTGGCGTTTCCTTTCCAGTAAAAAACCCTGACTGGCAGGACGAAATCGGGATAATCAGAGACACGGAGGCCGTCTTTGTGGTGGGTTTTGTCAAGAACGAGGAGAAGGCCATTCTGGCATTGAAAGAAGCCAAATACCCCGGGCATATTCTGGGTGCATCAGGTGTAACCAATTTGGTAAGTAGCCCGGAGATGGATGGCGTCTATGTGGTCGCTCCCCTGATCTATAACCGTAATTTCCTGTTCGCCCGGGAAGTCAAAGAAAATTTTGATGCCCGCTATGAAAAAGCCCTCACCCACCAGGCCGCCAGCGGATATGATTTTGTCAAACTGCTGGCGGGTCTTCTGGAGGGGAGGGAGATGACCCGGGAAGGTCTCCGGAAATTGCTGGCGGCTGGGTTCATCTATCCGGGGATCTTCGGAGAGATCGAGGTTGAAGCCGGCACACGGGATATCATCATTCCCCTTCATCCGGCCCGGATTGTCGAGGGAAAGATTGAGTTTTTAAAATAGGCGCAAAAGGACATGAGATGAACATAAAGATAGGTGCCAAGTTGTTGTTAGGCTTTGTTTCGGTGGTCCTGCTCATGACGGCCCTGGCCCTCTATTCGGTTCATATCAGCGAAAAGTCGCTGGAAAAATCCGTGGGCAGGAGTTCCATATTCCTGGCCGAAGAGATGTTGAAGACCATCAACCGCGACATCTATCGGAAGATCGAGGCCCTTCGAATCCATACCACCCATTTCATGTTCCAGAAGATCCTCATGGCATCCAACCGAAAATTTGAACAGTTAAATGATGTGAATGAATGGATTGATCGAAAAGAAAAGGCATGGGTTTCGGTCCCGCTGGAAACGGTCACGCCTTTTATGGAAACCCTGATTGACAATCCCCTTTCCCAGAGCCTGAGAAAAGAAATTACGCAATATTATGAGAGAAGATATGGATACCCGGTCTTTGGGGAGATCTTTGTCACGAACCGGTTTGGCGCGGCCATCGCTGAGACCAACAAGATCCTTCGATTATCGCCAGGACGATGAATCCTGGTGGCAGGTGGCCAGGGAGAAAGGGTTTTCCGTGGGCAATGTGGAGTATGACAAAAGCTCTCGCACCTATGCCATCTCCATCGGTATCAGGATTGAGGATGCAGCAGGCGATTTTGCCGGTGTGATGAAGGCGGTGATGGATACCAAGGGGATTGTGCGGGAAGCCGAAATGGCCGCAAAAAAGTATGCAACCACCCGGGTTCAAGTCCTCACCAGGGACGGGAGACTGATATACAGCACCCAGGCATTTCAATTTCTGGAAGATCTGTCCCGGACCCCGTTTTTTGAGAAAATGCGGGATGCGAACGGTTCTTTTATGGTGGATACCGGGGGAAAAGAGATCCTCTATTCCTATGCCCGATCTCAAGGATACCGGGGGTTTCAGGGGTTGGCATGGATCCTGGTGGTGGGTCACGATGTTCAAGAGGTGCTGGCCCCGGCTCTGTTTTTGAGAAATCGAATTGTGATGGTCTCCCTCGTACTGGTTCTTTTGGCCATCCTGATCGCCATATTCATGTCCCGTTCCATCACAGGACCCATTGCCAACCTGGCCCGCGGGGCCAGGGAGATCGGACAGGGCCATCTGGATTACCGAATACCGGTGGCAGGAAGAGATGAGATCGGGCTGTTGGCCGCCTCTTTTAATGAAATGGCCGGCCTGCGGAAGCGGGAAGAGGAGACGCTCAGGGCGAGCGAAGAACGATTTCGAAGCTTTTTCAATACGGCCGCCATCGGTATGGTCATGGGCGATACGGATGGTCGTTTCGTCCAGGTCAACGGGGCCTTCTGTGAGATTGTGGGATAAGATGAAAAAGCGTTGATCGGAAGACCCTTTCAGTCCCTGGTGCATCCTCAAGACCTGAAGGAAGAATTGCCCCACTTAACCCGACTCCTGGAGGGGGAGATCTCCCAATATCATCGGGAGGAGCGATTAATCCACAGGGAAGGCTGCGAAGTCTGGGTCAACGTGTCCGTCTCCCTGGTTCGAGATAAAGACGGCCGGCCGGTCAACCTCATTGCCGGCGTTGAAAACATTACTGAGCTGCGGCAGCATCGAGCGCATCTGGAACAAATGGTGGAAGATCGCACGGTGGAACTCACGCGATCCAACCAGGAGTTGCAACAGTTCGCCTATGTGGCGTCTCACGATCTTCAAGAGCCCCTGCGGAAGGTCCAGGCCTTCGGAGGGCGATTCGCGGCTCTGTATGAGGATCAGGTGGATGAAAAGGGCCGCGACTACCTGGCCCGCATGCAGGGGGCGGGCCGAAGGATGGGCACCATGATCCAGGACCTGCTTTCCCTCTCCCGGGTCACCACACAGGGAAAGAATTTTGTTCCGGTGGACCTCAAAATCGAGGCCCAGAAGGTGTTGTCGGACCTGGAGGTGGCCATTGATGAATGCGGAGGCCTTTTTGAGATAGGGGATCTGCCCACCATTGAAGGAGATCCGTCGCAGATTCACCAATTGCTGCTGAATCTCTTCAGTAATGCGGTTAAATATCGCAAACCGGGGAAATCTCCCCTGTTGCGAATTTATCCCATCATGGGCGAGTCCCTAAAGGGGCCCCTGTGCCATATCCATGTGGAGGACGACGGCATCGGGTTTGAAGAAAAATATACCGACCGGATTTTTGAGTCTTTTCAACGGCTGCACGGTCGCTCGAAGTATGAAGGAACAGGCATGGGGCTGGCCATCTGCCGCAAGATCGCGGAGCGGCATGGTGGAAGCATCACTGCCCGAAGCGCACCGGGCCAGGGGGCTACTTTCATTGTGACCTTGCCGGTTAGGATTGTTGATTGATGATTGTCGATTGTTGATTGAAAAGAAGGCCAAGGTCCGATGTCGAATGACAACTGAATGACGGCGAAGCCAAATGACGGCCGCAGGCCGGCAACGAGTAACCAACAAAAGGAGATGTCGAAACATGAATAAACCCAACAAACCGATCATGATTCTCATGGCCGATGACGATCCGGACGATCGCCTGTTGACCCAGGATGCCTTTGAAGAGTGCCGCCTGAGCAATGACCTGCGGTTCGTGGAGGATGGGGAGGAGTTGATGGACTACCTCCATCACAAGGGGAAATATGCGGATGTGAGCGTTTCCCCCCGGCCGGGTCTGATCCTTCTGGACCTGAACATGCCCCGAAAGGACGGCCGGGAGGCCCTGGGGGAAATCAAGGCCGATCCGGAACTTCGGAGCATCCCCATTGTGGTGTTGACCACGTCCAATGCTGAAACGGATATTCTGAAAAGTTACGATCTCGGGGTGAACTCTTTTATCGTCAAGCCGGTGACCTTTGAGGAACTCGTGGAAGTGGTGAAGACCCTGGGGAAATACTGGTTTCAGATCGTGGAACTGCCCTTGTGATTGATGATTGGCGATTGTTGATTGGTGGGGGAGCATTGGACACAGAAAAACATGAAAGAATAGTAGATTGAAAGCAATTTTGGGTTGTTAAATGAATCAACAACCCGCAACCAGTAACAAACAACCAGTAAAAATCAACAATCCAGGGGAATAAATATGAAGTTATCATGGAATGGATTTCTGATCGCCGTTGGCCTTAGCATGGTCTTGTTAGCAGCCTGCGACAGGCAGCAGGAAAAACCAGAAATGGCCGTTGTGGGGATCGTGAACGTAACCCCCATACTGGAAGATGCGGTTTAAGGCCTGAAAAAAGGTCTGATTCAATTAGGGTATAAGGAGAACGACAACATCCTTTATATATACGAAGGGCCCTTGGGAAAGATGGATAAGGTGGATGGAGCCGTGGAACGGGTCCTTGCCGAAAAACCCGATCTCATCGTCTCCTTTACCACACCGGTCACCTTGAAGGTCAAAAAGGCAACCAAAGGGACGGATATCCCGGTCCTGTTCGCGCCGGTGGTTGCACCGGTGAGGTCCGGGCTGGTGAAAAGCCTGAAAGAGCCGGGAGGTAGATTCACGGGAATCCAGGATCGCGGTGCCGGAGCGAAGGGCCTGGCCTGGGTGGCCAGGATCGTTCCAGGTTTACAAAGGATCTATGTCCCGTTCAAACCCGATGACAAGGCCATGGGCCTCAACATGAGGGTGCTGAAAAGGGCGGCGGCCGACCGGAGAATCGATTCTGAAAGGGACTTCTCCGGCCATTCTCCCTGTGGAGCAGGCCGAGTTTTTTTTAACCATCAACCTGAAAACGGCCAATGCTATCGGCATTAAGATCCCTGACAACATCCTCAAACAGGCGGATAAGGTGATCCGGTGATGGGAGGCTGAAGCATGAAAAGAAGTGTGAGGACAAAATTCTGGCTGATTTTCATGGCGTTGGCCTTAGGTCCGCTTATACTCTTAGGCTTTCTGGTAATCCGGCAGAGCTATGTGTCCGGCCTCGAACGGGCTTCCTTCGAGCTGAGGGGTACGACCCGCCTGGTATCCACGAAGATTGAGGGGTTTTTCGACTCCGTAGACGAACATCTTCATGTCCTCTTGGCTTATGAGGATTCTAAGGAGATGGATCGCACCCAGCGGGATGATGTCCTGTCCATGGCGGTGAGTCACAAGCATAAAGACCATTCATCGCTCTTTACCAGGATTCTTCTCGTCAGTCCAGACGGAGAAACCCTCAGCTGTGCATCACTCAATGCGGATTGTGCCGCCATGGGGACCATGAAAGATATGGCGTTTCTCAAACAGGGCCTTACCCGGCTTTTATCGGGCCGGGTCTGGTATGGATCTGTCATGTTTGACCATGAAACCGGAGAACCTCTAATGCAGCTGGTGCTGCCTGTTATGGAGCCGCAGAGTGGAAAACTCTGGGCAGTGCTCCTGACCGAAATCCGGCTAAAAGAAATATGGAATGTGATCAGCGAGATTCAGGCAGATCTTGGGACACAGGTTTACCTGACGAACCGGAAAGGGCGGGTCATTGGCCATGCAAACCCTTCCGTTGTGCTGAAGGGCTCGAGGATGGGGCTTCCTCTTCCTGAAGAGAAGATTGTCAGGGGAATGGGCGGCAAGGAAGTCATGATGGTGAGTGGGGCCGTCTCCTTCGGCAACCGGGTCTTTTATGTGGTCACGGAAAAGCCCCTGAGTGAGGTTCTAAAGCCCACTTACGCTCTTATATGGAAGCTGGGGTCTGTATTTGTTCTGGCCCTGATAGTGGCGGTCTTTATGGGTTTGATGACGCAACGGCTCATTGTGATTCCTCTCGAGGTTCTCGCCCGAAAGGCCCGGAAAATAGGGGCAGGAGACCTTGAGCAGCGCCCCTCCGAAAGGTACGGACCTTTGGCGATCTCTTGAAAAAGGGTTATTCAAACGAGGCGGTCGAAAAAGGAAAGGACTACATTGACCGAATGCAGCGGTCCACAGAACGCATGCAGAAAATGCTCAACGGCCTTCTGATTTTCTCTCGTATTCGAGCCAGTTCGCTTTCACTGATTTGGGTTGATATGGGCCGTCTGACTAAGGAAGTGGCTTCAGAGCTGGAGGACCGGTATAGGGGTCCGGGAGGACGCGTGGTAATCGGGGAGTTGCCCCTGTTGGCGGGAGACACATTACGGATTATGATCCTCTTTCGTCATCTGGTGGACAACGCGTTCAAGTTCGGGAGGGAGGGCGTTTCACCGGAGGTCCGGATATCTGCCCGTGAAATCGATGGCCACTGCCAGATCTCGGTTGAGGACAACGGTATCGGATTTGACGAAAAGTACAGGGACCGGATCTTTGAGCCTTTTCAGCGGCTCCACACCATTGGCATTTATGAGGGGAGTGGCCTCGGCTTAGCCATTTGCCGCAGAATTGCGGAGGCCCACGGGGGACGTATTTCAGCCGTATCGAGACCAGGGGTCGGATCCATCTTCACGGTGGAGTTTCCCCATGAACCCAAAGGGGAAAACAATGGGTGAGGATATTATTAAGATTCTTGTGGTGGACGATGACGAAGACGATTTTGTTCTTGTGCGCGATCTGATTCAGGAAGCTGCCCGGAGCTGTTTCACGGTGGACTGGGTATCTACCTATGAGGAAGGTCTTCAGGAAATCGGAGAGAGTCGGCATCATGTTTACCTGGTAGATTACCGTCTTGGATCCAGAAGCGGTCTGGAACTGCTGCGGGAGGCCAGATCCTCAGGTTGCGAAGCCCCCATTATTCTGCTGACGGGGCAGGGAAATCGCGAGGTGGATATGGCTGCCATGGCGGCCGGCGCTTCGGATTTCCTTGACAAGACCGAGTTGAAGGGGACGTTTCTGGAGCGTTCCATCCGGTACGCCCTGGACCGAAAACAGGGCGAGGAGAAGCTGAAACGCATGCAACAGGAGCTCATAAGGACTAAAAAATTCGAATCCCTCAGCATCCTTGCCGGGGGGATCGCCCACGATTACAATAACCTTCTTTCAGGGGTTCTGGGTTATATGGATTTAATCCTGATGGAGATGGCGCCGGGAACCAGGACCTATGAAGACCTGACCGAGGCACACAATGGGGCCCTGCAGATGAAGGATCTGACCCGGCGGTTTCTGGAGATCTCCAAAGCGGGCAAGCCTGCTTTCAAAATCGGTTTCCTTGAACCTGTCATCAAGGAGAATTGCAACCGTTGCGCTGAAAGTTTCAATGGTCGCGTTGCCTTGCAGGTTCCCCATGACCTCTGGCCCACGGCTGTGGATCATGGACAGATGAATCGTGTTTTCACCAACATCTGCACCAACGGGTACGAATCCATGCCGGAAGGGGGCGTTTTGGAGATAAACGCCCGGAATGTGACGCTCGAATCGGGGAGTGCGGAATTCAATTTGGCCCCGGGACCCTATGTGGAGGTGACCATCAAGGACGAGGGTTCCGGAATCCCCAAAAAAAATCTGTCCGGGATATTGGATCCCTATTTTTCAACCAAGGAAATGGGAACCCAGAAAGGGATGGGCCTGGGACTCACCACGGCTTATACCATCATCAAAAACCATAAAGGGAGCCTGAATGTGACATCGAAGGAGGGGGAGGGAACCACGGTAACGATCCTTCTTCCCGCCATGAAGAGAATATAGAATCGGGAAGCAGGGGTGTGGGGTGGAAGACATTGGATTGATGATGGTCCATTGATGATTTTCTGGATACTGTATGTTGGATGAGGCCCTAACCTCTGAATCTTTGAACTTTTGAACCATGTTGATGGAGACCCATATGACCAAAGAACCGCTTCGCATACTTCTGGTGGATGACGATGAAGATGACTACGTCCTGACGCGTGACCTCCTCCTGGGGGATTCCGGAGACCGTTTTCATCTGGACTGGGTCGACACCTACGGGCGTGCTGTGGAAGCAATCGAGCGGAAGAAGCATGATCTCTACCTTTTCGATTACCGTCTGGGTGAGCAAACTGGCCTCGAACTGCTGCAGTATTCCATTGACGCAGGCATCCGTGCGCCCATCATCCTCCTCACCGCCCATGGGGACCGCGATGTGGACATGGCGGCCACGGAAATGGGAGCTTCCGATTACCTTGACAAGCTTACGCTAAACAGGGAATTACTGGAACGATCCATACGCTACGCCCTTGAAAGGAAGCGGGCAGAGGGAGCCCTTCGAGAGAGTGAAGAAAAGTACCGATCAATGATGGAATCTATGGATGATCCGGTGTATATCTGCTCTCCAGATTACCACGTGGAATATATGAACCCGACTATGATCAAGAAGACGGGGGGACAAAATGCCGTTGGAGAGCTCTGCTACAAGGTGCTACACGGTTGAATCTGAACCGGGCAGAGGGACTGTGGTTCGTATCTATCTTCCTGCCATAAGCACAGAGAGCAAGCAGGAAGCAAAGGCAGTTAAGCAACCGGATGCCGAAATCGCCAAAGGCGGGGGTACCATCCTGGTTATTGAGGATGAAAAGCCTCTGGTAGATCTATTTAGACAGATATTGGAGAGACTTGATTATCGTGTGCTTGTGGCTGAATCAGGAAAAGAGGCCGTTGCACTTGCCAAAACCTTTGATGGCCAGATTGACCTCGCACTCCTCGACATAAAACTGCCGGATATGGATGGCGACAGGATTTACCCTCTTATCGTGGAACCAAGACCAGATATGAAAGTGATCGTGTGCAGTGGCCACAGTATACTTGGCCCTGCCCAGGACATCCTCGATGCCGGTGCCGAAGGGTTCATGCAGAAACCGTTTTCCATTGCACCTTTTTCTGAGAAATTGAAAGAGGTCCTTGGGGATTGACTCTTGGGTAGTGGATGCTGGTCCCTGAAATCAAACCCATTTTATTTTGACAAGACGTTCCACTTTTTTGAATTCAGGGTCTCCAGTGATAATTGTTGCTTCACCCTTGCGGTCCGTAGCAACGGCAAAACAATCAGCATAGGGGAATACTGTTTACATCTCAACCGTAAACTTGTCGGTTTCCTCATTCCATTGGCCTACCAGGGCATAGATCAGAAAAATGACGATCAACGCGATCACCGCCCATTTATATCCCATGATATCAGGCATGAAAGCCCGGAAGCCGATCAATTTCTTGAAACCGGCAGAGGAATTGATCAAGGCTCTAAACAGGGAGTTGGTGGCTGCAAAAAAGATCACCACCACCATGAGCTTGATGTGCCCTTCGCCGGCCCGCCACACACTGCCGGAACCGCACCCTCCTGAGACCAGCATGCCGAAGCCGAAAATAGCCCCGCCCACCAGACTCCCGAACCAGAAGGTGGGGGTCACGTAGGCGCTTTCCGGACGAAGCCCCGTCCACTTGAGCGCCGCAAACCCCAAGACACCGATGATAATGCTGAAGGAGACGGCTTTGACCATGTCCCCTTCACCGGTCATGAAAGGATCCCGGAAGCACCGGACAAAACAGAACCGGGTCCGTTGAATAATGATGCCGAAAGCGATGCCGCACAGCAGGAGTCCCCCTACCCGTGTATAGGCTTCCCGGGCGTAGAACCATGCCGCCACCAGGGCCCCCAGAAAAACGATAGCGCCGATGTAGGGTTCCAGAAAGAGCAGATTGATTTTCTTGGCACCCCCACCCTTGGGTGGCAATGAGGACAGGTTCATCATTTCCCAGTAGAGATAACGAAGTCCCAGATAAGCCCCCGCGACCAATCCCACCAGCATGGCCAGGCCCGCAAAGGAGAGGGCGCTGCTGGCAATGTAGAAACCGCCCACATTGCACCCGCCGGCCATAGCGGAACCTACACCCATGAAGCATCCGCCCACCATCCCCTTGAGGATTTCGCGGCCGGGGGCCATGCGGATGGCAAACTGCTTACTCATGAGCGCCGCCCCGAAAGCGCCCCAGAGGAGGCCCAGGGTCAGGATGGAGTTGGTCGAAATGATGGGAGAAAGGGGCGCCTTGTCATAAAGCCCCACCTGGTGAAAAAGCCAGTCCGCCCAGTTTCGAAGCCCCCCCACCACGCCCCAGGGCCGGGCCCAGGCGAAGGTCAGGACGCTCATAATGCCGATGAGGACCCCACCCAGCCATATGGGCCAGTTTTCGTAGAAAACAACGGCATATGACCGCTTCAGGACGTCCCCCATTATGCTTGTTTGTTTTTCTTCACTCATGATATCCTCCAGAGATCGTTAGCAGCCTTCATCTTCTTCAACGGGAATTATTTTCTTTTTTACAGGGGCAGGAGCAGGCGGCGGTGGTGGGGGCGAAGCGGCGCCGGATGAGGATTGGGCCTGACCCCTTTGGGAAACGTCCGGGGCAAGCAGACTTGAATCTTTGTTCACCTTTTCCGCCAGCGCCGAAACCACCGAAAGGTCATAGTAATGCCAGGCCACATCGGATGCGGAATCCGCTTGAACCGCCTGCCGGAAATAGGACTTTGCATCCAGAAATCTCCCCCGGTCATAGGCTTGTTTGCCGAACCGGATCATTTCCCCGCAACGGGCTTTATCGGGCGCAATGGCCTTGGGGCTTTCGGCACGGGTGGTTTGCGGCAGAAGGGCCACTGAAACCAAAAGGAGAAACACAAGGAACAAACCCGAAATTCTATTTTTCACAAGGCGATACCTCCAGAGAAAAAATCCCCCCGCCCTTGTCAAGGCGGGGGGTTGATCAGAATGAAGTTTTATAATAAATACTACATTTCCCAGATCAGATAAGTGCCGTCCAGTTTGCACTTGCATCCGGCCTTGAGGTATTTCACATCATAACCCTTCTCCTTGAGAAGCAGGTAGGCCATTTCCCCTCGAACGCCGGTTCTACAATGGACCACGACGAACTTATCCTGGGGGATATCCTTCATTTTTTCCGGCAGTTCGTCAAGGGAAATATTCATGGCCCCGGCGAAGTGCCCCGCGTCGAATTCTGCTGGGCCACGAACGTCAACCACCGTAATGGCTTCGGATTTCAACGCCGCTTCAAAATTAGGGATGCTGATCTGTCCCGGTTCCAGTTTTCGTACATAGATAATCTCTTCGGCAGCGGGGCCGGTCTTGACGTCATACCCCTTTTCTTTCCACGCAATCACACCGGGGAATTCCAGGAGTGTGACATTCTTGTACCGCCAGCCGCGAGCGGTTTCCACGGCCTTTTTGGATACTTCCATATTATCGGAATAGAAAACGATGGGCGCGGTGAGAGATTCAGGGAACCGGTCCTTAGCTGTTTCAAGCTTGCCGGAGGGAATGCCCACAGCGCGGGGAATGTGACCCGCAGTGACAGCAGCGGGCGCTCTCAAGTCGATTAACACGATGTTGCCTGTTCTCACGTAATCAGGTGTGGAAACGGTATGATGTCCTGTTTTTTTCCAATCGGGGATGCCCTGCACATAGACTTTGACGTTATTGTAGCCCCATTTTTTCGCCAGACCGGCGGATTTAGGACTCATGCCTCATGTGGGACCGCCACAATAGAAAACGAGCATCGTATTCTTGTCGACGGGGAGTAATTCTGAGCCCTTTTTCTTCAAAACGTTGACAGGTATGGAAACCGCCGTGGGAATGTGCCCGGCAGAAGCGATTTTTGCCGGCCTTGCATCCACCAGAAAATAATTCCCGGCTTTCGGCCCCTTTTCAACCATGGCAACCACTTCGTCGGTCTTGATTTCCGTCACACCTTTTGGAAGGGAAATCAGCGCTTTTTTGATGGAGAGCGCCACGTTGTCGGGTCCCTCAACCTTATATTTGACCACCACGGCCGTGGGGAATTTGATTTCCTTGGTTTTTGTGAAGTTGATAAACTTCGTGCCGTCGTCAAACTTAAACAGCATGAGCCCTTTACCTTTTACGTTGACCGATACGGTCTTTGCCTTGTTTGTAACCGCTTTCACTTTTCCTTTTACCTGAAGATCCCCACTTTTTTCAGCGGCTGCAGCCTGGCTGAGAAACATGAAGGAAAAGGCAAAAAGTATTGCGGCAAGGACCCTGATGGTTGATGTCGCTCTTTTTTTGTTCATATGCATGCCCTCCATTCTGCGAAGCCCGGGGGTGAGCGCTCATCCTCGGGCTTCTTGGTTAGACGGAAACGCTAACTTCCGCAATCTGTGTTGTTGTTTAATATACCAAAGTGGCGTTGGCACTCAAAAACTCTTCTGTCAAGGCCCCGCCGGCTGTGGGCACGGCCTTTTCAATGAGATCCGCCACATCAATTTTTCTCTCCTGAATACAGGGTACGCAAACCAGGAGCCTGCCGCCCAGTTCCAGAAACGAATCCACCAGGTCTTTCAACGGCGCAAAACCCGCCGAATGTACATGTTCGAGCATCCCTTTTTTGGCCAGAAAAACACTTGCCCCCTGCAATGCTACCACCGCGTCTACTTCCATGACCAGGGCCGCGTTGGCCAGAACAAAGGGCAGGCTCGCCCTTTCCGGATCCTCGGCACCGTGGGTCGAAATGTAAATGATTTTTTCTTGTCCCATTTCTGCTCCTTTCTTAAAATATAGATCACATGATTATTGTCAGGTTCGTTCAGCCCGCCCGGCAGCCTCCTTCACCTGCATCAGGTAAAGGACCAGGGGCCGATATAGCTGATGGGCCCATTTGGCAAAGGGCACTTCCAGAACCAGCATGGGAACCGCAATCATTAAATGTATCGCATAAATATAATAGGTGGACAGGGGCATTTCCAACAGCCGCGTAAAATGAATCAGGATTCCGCTAAAGGTGGTAAGCCAGAGAAGTATCAGAAAGATCCAGTCTGTGGCATGGGAATGCTCAAAACTTGCTCTGCTTTTCTTGATTCTGCCGATGATAGCGTATGTCACACCGTAGAGGATGGCAAAGGTACCATAGTAACCCAGGAGCCTTATGGGGTGATAGATGGGATAAATTTCATCCCGCTGGAACCATCGGATACCCACAACCACCATGAGAAAGATAATACTGTATCCGGTCATAATCAGCAAATGATTAATCCACAAGGTCTTATTGGAAGTGCCGCAATCTTTGAATTTTTTCTGCGTGGTCATATGGACCACAAAGGTTTTTATCTCTTTTAAGTAAAGAAGGAGCGGGATTTTCTTTTTGTCCTCTCCCATGACAAAATTGAACATCCGATAGGCATTGCTCAAAAGGAGGAAAGAAAGGACCCCGGCCAGAATCAGGTCCAGAATTTCGATTACGTGATTAGGCGCGAAAACATTGAGTGCCACCCGGTCTGTGAGCATGGGGCCGTGGAAGAAATAAAATGCCAGACCGACCAGGGCCGCCACCAGTATTATGGCAATAATTTCGAAGCTGTGTGATGTGTAAAATTTTCGCGAAAGGCCGGTCCAATCATAGAGGGAGATAAAATAGCGGCGAAGCCCCATCATGGTTTCACCCGGATTTGCCTCTCGCGGACAGGTCGCGGAGCAGTCGCCGCAATAATAACAAAGCCAGGGTTCGGGACTTTGCATGAGCTTTTCCTTCATACCCAACTGAGCGTAGCGAATAAGGCGTCTTGGAAAGGAAACGGTTTCATTGCTTATGGGACAAACCGCAGTACAGTTCCCACAGTTAAAGCAGGTATTGGCATCCTTTATACCGAATTTTTCCAGTTCGGCCCCTAAATCCAGATCTACACGTGTGCTCATGCCTCGCCTCCTTTTGCATCACTGTCCGCCAAGCCATATTTGAAATACTCTCCATCCTGTTCGCCCTCCACCATCAGCCCGTATTTTTTGAGAGACATAACGCTCCAAAGGACGTCCGAAGTGGGAATGGCCAGGGCTTGGGAGATTTCCGGCACTGTTCTCGGTCCCTGTTTAAGAAAGGCCTTGATGCCCTTGAAAATGGTATTTTGTGATTTCATCGTCGCCTTCGCGGCATCAATGGTCTTCTTCCGTTGTTGGCGCAGGCTCTTCATGGCGGCCTTGTACGCCTGCTTCTCTTTATCTGTTTGACTCATGGGCTCTCCCTCACAAGCTTGTAGATTCGCTATCACTTCTGAATTGTTTTTATCCCTGGTGCCCCGGTGGCATCAAGCTGCAATCTGGTCGGAGACGATCATATCCACCATATCTTCGTACTGTTGCAGACTCCACCCCAATACGTTGATGGCCCCTTCAGGACAGGCCGCCGTGCATGCCCCGCATCCCTCGCAGCGTGCTGGATTAACCTGTGCCCGC
The DNA here is from genome assembly GCA_018644785.1 of Deltaproteobacteria bacterium. The sequence continues at coordinate 14,416 of JABGPV010000011.1, read as the reverse complement.
TTCACTCTGTCACCGTCCACCGTCATTTCAACCAATTCCAACGCGCCTTCGCTCAGGCAGGCGGTTACGCAGGCGCCCGTACCCTTGCATTTTTCCAGGTCCACATCCGCCACATAAGGATCCAGTTCCACATATCCACGGGCCAGAATGGCGGATGCTTTCACACTGGCGCCCGATGCTGCAGCACATGCCTCCCCCACATCAAAGGGCGCCTGACAGGTTCCCGCCAGAAAGATACCGGGAACCGATAGTTCCACGGGTCGCAGTTTGGGATGAACCTCCAACAGAAACCGATCCGGACCTACGGAGAGTTTCATTTTTTCAATGAGGTCGGAAACATCTCTCGGTTCCATGCCCACGGACAGGACCACAAGGTCCACCGGCACTTCTATCTCCTCTCCGAATGTGAGAGAGTCCTTCACCTTAACCAGGAGCGGGCAATCATCATTGGTCCAGTTGTTCCGGGTGACGACAGGAGGCTCTCGTTCATCAAAACGGAAAAACAACACTTTGTTTTGGGATGCCTTCTCATATATTTCCTCCTGGCCCCTACCGTAGGTTCGGATATCGCGATAGAAGTCAAACACCCGGGTACCGGGATGAGCCTCGCGAATCATGTTAGCGGTATTCAGCGTTGTGGAACAGCAGGTGCGGGAACAATATTCATTGAGGTTTCCCCGCGCATCGGTTTTGTGGAAGCCCGGAATCTGCCGACTGCCCACACAGTGTATCATGGCAATATTCTGGATTTTTCTGCCGTTCACGATCAAAGTGTCTCCCCCGCCTTGCACCCGGTTTTCAGCGATGATCCGGATCAACTCCGGGAGGGTAACGACTTCCTTTAAGTCATCATATCCATAGTCTTCTTTGCCTGGAGCATAGGGTTTAAAACCGGTGGCCAGAACAATAACGCCGGTTTCAATGGTGTGTTCCTCTTTCGTTTCGGGGACATGCTCGGGGAAAACTCCCACAAACGGAATGAATTCGCCCAACCCTTTTCCGGACTCGCTCATCCGCTTTATCTCGTCTTCATAAAGGCCGGATTCCGGGGCCTCTCGTTTTACTGACAGCTCGAAATTACCGATGTAGCCTCCAAACCCGGTCACGCTGGAACAATTGTATACGGTAATAGATGGATGATTCAGAACTTCCCGGGTCAGTTCGCCCAGAAGTTCGGAAACCGGGTCGTCAGTGGGATAGATCCTGTCCCATTTTGCGGTCCATCCTCCCAAAAATGGCGCCTTTTCAATAAGGGCCACCGCTATTCCCCGTTCAGCCAGGTCTATAGCGGCTTTAAGACCGGCAACGCCGCCGCCGATAACTGTGGCATGCTTCTTGGCATCCACCCGGAAGGGCTCAAGGGGTTTGAGCCTTTTTGCCTTGGCTGCGGCTGCAGCAACCAGGCGGCTTGCCTTGCTGGTTGCCTGATCCCCATGGTGGACCCAGCTCACTTGTTCCCGAATGTTGGCATGATCATACATGAAAGGGTTAAAGCCCGCTCTGGAGATGGCGTTCCGAAAGGTGGTTTCATGGAGGGCCGGTGCGCAGGAAGCCACAACAACCCGGTCTATGGCACCCTCTTTGAGGTCGGCCATGATCAGTTCCTGCCCCGGATCCGAACACATGAACATGTTGTCTTTTACGCTGGTTACGCCCGGTATCTGCTTTGCGTTTCGACAAACCTTTTCCACATCCACGTGGTCTGAGATATTGCCGCCGCAGTGGCACACATATACGCCCACTCTTTGCTCTGCCGTTTTCATCGGCTCTTTGCTCTCTTCACCCATCACCGGATCTCCGTATCATTCACATTACAAGAAAAAACATCTAAGCTGCCGTCCTTCTGGTCCGTTCCATAGAAACCATATACTTAGAAGCCTCCATGGCCGCAGCATCCGCCTCCACAATGGTATCCACAATGTCTTTCGGTCCAGCCGCCACCCCAGCTGTAAAGACCCCTTCCATATCGGTGAGCGTGGGCGCGATCCTGGGTTTTACCGTTTTAATAAAGGCATCGGAAGATGTGGATACGCTGCAAACAGATCCCGGCGTCCATCCCGGTATCATGCCGAGAGACAATATCACAAGATCGTGGTCGGCGACCCTCAGCCCTCCACCATCTTCCTGGGCTTCGTAGTGCAATTTAACCGTGCCATTTTCCCCGCTTTCAATCTGGGCGACCTTTCCCTTGGTGAACTCGACTCCCATGGCCTTGGAGTTCTGGAAAAATTGCTCGTACCCTTTTCCGAAGGCTCGAATGTCCATATAGTAAATGGTGATATCGGCCAGGGGGACGGCGCCTGACAGGAGCATGGCCTGTTTAATGGCGTACATACAGCAGACACGGGAGCAATAGGGAATCCCGAGGCTCTTATCTCTGGAACCGGCGCATTGTACAAATGCGATGGAATCGGGTTCCATACCGTCCGATGGCCTGAGCACCCGGTTGTAAGGGCCGTGAGGTGCCAGAAGCCTCTCCATCTGGAGCGCTGTGATGACGTTCGGGATTTTTCCCTGGCCATATTGTTCCTTCGCATCCATGGGCGTGAGTTCAAAACCCGTTGAAAGGACTGCTGTTTTAGCGGAAATGGCGAAATCTCTCGGCTCTTGGAAATAGTCGACAGCCCGGGTAGGACAAACCTTGGCGCACTTTCCGCACAGGGTGCAGTTCTTTGCGTCCAAGAGGGCGACCTGGGGGATGGCGTTTGTGAACGGCACATAGATGGCCCTTCGTGCGTTGAATCCCCCCTGTTCCTCGTCGGGTACGTAAACGGGGCAGTTGTACTCGCATTGCCGGCAACCGATGCATTTAATTTCATCAACAAATCGGGCTTTTTGAGTGACCAGAGCCGTAATTTCACCCCCGGATTTCTTAAGGGATTTCAGTTCGCAATAGGTAAAACTGGTAATATTGGGATGGTGTGCCGCCGCCGACATTTTTGGCGTTGTAATGCAGCTTGCGCAGTCAAGGGTGGGAAAAACCTTGGAAAGGCGAATCATCTTGCCGCCGATGGAAGCATCCTTTTCAACAATGGCCACCTTGAAATCCTGATCAGCCAAATCCAGAGCGGCCTGCAACCCCGCTATTCCGCCTCCCACTACCAGCGCGTCGAATTCAATCTTGTCCGTGGACATACGTTATTCCTTCCAGCTATCTGTGCCTGAGCATTCACTTTGTCAACCGTTCACAGTTTAGATTTATCGGTTGAAGGTAGAAGAAACCTTGAGCCGTTTTATGCGGTCTTTTGGGTTTCAGCCCCGGGAGGCCCCAATTCCATCACAAGCTGGTTCATCTGGTTGACTTCCTTGACAAAGGCCTTGGTGCAGACCGTGCAAACCCCGGTAAGACGAAGCCTGCGGGGGTCCAGGCCCTGTTTCCTCATCATGGCGTACACCTTGTCCACCCGTGAGGCCAGGACCGGATAAGCACCCTCATAGGGGCATTCCACGCCGCAACTCATGATGATGATGCCGTAAATCCCTTTGTTGAAGCAGTCCAGATAGAACTGTTCAGGAAACATCACCGGCGCCCTGACCCGCATCACATAGGAATTTTCCGGGTAACTCATGTGGGCCTGGCCCACTGCGTTGGCGCCCGGATAGGCGCAGTCTTCCGTCGCCAATATCAAAATCTTTTCCTGATTTTCCTGGGCTGCCATTTTGGGCTCCCTTGCTATTTTTGTCGTTTGACAAACAGCCTGTCCGCGCCATCCACGCTCAGTACGCCCAGATAATCGTGGCCCACCTTCTTGGCCCACCTGGGGATATCGTTCCTGCTTCCGGGATCATTCGACAGGATCTCAAGGATCTGGCCCACCTGAACATTTCCCATGCCCTTTTTGGCCTCCAGCAATGGCCCCGGACAAGAAACACCCCGTGCGTCTACGACATTATCCGCCTGAATGGTATCAAGATCTATTTCTCCCATGGTACATCCTCCTTCTTTCTGTTGTTGTTTAGATTTTTCCGCCTGATATAAGGCGATGCCCCTTATTATCCTCGGCGAATCAGCATCCGGTGATAATCGGGGTACTGTTTAACTCCAATGACTTTGTCATTCCCATTCCTTAATATGAGGGGGAAATTCTTAAGGGTTTCAGGATCCGTGCTGTACACTTCCAGAATCTGGCCCGGTTTCATGCGGGCGAGCCAGCTCTTGGCCTTGAGGATACACCAGGGGCAACTCCATCCCCGCAAATCCAAAACCCTGTCAATTTGAGATTCATGTTTCACATTTTAACCCGTAACGCAAAAACTCTGGCTTTTACGGATTGCAAATATGGTGCCAATAGCCTCATGAAAACCAAATGGCATCCAAATGGTTGAATTATCGATTATAATATGGGTCTAATAGAATTCTATTGCGTTTATATCTTTAACGTCCTATTGTTAACACATGTTAATTGGCGTTAATGTTTTAACGTTTTATGGATGCTTGTCACCTAGAGGTGAAAATGTTTGAGAAAGAATACAGCCAGTACTGGAAGACCGTGGTGGAAACCATGCTGGATGGGCTCATGGTGGTGGATCCCAGCGGCATCATCCTTTCCGTGAACAACGCTTTCGAAACGCTTACGGGTTATAAAGAGAAGGAACTGGTGGGCCAACCCTGTGAGATACTCGCGTGCAGCACCTGTTTTCATCTGCGGGCCAAAGGCGGCGTAAAACACTGCGAACTTTTCAATAAAGGAGAGGTTCGCCACAAGCGATGCACCTTTAAGCGAAAAGATGGTTCTCCTCTCCATATTCTCAAAAATGCCGCAGTCCTGAAAGACAAGGACGGCGTGGTGGTGGGTGGCGTGGAAAACCTGGCCGATTGTACAGAACTAGTGGACCGGGACCGGGTCATCACAACCCTCCGCCGTGAACTGAGTATCGAGGAAAGTTTTGAGGGGATCATCGGCAAGTCCGCTGCCATACAGCAGGTGTTCGACCTGATTCAAAGCGCGGCCGATTCATACGCACCCGTTGCCATTTACGGTGAAAGCGGCACCGGCAAGGAATTGGTGGCAAAGGCAATACATCGCCTGGGTGGCCGTTACGAAGGCCCCTTTGTGAAAGTGAATTGCGCGGCATTGAATGAATCCCTTTTGGAAAGCGAATTGTTCGGTCATATGAAGGGGGCTTTTACCGGTGCGGACCGCAATCGAAAGGGACGTTTTGAAGCGGCCAGCGGAGGCGACATATTCCTGGATGAAATCGGAGATATTCCCCTTTCTACCCAGGTGAAACTACTGCGCGTATTACAGGAAAAGGAGATTGAGAGAGTGGGGGACCATGAACCGCTTTCCATTGATGTGCGCATCATTACGGCCACCAATAAGGACCTCAAAGTGCTAATGGAAGAAGGGCGTTTTCGCGAAGACCTCTACTATCGTGTGGGCGTCATTCCCATCTATCTGCCGCCTCTCAGGGAACGACCCGAAGACATCCCGTTGCTCATTGATACCTTCATCAGCCGAATCCGGCTTAAGAATCATAAAAATATAACCGGGATGGATGAAGTGGCCTTAGAAATCCTGGTAAATTACCATTGGCCCGGCAACATCCGTGAACTGATCAATGTCATTGAATATGCCTTTGTGATTTGTCCGGGCGGTGAAATTCAGCAAAATCATCTGTCCCCCAACATATCCGGGAAAATCGGGGTTCCACCGGCAAAACGCTCAAGAAAAATCGGCAGAGCGAGCTCGGATCAGAGAGGCATTCTACTGAAGGCTTTGAAAAAAACCGGGGGAAACAAAACCGAGGCGGCCAAGATTCTGGGAATCAGCCGCGTGACCCTGTGGAAACGACTTAAAGAATATGATATTCAGGTGAACAGGGCCATTCAAAGCTGAAGTTTATTGAAAAAACACCTCGTTAAAATCAATGTTGGCCTTCTTGAATTCCTGGTAGATATTCGCCAGCCGTCTGTTGGCCAGATCCATTGGAGCTTTCGCCTCCTCCTTTTCCCGCTCCATGACATAGCATGAAAAACACCGTTGACAAACGTGCGTTTCTTCCAGATAGTCCACATTGAAATTAGCGGAAAAAAACATACGTTTTTCGCTATGGTTGATGAAATTTTCCACTGCCGGAAATTTTTCCACTGAAACGTCGATGGCGATGTTATCTCCCTCCTCGGCAATGCGGATATAGTCTTCGAGAATCAGGGTGACCACAAAATCATCCCGTTTCTCCTCGAACTGCGCCAGCATATTCTCCAGAGTAAAGAAGCTTTCTTCAACGGCAATCCCGGCCTTTCTCAAAGTCGTGAAATCCCGCTTGAGGTACCGGTTGGCAATCATGACCGCTTGAGAAACATGGGGGCACAGGTTATGCTGGCACCCTTTTGCGTAACATTTCCTGAATTCATAGGGTTTACCATCAACAGTGCCCGAAAAATGAGAAAAGAACAGGAACGCACGGAACGGGTTTTCCTCATGAACCAAATCAACCTCATTGATCTCAAAAGTGGAATTCACTGTTATGGCTGCGCCTTTCAGTTTCAACGCCTTCAGGTCTGTAATGCTGATCGGCGGATTGTGAACGATCATTTCATCCATCGGACAACTCCTTCCGGAAAGTGGGAGGCGAATCTTGGTTTCGCCCCAACATTGACGTTCGGCCCAATGGGGCCCCAGCTATCACCACCAGCTGATCACATTGCCGGGATCATGGTCAAAGACCAAATCGATCAGCCGTCCATAATCCGGCTCCCCCTGGTACAAGGGAAATTCCGTAATCTCTTTCCCTTCGGAAACGATATCCGACAGGGCTTTGGTGGTGTCATCCGGTTCGGTTTTATATATATGCAGGATTTTCATGGTCAAGGCTCCTAAAAGGGGACGATCAGGTCCATTTCTTTGAGTTTTTCGCCGATTTCTTCCAGGCTCAGGTATTGAAAGCCGTGCTTCTCCGCGTTGACCTTGTTGTTGGAATAGTATTCACACTCCATATCCTCAAGCCATTCCAGGTTCTCCTTATACTTTTCGGTCATGTCCACTTCGATGTCTAAAACGAACATATACGAATAAAGATTTTCAACGGCCAACCCCAGGGTGGAACGTGAACCCTCCCAGAGATCTTCTTCCCGGCGTACCAGAAACGCCACATTCTTAACATTCTCCATTATCGTATTCCCTCCCTAAAAAACAAGATAGCGGTCTTCATCTTCGATCAATTCCCCATTCCTGGCCTGGGTGGCAAAATCACCTTCAGCGATGCCCTGAACCGGTGCTTTCAAACCATGGCTCTCAAAACCCACGTTGCACAGACTCATGGTGGCCATCCCCTCAAGTTCTCCGAACCTCGGGTCTTTGGTCAGTTTCGTACCCAGGTGACTGAAAAAAATCGTCACATCAACATCGCCCTTGTCCCGTGCTGCCTCGCATAATTTGATGACTTTGTCCAGATGTTGATCGGAACTCACAAAAATCCCCAAACGCTTTGCCATTTTTCTCTCCTGTTTGCTTTATGTTATATGTTACAAACCATCCTTTTCAGGATTTCACTTCTTCTGTGGATGGAGACAATCTCATTTTCTCATCACGAAAGTATGTCGTCGGATTCCTCCCAAACATCCAGCCGTTATCATGCAAAAACAATGCCGTCAGAAGTTATTTTCAATAAATGAAGGTGAATAAAGGCTTTTTCGCCCTTTTTACCTGAGCATCCCCCCAATATAGATGTCTGTATGTTCAATTGTTAAGCAAATATTTCTTTAACATGTGTTAAGCGTTAAGCGGATTATTCGGGCGGGTTGGATCGTTATGGATTTCAGTTGTGGGTGTCGATACTATTCGCTAACCCACTTAAATATCATGATAAAAGCTGTAGTTTGATCGGTATAGCCATGCGGCTGGCCCAATATTGGTTTTTCGGCATGTATCTTGCTCGACCTTTATAACCACACGGGCACGAAGCTTGGCATAGCCTCCTTAAAATATCGTTGCCCCCTTCCAAATCGCAAGTTGATCCCCGAATTGACCACGGGGGTCAACTTGCGATTTTTTTTGGGGTTGCGACGGCTTGAAAGCCAATGTAAACTATTTAGCGGGACGAAAGCCCTTCCAGATATGCCGACATTTTTTCAACGGAAAGCACCGTTTCCAAGGGAAGCTGCTCCCCGTTTACGAACACAGTGGTGGCACTCCTGAGTTTATAATTCATGGCCTCCATGGAATCATTGGTAAAGATCCCCAGATGGATGTCATCCCCCATTTTTTCCTTGATTTTTTCGGCCACGCCTATGGCCGCCTGACAACTCCTTCAGCCGGGATTGCCACTGTGAAACACTACCATGTCAATCATCTTTTGTTTCTCCTTTCAAGTCATCATTTTCAGGCGGTGTTTCCGGCCTGTTATTCCCTGGGGCTGCCCAGGTTTTCCAGCAGGGCAAAAGTGCCCAGGTTGGGATATAATTGATCTTTCAATGCCATGGAAATCCAGCCTTTTTCTTCAGACACCACAATCACCAGGGCATCGCTGGCGCGGCTGAGCCCCAGTGCGGCCCGGTGACGAGAGGCCAGACCCAAACGGTCTATTTCGGGGGAATGAGGGGCCAAGGGCAGCAACACCCCCGCTTTTTGAATGCGGTTGTCACGAATTATTACGGCGCCGTCATGCAGCGGGCTGCCGGGATAGAACAGGTTTTCCAGGAGGGGTACGCTGATGGGTGCGTTAATATGGACGCCGCCCTCGAGTAAGTCGTCCAGGTTGTCGTCCTGGACGAGGGCGATGATGGCCCCGTGACGCTTTTCGCTGAGCCGGGAAAGGGCCAGGATCACCGGGCCCGGCACCTGGATGCCCGGCGAGATGGAACATTTGAGATGTGTTTGCAACAGGGCTTTTTCCAGCTGGTTGAGCCTTTCCCGGATTTCATACAGTTTCTGCAGCAGGTTGCTTAACTCCAGGCGTTCTTTGAGGCACGGGATGTCCGCATGGATTCCCATAATCCTGGTTTTCAGCGCTTCCAGCTGATCCATGAGCAGGTTCTTATGGTGTAAAGCGGCCTCTTCTTCTGGTTTCATCTCTTCGCTCCAAAAATGTTTTTTTGAGGCAATTTTAAAAGTCCAGCGCCGTCGCGAAACGGTTCAAATCAAGACGTCCTTTTATTTTGGGGCATTATATACAGGTTGTCCATACGTTGAAACGAAATAATACCCATGGTTATATCTTCCGCCATTATTTCTCATCACCTTGCCGAATATTGGCTTTTCCGTTAATTTAATCGCTCAGTTTCCCGCCACTGCGCATAGGTCTTGCCCGTTTTGTAGATCTCAATCCGCTTGTTAAAATTTTCATTGGGTGGCCTGGATAATTTGTAGGCTTCTGTCTCGATACTCACTGCTTTTTCAAACTCGCCACACTCCGCATAAGCAGCAGCCAGCGTATCCATCCAGGCGCCGTTTTTCCCCATTTCCAGAGCCTTTCCGGCATAAGCGATCGCCTTTGTGCAGTCGCGATATGAAGGGTCGTCTGCCATGGTAAGGAGCCAGGCTAAATTATTATATGAGCCCGCGCTTCTTGGGTTGATCTCTATCACACGCTCATAGTCCCGTATCGCTTTTCCGTAATGCCCTAAAGCTGCCAGGATCACGGCCCGGTTGTGCAAATAATCAGGATTTTGCGGTGTGAGCAATAGGGCGCTACTAATATCCTCCAGCGCTTCCTGGTAAAGCCCTTCCCTCATGCGAATCCCTGCACGAGACGAATATGCCGCCGCATGTTCAGGGTCGAGTTCCAGACATTTGGAAAAGTCCTCCACGGCCTCTGCCATCTCCCCGGAAAGCATTTTTACGGTTCCCCGTTCATACAGGCATCCGGCACATTCGGGATTGTGTAGGAGGGCCACATTAAAGTCCCTGATGGCCGATGGATGTTGCGCCAGCCGGGCATAGGCGATCCCCCGGAGCCGATACGCCTCCCATCGGCTGCTGTCCAGTTCGATGGCCCGGGTAAATGCCGCTACGGCCTCCTCGATCCGGCCTCCTCTAGCAAATTTCAGACCGGCCTCTGTTTGAGTTTCGGCCGATGGATAATCTGTTTTTGTGCCATGATGGTACACGGTTTTCACCCCCTGGCATGTCCTGGCAGACCACCCGCTTTTGGATTTTTCTCAATAACCCAGACCTCTTTTGCAATCTCGCCAAAAGCATTCATTTCTCATCACCTTGTGGAACGGTAACAACGGATACGGGCGCGTTTCTGACAATCTTTTCCGCTACACCGCCCATCTTAAACTGGTTGTTTTCTTTTTCTCCTTTTCTGCAAATCACGACCATGTCCATGTTTTCTTCTTCAACCACTTTGAGAATCTCCTGGGCTGGATCGCCAATGCGAATATGCTTTGAAAACTTATCGCAATCCTCAAAATGTTTTTTGCAAAGCTCGGCCTGCCGCTTCCTTGCAGTTTCTTCTTCCCATTGCTGAAGCTTTTTGATGCGGGATGGGTCGAAATCCCCATACCAGGCCCCACGTTTGGTCAAATCTTGTAAGACATAAAGGACGTGGACCTCCGCATCGTATTTTTTGGCCAGGGATTTGACAAAGGGAAGCGCCCTTTCGGAACATTCGGACAGGTCATTGGGCCACAGCAATTTCTTGATATCCATATTTCCACCTCGCATGTTAATACTCAAATGGATTAATGAGCGTTATTTTCTTCTTGCAAGTCCTGGTACCATTGCGGGGGGAACTACCAGTACCGGGCAGGGGGTCCAGAGGAGCGTTTCGGCGGTAACCGTTCCCAAAGGACTCATGGTTACGCTTTCTCCCGCCGCAAGGGGGGGCTTCGTAGACGTTCCCATAATCGTTACGTCAGCGGTTATGTTCCTTGCCAGTTTTGTAATTTCACTGACGACGTCACCGTCCGAGACATTGATGGCATAATTGTCGAAACCCTGCTGCTTCATTTTTTCCCCAAAAAGTTCACCCAACCGTATCTCAGCATCCTTTACGGCGTTTGTAACCTCATCTTCACTCATGTTAAGACGTCCCAGCCCATGATAGATCCAGAGCCTTGCGTCGTTGTCTTTGGCCGTTTTAAGACTGAATTTAAATACGTGCTCGCAGAATTCCGTGAGGCATGCGCAAAACAATATTTTTTTATACATAACGAAGTCTCCTTATCCTTAATGAGTGTTTTATATATCCCCTTGGCATGTCCTGGCAGACCACCCTCAGAGCAGTGTGATCCGCCAGGCGGTTGAGGATATCCCACGTGCAACGGTTTAGCGCCCGCCGTCGGGAAATGCCATCTCGTCACAACTCCAGCAACCCTGCTCCCGGAAATCCTTCTCAGGGTCAATGTCCTTGTCGCAGAGCCAGCCGCAATTTCCTGTGTCCTTAAAAAATTTCAAGGGACGAGCCGGTTGGTGGGTATCGGTGGTCATCTTTTGTCTCTTGTCATCAGCCATGGTGTTCTCCTTTTTTGTTGGTGGTTTATGGTTTATGCTGCTTTCACTGTTCTATATGAGCATAATTCATGCCACAAAATGCGGTTCAGCGCCCATGATATGTTTTGCATGTTTATTCAGGCGGTTATGGTGTTTTGAAATGAAAGTAGAAAAAATGGAGGCCAAGGGACAGGAGCAGAACTGCTACTCGATTCGCTCCCCTGAGTGCAAATCTGCTACCCTAACTATTTCTGGACGAGCGGCCATCCTGGTCGGGGAGTTGAATGCCTAATTTTTTGATCTTGCGGAACAGGGTGGTTTTATGGATTTTCAAATCATTGGCCGTTGCGAGCCGGTTCCAGTCATTCTTTTTCAAGACCGAAATGATGAATTGTTTTTCCACTTCTTCCAGGCTTAAATCGGCCCCCAGGGTCTCTGTGGGTTGGTGGATCCAATCGGGTAAGTTTTCCGTTCTAATCATTCCCCCCTGGCAGAGGACGCAGCCATGCTCGATCATGTTGTCTAATTCCCGGATATTCCCGGGATAATTATGGCTCATCAGGACATTCAAGGCACGGGGAGAAACACCATTGATATCTTTGTCGTGAAGCGTTGAAAAATGTCTAAGGAAGTGGTCTATCAATAGGGGAACGTCTTCCATCCGATGGCGGAGCGGTGGAATTTCCAGCTTGATCACATTCACCCGGTAATAGAGATCCTGTCTGAAAGTGCCCTCCGCGACCATTGCCTCCAGGTTGCGGTTTGTTGCGGCCACGATTCGGACATCAGCCTTTTGGGTTTGTACGCCCCCGAGGGGCTCGTAGGCCTTTTCCTGAAGCACCCGCAGCAGCTTAACCTGCAGGAGGGAAGGCAGGTCACCGATTTCGTCGAGAAAAAGGGTTCCTCCCTCGGCCAACTTGAAACGGCCCGGCTTGGCTTTTGCGGCGCCCGTGAAAGCACCGGCTTCATAGCCGAAGAGCTCCGACTCGATAAGGGTTTCAGGAAACCCGCCGCAATTGACGGCGATAAAGGCCTTGCCGGCACGTTCGCTCAAGTTGTGAAGCGCGCGGGCGAAAAGCTCTTTGCCTGTTCCGGTCTCTCCTGTGATTAGAACACTGCTTTCGCTCATTGCCACGGTGGGGAGGATATCCAGAATCTCCCTGATCTTTTTGTTTTTACTGATAATATCCTCAAAAGAATATTTCTCCCCTATTTTTTTTTGTAATTCTTCGACCTGCCGCAGATCTCGGAAAGTTTCTACGCCACCGATTAATTCACCTTTATTATCCCTGAAAAGGGCCGTAGAAACGCTGACAGGAACCTGGGCGCCCTTCCTGTCGGTGATATACACCATCAGGTTTACCACCGGATGGGCCGTTTCAATGGTATATTGCATGGCACAGGCGTCTTTGCATATATTTGATTTGAAAACCTCATAGCATTTTTGTCCCATTGCCTCTGATTTCGGCACACCGGTGATCTTCTCGGCAGCAGGGTTGAAGCAGGTGATGCGCCAATCCTTATCAACCGTAAAGACCCCATCGGTGATACTGTGAATCACAGCCTCAAAGCGTTCCGGCGATGCTTCATCTAAAAATGACTTGCGGGATGTACAGTTTTTGTTTTCCATTAGGCCCACACTCCATTATATGCTTATTTATCTCTGACGACCGCTCATGCTTAAAAACCTTTGCTCAGAATCCCAGCGCAAAGAGGATCCCTCCGCTGAGAAGTCCAAAAGTGATATTAAAAAGTTTGATCAGCACGGAGTCCTTCAGACTGTATGAAAGAAGGGGCAGCATCCCGTGTCCATCCTGAACAAATGAGGTGGTGAAGAGTACCGAAAAAGGGATAAGTCCCTGTGCATACATCATTACGAATATCAGATGCGGCCCGGATTCGGGAATCAGCCCAATCAAAGCGCCGAGAAGCAACACCCATATCATATGCTCGTGAATAATGGCATTGAGGTTCCAGAATGCGAGGCCCCAGTGCACAAAAAGGAGAGCGCCGAAGCTCCATAAAAAGACACGGAAAAGATGTTTCTTGATGATGTGCTTCCAGATATGGGACTGAAGGTAGTGTTCAGAGCAAAGCGATATAATATATAGGGTGCCTATTGAAAGGGACAAAAAAGTAATCCGTTTCCATCCCCATGCGGAGGGTCCGAGGGTCCCGGTCAGGACTAAACCCAGGAAAAAGAGAATCAGCACAAGGAGAAGAAAGCGGGTGAAGGAAATGGCACGAAAATTCTTAAGGATATTGGCTGGTCTGAAGATATCTCCTATTTTCTCCTCATGCGCGTTGCCGGGCAGGCATTCTTCACACTCAAGATCTGCACACGATTCACACGGTACAATCCGAAAAACCGGGACAAGCTTATCGCTTACCCAGGCGAAGAGGATGCCCAGGATGAATAACAACAAAAAAAGCACCAGCGCTGTTCCCGGGAACTGAGAAAGCATGACAAACGCCTCGTCCCCGGAGGTGGCAATCATTCCGCCCACGATGGCCCCAAAACTGATCAATCCGTGAACATACAGGCTCACATTCATGAAAGCGCCAAGACAGCCGGGAGTCGAACCCAAGAAAGATGCCAGGGTATACTGTCGCCATGGACCGCCCTTGATGATATCCGACATGCGTCTCTTACTGGCGGCATCAATAAAATCAACCAGAAGCATCATCACAAACACAAAGACGGTGATCATCAAGGCATGTATGAATATGGGGAATAGATCCATTTGTTCAATCATAGCATCCCGCTACCCCGTGGATAGTGCTCCTTCGATTGATTGAAAGATGTATCCCTGTACCAAGGCGGCAATAATCATATCCCCTGTCAGTATGGCAACAAAGACTGTTCCAGTGTACACGGACTCCCCCGCCTGTGCCGGGGATCTTTGAACCCGGGAACCGTTACTTTAATCATAGGTAAACCAAACGCTACACTCTAATCCACCACCCACACGGCCATGTTTTTGGCCAGATGAAGAACCTTATTGCTCACACGGCCCATGAAAAAATCCTCTACT